>JAKAVN010000195.1 GCA_021827495.1 Deltaproteobacteria bacterium | reverse complement strand
GCGCATAGAACGAGGGCACGCGCGGCCGCCCCTGGTCCAGGTCGACACGCGGAAAAGAGAAGAGCACGCGATGGCGCGCCGCGCCCGCGGCCAGGCGCAGGGCCAGGCGCTCGGCGGCGGCGCGGTTTTGCTGGAGCTCGAGATGGCGGCCCAGGCGCAGGCGCGCCGCGTCGGGCAGAATCGGGTCCTCGATGAGCTTTTTGGGAAAGACGCGTTCGGTCAGGCCCGGCACGATCACGACGTCGAACAGCAGGCCGCGAAGATCGTGCGTGGGCGCAACCATCACCGCGCCGTAGCGCCGGCGCGGCGCCGGCGCCTCGAGCCTGCCGAGCCGCGCGGCCAGCACCTGGCGCACTTCGTCCAGACCGGCCGGTCCCACCGGCGCCATCGGCTCGAGCTCGACCAGCGCGGCGAGCACCGGCGCGCAGTCGCGCACCGCGAGCGTGGTGAGCGCGCGCAGATGGCCGAGCCATTCGCCCCACGTCGCCCGCTCCGGCAGCGCGGCGAGCGCGGAAATTTGCGGCATCGCCACGCCGGCCAGATGCTTGAGGTCGAGGATTTGACGGTCGATAACCGCCGCCCGAACGTCGTCGCCCTTAAGCTCAGAGCGCTGGAGTTCCAACTCCGCGCCCAGCCCGCCAAGGCGCCGCTCCCAGCGTTCGCGGCTCCCGATGACCGCCGCGTCAACCAGCAACCGCTCCCATCGCCACGGCGCGCGCAACGTGCCTTCGACCACCGGCAGCGGGTCGGCCGCATCGACGCCGGTGGCTCCCACGGCGAGCGTGGCGGATTCAGGCTCCGCAGGCGGCGCGGCGCCGGCAAGTTCGAGATCTGGCGCGACGAAGCGCTGTGCGCCGTCGCGCTCCGGGTCCGGTACTTGCGCGAGCGAGAGATACTCGGCGTAGCGGCGCGCGGAAAGCCGCTCGGCCGCGCAGGCCAGCAGCGCGAGCAGGGCCCGTCCGCCGGGCTCAGGCCGGATAGCGCCGCGCGCGAAGCAGGCCGGGATTCCGGCGCGGTCGAGCGCCTCTTCGAGATACGGCACGTAACGTCCGGGCGCGTGCAGGGCGATCGCTATACGGTCGAACGGGACACCGCGGGCCGCCTCGGCAAGAATCCGGCGTGCGACCTCGACGCATTCCTGCATCTCGCCCGGCGCCGAGACGACCTCGACCGTGTCGTCGAGCTGGCGCGCGGGAGGAGTCTCGTCACTGAAGAGATAATCCTGAAGCCGCGCGATCGATTCGGCGCTCCCGGCGGCGGCGCGCGGTGCGGGCGGCGGCGCCGCCACGCCGAGCGCCGCGCAGAGCATCTCCAGCGTCATGGTGTCGCCCTGCGGCACGGTCGCGAATATCGCGGGCGCGCGGGCGGCGAGCGCCGCGTAAAACTCCCGCTCGAGCATCGACGCGACCGCGACGTCGAGCATCAGGATCGACATCGCGGCCTGGCGCGGCGGTGGGTCGGCCTTCACCATCGCGGCCGCCAGCGTGAGCATCGCCGCGCGGTCGGCCAGGCGCGCATCGTGAAGCTCGGCCTCGAACTGGCTCAGCATCGCGGCGAGCGGCGCGCCGATCGCGTCGAGCGCTGCCAGCTTGTCCGCGCCGATTCCGGCAAGGCGGAGCTCGATAAGCGTGCGGGCGAGCGCGCCGGGAAATCCGGGACGATCGGCAACCGGAGCGAAATAGCCCAGGCCGCCGGTGGTGGCGAGCTTGTGGATCGCGCGCGCGGCCACGGCTTCGACCCCGAGTTCCGCGGCCGGCGCCAGGGCGTCGCGGAACAGCCGCTCGGCGCACAAGGCGCCGAGCAGCCGGGCGGGGGTCATCCGATGAATCCCGAAGCGCGCGCGCTGCGCGCTTAAAGCGCGCACCAAGTCGTCGGCGGCCGGCTGGCGCGCCGCCAGCACCATCACCTCAGCGTCGGGCTGAAACTGCTGGAGCCATCGGGACGCCGCCTCGAGACGATCGGCGGCGCGCGGCGAGCAAACGATTGAGCGGCGTGGAACCATCGGGGCGGGCGCTCGGCTTGCGGGCCGAGCCCAGCAACATCGTCTGCCGCCGGGACGCGCGCCGCAAGCGCTGCTCCGCGGCTTCATGAACAGCGCGGCGCACGGACGGCCGCGCCCCCTCGGCCCAGCCCGCCATCCGCCCGGGGTCTTGCCTGCTGAAAAGGCGCGGCCGGGGCACTATTTAGTGAGAAAGACCGGGTCGCCGACGCGCACCATCCCAGGCGCGCCGATTGCGGCGAAAACGCCGAGCGTGGCCTTGTGATGCTGCGCGGCAGTGCGCAGGATCGACAGGTCGCGGGGCAGGCCGCTTTGCGCATGCGTCGTCATCACGCAGCGCAGCGCCGGCTTCATCGCGGTGATCTTCACCGTCTCGCCGACTTCGAGTGTTCCTTCGAGCCATTCGTCCTCGACGAAACCGTCAGCGCCGGCGGCGCCGGTGTCGACAAAAATATTGGGACGGAAGCGGCGCGGGTCGAGCATCGAGTTGCCGCCGCACAGCCGCTTCATATGCTCCAGCGAGCCGCTGGCGAGGACGTGAATCGGCGCTGCGTCGAAAAACGCGCCGCGCATCAGGCCGAACGTGTCGGGCATGGTCTCGCTGGTCAGGCCGGGGAAAAGCTGCTCGACCGGGACGTCGGCGAAAATCGTGCGCGGGTCGATCTCACCGCGCGCATGCTCGTCGGCCCTCGCCCACTCAAGGCGCACCGGGCGGCCAAGCACTTCTGAGAGCCGCGCCGAGGCGTCGGGATCGGCGGCGTGGATACTGCCGCCGCCGGGAAGGGCGATCGTGACCGGCGCAAGCTCGTCCGCCTTGGGTGGCGAATCGTAGCTCGCGCGGAAGCCAAGCAGGTTCGCCCATTTCTTGGCCGTCGCGACACGGCCGGAGGCCTCGCGCACGCCCCAGGCCCGATCGCCAGGCGTGCCGTTGGTGGTCAGCATCAGCTCGGCGGGACTCTCGCCCAGCATCGATTTAACCGGGTAGCGGAACAGGGCGCTTACCACTGCGACCTTGCGTCGTTCCATCTTTGCCTCCAAGGCGAACGGCCGGATTAGAGACTGGCCGCCCCCGGATACGGATCGGGCGGGCGAATTGTTGTTCCCGGAGAGACGGCGGGCGCCACCGACGGCGTGGTCTCGTCCGCTTTGGAAGCGGATGAAGCAGGGGTCGGAGAAGCGCTCGGTTGTGGAGAAGCACTCGGCGCGGCGGAAGGTGTCGCCGCAGGCGCGGCGGCGGCGGTTGGCATGGCCGACGCGGTCGCGCCAGCGCCGCTTGAGGCAGCGGTGGGCGTGGCGGCCGCGGGCGTCACGGTCGCGGTGGGTACGTAGACCGTCGGGATCGGCGTAGCCGGCCCAGTAGCTTCGGCCTGTGGACTCGGCGACGGCGTCGCGCCGGGGAACAATGCGGTGCCCACGCCGTAGTCGTAAACCATCTCGCCGCCGAGGTATCCCTGATAGGACAACACGATCACCGCGAGCACGGCGGCGAGCAGATAGAGCGCGCGCGTGCGGGCCATAAAGCCGAAGAGCTGGACGCCGATCCGCCATACGACAAGGACCAGGAACACCCACGGCAGCCAATCGCCCAGCCAGACATGACGCTGAAGGACGTCGTACGGCAGTCCGCCGGCGGCTTTGACCGCGTCCCGTACCCGATGGGCCTCCCAGCCGCCGGTCAAGTTGGAGCCCCAGGCGGCACCCGCGCCGACAACCATCAGCGCCAGCGCGGCGTAGCGCAGCCACAGGCGTGTCGAGAACAAGCTGGCCACGAGGTCGGCGGCAACGGCGACGATCAGGATCGCTACCGTGAAATGATCGGCGACCGGGTGGATATGCCATTGCTGGATCGTGTCGAGGAGGCCTTGCATCCGGAATTTTCCTTTGACGGAGCTGCCGCCGCCGCGTGCGGCGCACCTTGCGGCGCGCCCCATGACTGGCCGTGGCGGTTCCCAGTCTTTATTACAGAGATTACAGAGCGGCGCAGCGCGCGCAAACCGTCGCCGGGCGGGCGCGGGCCAGGCGCGGGCCGCAGGCGCCGCTGCGCTCAATTAGACATGGCCGCCCGCCTTGGCCGCCATGATCTTCAAGGTGACTGTAACCACGCGGCCCCGCGGTACGCGAACTGAACCAGCCAGACCAGCAACGAGGGCCACATCGTCATCGCAATCAGCGCGATGATCGAAAGCCAGATGGGCGTATGGAGCGGGGACGCAACTGCGGGGACCGGCCCAACGGCGGCAGTGGTCTTCAAACGCACGGCCGGCTTTAAGCGCCTGCGTGCGGGCGGACGGCGAGCCACGCTCCGTGCGCGCGAGATCGGCACTACGTTGCTGTTCATTAGCTCGCCCGCCCATTGCCATCGCAACCGGTTAGGGCAGAAGCATTTACTAAACCAAGATTAAATTCCACTGGGCAGCGGACGAGGGTGGCGGGTCAGTTTGAAGTCCAGCGCTCCTGATCGGACGATGCACCTTCGCTTCGCCTGTGCGATAATGGGGGCATGGGCGAACGCCGCAAGAAGCGCCCGCGCGACCCGATTGCTTTAGCGAAGCTCATCGGAGATATCGCCACGGTCAGACGGCAGATGCCGAACCGGACAGCCGAGACCCCGCTGCGGTCGAGTTAGGATACTTGGGAGGCAAGAGAGGCGGCATAGTCTCGCGCCAAAAAACTAACGCCCTCAGAACGCCGCGAAATCGCCCGTAAGGCTGCGCGCAAACGCTGGGAATAGCCCCTACAAGGACTATAACTCCCGAAGTAATTCGATGTGATCCGCGGTTTTGAGCGGCGCTTGGGTAAACCAAACATTCTCGC
This sequence comes from Deltaproteobacteria bacterium, assembly GCA_021827495.1. Classification (GTDB taxonomy): domain Bacteria; phylum Desulfobacterota; class Binatia; order Binatales; family Binataceae; genus JAKAVN01. Next base: position 603 of record JAKAVN010000195.1, on the reverse strand, counting down.
TGTATGGAATGTTCAACCTACGGTCGATGAAGAATACACCAGGTTGCGGACCTACCTTTCCAAGCTGATCAAAATACAAGTTGAGAGCCGTTACTTCATAACGCGGACAATGTATCCCATAGCTGCTAAGGCGGGCGCTAAGTTTCTCTCCGATTGGTCTAAAACTTGGCGCGTAGGTCTCTAGTGGCGGGTCCATCCGTATCTCAAGCTGACTGAGATAATATGTTGTACCGACCGCTTCCGCTCTCGGTATAGCACTCTTTGCCCATTGGACAAGGGTAGCCAGGAACAAGTCCGTATCATCGGTAGACGTCGAACTGTCCGCCACCACCCCATCGTTAAAGAGCGTTAATCGATCAACGATGATCGTGCGTCCGTCGGGGGTCATAAATCTGCCGTGCCGAAATTCCGCTCCTTTTGGTGGATTCGCCGCGAGATCTTCATCTTTAGGAGCGCTGAGAAATTGGTATCTTCCTTGGATTTCTCTAACAGGTTGCGGAAAAACCCGGCGAAAGACGATTGCGGCGAAGGGTAAGCATTACTACGATCATGAAAGTGGGTCTTGGATTAATGTTGTTAGGGGTCAAAAATCCTTTTTCCGCA
>JAKAVN010000027.1 GCA_021827495.1 Deltaproteobacteria bacterium | reverse complement strand
AAGTCGCGCAGGATGTGGTTGATCTCGGCGAGCGCTTGCGCAACGTAGCGGCCGTTCTCGTGGTAGACGACGTCGAGCTGCTCGCCCGTATGCAGGTTGTAGAACTTGAGCCGGCGCGGAGTGACCGGCGCGCTCAGCATCGCGAGCGCGCTCGCCGGCGCGAGCGCTGTGGCTGCGGCGGCGATCCCGGCCATCCGCAAAAAGCGGCGGCGGTCGATCTTCCGCTCCGGCAAGGCTGAAGGAATCGAAGAATGGGGGCTGACGACGCCCTGGCCGGCGCCATCAATCATGATTGGTGGCATGGCCGGTGGCATGGTTAATGGCGCGGTTCGTGTATTGGTTTCTCCCATTTCCCGCATCCCCGCACTGCTCGTCCCGACCTTAGCCAGCCCGCTACGCACCGCTTCCCGCGCCGCGCACGGTTGGAGTCCGCCGAAGCATCAAGTACGTTACACTCTCGAAGGACGCGGCGCCATAGCGCCCGACCCGCGCTGCGGCGCCCATGAAACCGCTCTTTATCCATCCGATAAGCCCAGTAAATCCGGCCCGCGCACGCACCCGGCCACTGGCCTCGTTGTCGCGCAAGGTCGATCGCCGGCAGTTCGCGAGTCCGCTGGGCGCGGGCGCCACGATGCGCGAGTTTATCGCTGCCCTGCCCGAGACCCTAGCGGCGGCGGACCTGCGCGAGCTGGCGCGGCGAATCGCGGCGGCGCGGCGGGCGGGGCGGACTTTCCTGATGCTCACCGGGGCGCATCCGCTGAAGGTTGGCCTGAGCCCGCTCATCTGCGGGATGTTGCGCGACGGCGTGCTGAGCGCGATCGCGACCAACGGCGCGGCGATTATCCACGACTTCGAGCTCGCCTTCGCCGGGCGCACCTCGGAGGATGTGGGCGCCGGAATCGGCGACGGCAGCTTCGGGATGGCCGAGGAGACCGGCGCGTTTCTCAACCGCGCGGCGCGTCTGGCCGCCGGCGAGGGCTTGGGACTGGGCGAAGTGGTGGGGCGCGAGATCGTCCGCGCGCGCCTGCGCTACCGCGAGGCGAGCGTCTTTGCCGCCGCCTACCGCGCGGGCGCGCCGGCGACCGTGCACGTGGCGCTCGGCGCCGACATCATCCACATGCATCCGACGGCCGACGGCGGCGCGATCGGACAGGCCACGATGGCGGACTTCCATCGGCTGGTCGCGGTGGTTGCGACGCTGCGGCGCGGCGTGGTGCTCAATCTGGGCTCGGCGGTGGTGATGCCGGAGGTTTTTCTCAAGGCGCTCAACCTCGCGCGCAACCTGGGCCGGCGGGTCGATGGCTTGTGCGCCGCTGACATGGACTTCATCCGCCAGTATCGGCCGCGGCTCAACGTGGTCGAGCGGCCGACCGCCGGCGGCAAGGGCGGGCGCGGAATCGCACTCACCGGCCATCACGAGATCATGTTCCCGCTGCTCGCCGCCGCAGTGCGCGAGGAACTTGGCCGGCGCGGGCGGCGGCGGGGCTGACGATGGCGCGCGCGACGGGCCGCGCCGCAGGCCCCGCTCCGATCGCGATTCTCAGCGACTTCGGCTACCGCGACCATTACGTGGGCGCGATGAAGGGTGTGATCGCCACGATCGCGCCCGGTGCGCCGCTAATCGACCTCACGCACGGCGTGCCGGCGCAGTCGATCGCGGCCGGTGCGATCGCGCTGGCGCAGAGCTGGCGGCTGTTTCCGCCGCGCACGGTTTTTCTGGTGGTGGTCGACCCCGGTGTGGGCACGGCGCGGCTTCCGGTCGCGGTCCAGGCGCGCGCGGGAGCGCGCTTCGTCGGGCCCGACAACGGCGTGCTCTCGCTGGCGCTGGAAGAGGCCGGGCCGTCGCGCGCGGTCGAGCTGCGCGCGACGCGCTATCGGCTCGCGCGCGTGAGCACGACCTTTCACGGCCGCGACATCTTCGCGCCGGCCGCGGCGCATCTGTGGCGCGGGGTCAAACTGGAGGCGCTGGGGCCGCCGCTGCGTGACGGCCTGACGCATCTGGAGCTGGCGGAGCCGCGCGAGGGCGTCGAGGAACTGCGCGGCGAGGTGCTGTACGTCGACGGCTTCGGCAATCTCGTGAGCAACATCGGACGCGATGCACTGGCGCGTTTTGGGGCGCGCTTTCCCGGTATGGGGCTTTCCGTTAGGATCCAGAAGGGCGCGTTGATGGAGATACGCGAAGCTTACGGCGACGCCCGCAAAGGTGCCCCGCTCGCGACGTTTGGAAGTTTCGACCTGCTGGAAATTGCCCTGCGCGACGGCAGCGCGGCGGAGCGCTTCGCCGCCGGGCCGGGGTCGGTGGTAACCGTCCGGCCGCGCAGGCGTACAACCCGGCATGAACCGGCGTGAAACCAATGGATGATTCCACCGCACACGGCGAATCGCAGCTCCTGACCGACATCCCGCGCGTCTCACCCGCGCCGGTATACGAGCCGGAAGTGGCCGCGCCGGCGCGCTTGCGCCCGACCGGCGTTACGCGGCTCCACGTCGGGCTTTTCCTGTTGACGCTGCTGACCACCACGATGGCCGGGGCGGACATGGCGGGGGCGTTCGTGTCGCTGGCCCATCCGTTTGCGACCTTCGCCAATCTTTACGCGGGACTGTCGTTCTCGGTCCCGCTGATGCTGATCCTGTTTGCGCACGAGATGGGCCATTTCCTGGTGGCGCGGCGCAACAACGTCGAGGTGAGTCCGCCTTACTTCATCCCGGCGCCGTTGCCGTCGGTCTTTTTCATCGGCACCTTCGGCGCCTTCATCCGGATGCGCTCGCCGGCGCGCACGCGGCGAGCGATGTTCGACATCGGCGCGGCGGGGCCGTGGGCCGGAGTGGTGCTGGCGGTGATCGCGGTCGTGATCGGACTCAAGTTCTCCGACGTGGCGCCGCTCGACGCGAGCGGCGGCGGCCTTCAGCTCGGCAACTCGATCCTGTTCTGGGCGCTGTCATACGCGGTGCTGGGCGTCGATCCCAACTCGGTCAACGTCAATCTTCATCCGATCGCGTTCGCCGGATGGATCGGGTTGCTGGTGACGACGCTCAACCTGCTGCCGGTCGGCCAGCTCGACGGCGGCCATGTGATCTATGCGCTGTTCGGCCGCTGGCATCGGACCATCGCGCGCCTGTTCATCGTGGCGTGCGTGATGATGGTGGTGGTGCCGCTGGCGCTGGGCTCGGTGTATTGGGGTGGATGGCTGTTCTGGGTGGTGTTCCTTTTCTTTCTCGGCCTGGGGCATCCGGCCACCGTCGACGCGGATACGCCGCTGGATCCCCGGCGCCGGGCTTTTGCGTGGGCGACGATTGTGCTGTTCATCGTGACCTTCAGCCCGGTGCCGCTTTGGTACGCCGCGCCGAATCAGAACCAGCAGGAACAGCCCGGCGACCAAACCTATAGCGTGAGCTACCAGCCGGCGCCGCCGCGCCTGCCCGCTTCCGTGCGGCTTAAGGGACTCTGATGAGCGGCGGGGAGAAGCGGCCGAGCTGGGATCAGTACTTCATGACGATTACCCGGCAGGTCGCCGAGCGTTCGACCTGCCTGCGCGCCAAGGTGGGCGCGGTGATCGTGCGCGACCGCAGCATCCTGGCCACCGGCTACAACGGATCGCCGGCCGGGATGCCGCATTGCACGGAGGCCGGATGCCTCATCTACGAGTCGCGCACGCCCGACGGTGAGATCGAGCAGAATTGCTGGCGCACCATCCACGCCGAGATTAACGCGATCACGCAGGCGGCCAAGAACGGCGCCGCGATCCGCGACGCCGACATCTACGTGACTCACACCCCCTGCATCCATTGCCTCAAAGTGCTCATCAACACCGGCATCCGCAGCGTCTACTATGGCCGCGAGTACAAGCTGCATACCGTGAGCGAAGTGCTCAAGCACGCGGCGATAAAGCTGGTGCAGGTGGCGCCGGAGGTCGCGGATGCTCCCGCATGACGGCGGGGAGGGCGCAGGCGGCGGCGCCACCGCGCGGCCTTGCGGAATCTGCGCGCTCATCGAGCGCTGCCGTGCGGGCAACTTGGCGGATTTTGTCGCCGAGCTGCCGCACTCGTTCGTAATCCTGGGCGACGCGCAGTTCTATCGCGGCTACTGCGTGGTGCTCGCCCGGCGCCACATCAACGAAGTCCACCTGATGCCGCCCGACGAGGCGCGCGCGCTTTTCGACGAGACGGTCGCGGTGGGACGCGCGATCGCGCGCGCGACCCGGCCGCTCAAGCTCAATTACGAGTGCCTCGGCAACCTCGAACCGCATGTTCACTGGCACGTTTTTCCGCGCGTCGAGACCGATACGATGCGCGCCGCGCCGGTATGGATGCGGCCCGAGGCCGAGCGCAAAGTGGCGCTCGAGGATTGCGACCGGCGCGAGCTGATCCGGACGTTGGGCGCAGAGCTGCGCCGCCAAATCGCAGCCGCGCGCCCGGCGATCGCAGGATAAATCCGCCGGGGTCGCCCGCGTTGGGGTTGGCTGTGCGGGGGAGCGGGCAGGGGGTGGCGCGAATTTCAACAATCACTTCAATTTACTGCTGGTTGATAATCGCCGCGCTAGCTGGCGGGATTCTTTTGCTTACGGGATGTCAAAACGGCAAAATACCCGACGAGGACAGTTACGCGGCGCAGCTGTATCTCAAAAGGTGTGGACAATGTCATCAGCCGTATAATCCCAACCTGATGACCGCGACAATGTGGGCGGCCCAGGTGGAGTTGATGCAGGCGCGGATGAAGCAGGCCGGCTTGTTGCCGCTAACGTCCGCCGAGCGCAAGACGATCCTCGATTACCTTACCAGCAACGCCGGCAAGCAGTAGCGCGCGGCGAAGCTCTCGGCAGGGGGGACTGAGGAGATGGCAGCCCAGGAGTTCCGTGTTCAGGAAGAATCCCGGCGCGACCAGCTAATCGCGATTGGCTCCAGCCTATTCTTTCTCGCCGTGATCGCCGCCGCGCTATGGACGCGGCCGCAGTTCAGGACTTCGCTTGGCTTCGCGATTGCGGCCGCCGCCGCGCTGTTCTTTGCATGGACGTTGGAGCGCGAAGTGCAGGCCCTGCGCAGCCGCAAAAACTGGCCCGTCGTGATCGACGACCACGGCGTCCGCTACGCCAGCCCGGGGCAGATCACCTGGGCCGAGATCGCCGGTCTCGAACCGGTGCCCGCGCTCCAGCGCGTCGATCTGTGCGATGCGCAGGGCCGCGTGCGAGTCAGCCTTCCCTACGACCTCGAAGATGCGCATGAGGTGGTCCAGTTCGTGGCGGACATGCTGGCCGATCGATGGCCCGAACTGCCGCTGCCGCACGATTTCGTCCAGGACCTGCCGCCGCAGATGCTGGCGGCGGGTGCGGCGCTAATCGTGGTGCTCGGCGGCGCGATCTATTGGCTGCGCAGCCGCCCGATGCTGCTACTGGCCTGCGTGGGCGCGATGGCGGTGTTCATGGCGGGCTATGCGGTGTGGCGGCTCGGCTCGGTGCGCCGGCTGACGGTCGGCAAGGAAGGTCTCACCGTGGCGAAGGGGTCTGGACCCCGCGTGCTCAGCTACGCGGACATCGAGGCAGTGAGTCTGTTCGTCGTGGGCGGCAAGGCCGAGCGCCATCTCAACGTGAAAGTCACGTTTCGCGATAAGAGCGCGACCTACGTCCTGCCCTGGCGCTGCGATCCGTTCGAGGTCTACGCGGCGGTCAAGGCGGCCTGGGAGCGCGGCCGTACCGCCGCCGTCTCAGCCATGCCCGCCGCCGCAAGGTGAGTTCAGGCGCGAGCGGCCCGCGCTACTTGAGCAGCGGCTGCGGGCCGCCGTCGTAAATTATCCGACCGTCGCTCACCGAGGCGAAATCGGGCAGCCGATGCGCCGTCAGTTTGCCGTCGGGCATGAGGTGCTCGACCTCCCATCCGCGCACCGTCATGTGGTCCGAGACGATTCGCCGATGGCATCGCCACCACAGGCCCTCCGAGCACATGATCGCCGTGCGCATGGCGGCCGCCATCCCGATTAGCTCTTCGATGCCCGCCGCGAATTCGGCGCTCTCGGTGTAGTCGGCGTAGGAGCGGAACGCGGCGACCGTCCATGCAACGTGCGGCGAGTCGGCACGCTTGCTGTGGCGCCGTCCGCCCAGGCGCTTGAGCCATCGATACTCGACGCCGGCGCGGCCGAGCGCCTCCGCCAACAGTTCCTGGTTGAACCGCGGCCATCGGCGCGAGCTGGGAAAGGATCGGATGTCGGCGAGCAGCGCAATTCGGTGCTCGCCGAGCAGCTCGAGGAAGCGCTCGATCGGATGCGTCGAATGGCCGACCGTGTAGAGCGGCGGGTGCGATGGCTTCACCGAGGATTTTGGCGTGTTCGGCATCCGCCAGCGGCTGATTTTGCGGGCCACTCTCGAGCGGCCCGCTACCAGGAGAATCAGAACGGAATCAGCTAAGCGCCGCCATCGCGAGGCCGCCGGCGATAAGCGCGAAGCCCGAAGCGGTCGCCAACGCCTCGCCCCATCGCGTCGCCCGCTCGAGCAGTACGAAGGCCGCAAGCACTGCAACCCATAACAGGTTCATCACGCCCGCAACGAACAGCAGCGCCATCAGCATCCAGCAGCATCCCACGCAGAACGCGCCATGGCGCAGCCCCATCGCGATCGCGCCGGCGCGGCCGTCGCGCCAGTGCGTCAGGAGGAAGCCTAGCGGTGACTGGCATTGCCGCAGGCATCTGCGCTTGAGCGGCGAGAGCTGGTAGGCGCCCGCGAGCGCGAGGATAATGCCGCCGGCCAGCGGCGCGACGCGCATCGCACCGCTCAGCATCGCGGCCCGATCCATCCCGGCCTGCAGCACGGCGGCGGCGGCGCTGAACGCGATCCATACCGCGACGTAGCCGCCGGCGAATAGCCATACCCGTATCCGAGGTGAGGATTCGCGGCCCTCGGCTACGCGCGCATAGATCGTAACCATCGGCGCCGCGCTCGGCAGCATCATCGCGACCATCATCACCGCCCACATCAGGAAGGTGAGCCACAACGCCGCCGGCGACCACGGCGAGGCCATCGACATTCCAGGCATCCCGGCCATGCCGGCCATACCTGCCATGCCGTCCATCGCCGGGCCGCCGCTGGTGGCCGGCATCCGCCACAGATACAGCCAGGCAAGCGCCGAGAGCGCACCGAGGCCGCCCCAAATAGCGAGCTGGTCGGGCAGCTTGAGTGCCTGCGCGATCCTGCGCTCGTCCGTCCTGGGAACCGTGGAAGCCATCGCAACGCCGAGAGGAACTACACGCTTGCCCGATGCGGCGCGCTAGGCGTTGGACCAGTTGATTGCGGAGAAGTGGCCGTTGCGCCCGGAATTGTCGAAGTTCAGCGAATGGTCCTTGAAGTGGCTCTGGGTGCCGCGCGCGGCGGCCAGGCGCCCGGAGAAGGGATGGGTGACGTTGTCGAGCCACACCGTTTTGCCATCGCGCCCCGCGACGCCCTGTACCGTCACCTCGGTGATGCCGGCGATGGCCAGCTTGCGCGTGTCGCCCGAGGCGCTGAACTCGATCCGCGCCGTCTTGGTGGGCAAGCGATGCGCGATCATCGGGGCCAGCAGGCTCGGCGGTCCGCCGGCTTGCCCGGCGAAGATGGCTTCGAGCGCGGCGCGCTGCTCGGCGTTGGCGCGGCTGTCGACATAGACCGCCCCGGTGCCGCCGCCCTGCGACATCGGCCCCGGAGTGATGAACGCCTGTGCGGCGTTGAGTCCGGAGAGATCGGTCTTGCCGTAAGTGCCGCGGTTGATGTGGAAGCCCAGCACTACGTCGCAATGGCCCTCAGTTGGCCGGGCCTTGGCCTGGGTGAACAGACACGGGCAGAGCAGTTCGCAGTTACACGACTCGAAATACTCGCCCTCGATTCGCCAGCTTTCGTTAGCCATCGGTGATCGCCTCCATCGGATGCACACCCGGATGCACACCGCGCGCGCCGATGCGCGCTTGCCGGGTTCAACGGTGTCATGCTGTGCGCGGATTCCGCGCGGCCAACCGACTATACACCATAGACGCGCGCGCGGTTAGCGAAAAGCGCAGTGGGCCGGATGCATCACTGCGGGGCGTTCGCGCACCGCGCTCCGCCAGCGCACGCATAAGCCGCGACCTCTGCGTCGATCCGCAAGCGCAAACGCGCAACGGTGAAGCTGCTCAGCCGCCGGAAGCCGGCGGGGCGGCAGGGGCCGCGCCGGGCGCGCCGGCGGCCGGCGGGCTCACGGAAGCTCCCGCGGCGACGCGCTTAAGGTTGGCCACGTTGATTGCCGCCGCGGCCTGGTTGGCCACTGCGATCAGGACGAGCGCGTCCGGGTGCAGATACTTTTGTGCCACGCGCTGGATGTCGGCCTTGGTCACCGCGTCGATCAGTTTCGGGTAGCGCTCGGCGTAATCGAGGCCGAGGCCATAGAGTTCGACTTGCAGCATGAAGCTGGCGATCGAGCCTTGGCGATCCAGCTTGAGCGGAAAGCTGCCGATGAGAAACTTCTTGGCCGAGGCCAGTTCGGCGTCGGAGACCGGATGCTGTTGGATGTCGCGCAATTGCTCGAGGATGAGCTGCAGGGTCTCGTTCGAGCTCTTATTCTTGGTCTGCGTATTGACGGCGAAGGAACCGGCAAATTTGCCCGCATCGAAAGCGCTCGAGATTCCGTAGGCCAGTCCCGCCTTGCTGCGCACGACCTTCATCAGGCGCGAGGCGAAACCGCCGCCGCCCAGGATGTAGTTCATCACCTGCAGCCGATAGTAGTCGGGGTTGGAGCGCGCGATGCCGCCGGAGCCCAGGATGATCGTCGCCTGCACGACGCTGCGGTTGATGAGGGTCGGATGAATGCCCTCTGCGACGCTGGGCGCGGGCGGCTCCGCTTGCGCGGCGACCGAGCCCTTGAGCGCGTCGAGCGCCTGCTGAAGCTTGGCCTTTATTTCGCCGGCCTTGACGTCGCCGACCACCGCGATTACCGCGCCGCCCAGCTTGTACTGCGCGCGGTAGAACTCGCGCACGTCCTGCGGCGTGAGCTTCGCCACCGACTCGGCCGTGCCTCCGTCCGGATGTCCATAGGGGGTGTCGCCGAAGAGCGCCTTGCTGAAGGCCACGCCGGCGACGTAGTCCGGCTGCTCCTCCGCGGCCTTGATTGCGGCGACGCGCTCGTCGCGCTTGCGGGTGATTTCGGAATCGCTGAGCGCCGGCTCGGTGAGCGCCGCCGCCAGCAGGTGCAGGGTGTCGTCCTGGTATTTCTTGAGCGAGGTGAAGCTCGCCTGCGCGTAGTCCCGGCCAGCGCTGACCGCGATCGAGCTGCCCATGAAGTCGGTTTGCTGGTTGAACTGCGCGGCGCTCAGCTCCTTGGTGCCCAGCGTCAGGCAGCTCGCGGTGAGCGCGGCGAGTCCGGCCTTGCCCGCGGGATCGCGCCGTGCGCCGGCGTCAAACGCGATCGTCATCGTCACCATCGGAAGTTGATGCTGCTCGGAGACCAGCAGCACCGCGCCGTCCGGCAGCACCGAGCGCTTGATTTCGAGCGCCCGGGCAGGCGCCGCGAGCGCCGCGATCAGAAAAGCGCCGGCCAGCGCCGCGCATACAACATCGCCGCACCGCCTCATCGCACCACCTCGTCCATCGCGGGCGCCACGTTCGCCGCGCGTAGCGGCCCCATATCCGCAGCCGAACCAAGCGCGCGCAGCACGGGTGCGTGACGCACCGTGCCGCCGCCGCCGCCGCCGCCCTGCTCATGGGGCAGGATGCCGGTCGGCACCAGCACGCCCAGCGTGCAATTGTTCTTGACCAGGTATTGTTTGGCGACCCGCTGGACGTCGGCCGCGGTGACCTTGTCGATTCCCGCCAGGTAGCGGTCCATCAAATGGTAATCGCCCAGCATCTCCCATACGCCGAGCTGCAGCGCCTCCTCGAAGATCGAGTCTTGGGCGAAGACGAACGACGATTGCTCGAGGTTCTTGGCCTTCTGCAATTCCTGGGCGCCGACCGGCTGGTCCTTGAGTTGCTCGATCACCTTGTCGGCCTCGGCGATCGCATCGTCGGTCTTGATCCCGGGGCGCATCTGCGCGGAGACCGAGAACAGCCCGGGGTCGAACGACGTCATGTCGTAGCTCGCCGACACTTCGACCACCATCCGCTGGTCGAGCACCATCGTCCGGTATAGGCGCGAGCTCTTGCCGTCGGAGAGAATCTCGGAGGCGATTTCGAGCGCGAAGGCGTCAGCCCCGCCGCCGCGATAATTGGGCACGTGGAAGGCCTCGGTGAAGGCCGGCAGGTTGGCGGCGTGGCGCAGCACGATTTGCCGCTCGCCCTGCTGGGGCGGTTCGACCTCGACGACCGGCGGCGGCTTGGGGCCGTTTTTGATCGGGCCGAAGGATTCGGCGATCTGCTTGAGCACCTTGTTGGCGTCGAAGTCGCCCACCGCGACCGCGATCGCGTTTTGCGGCGAATAATAGACGCTGTGGTACTTGAGCGCGTCCGCCAGCGTGAGATGCTGGATGTCCTGCATCCAGCCGATCACCGGCCAGTGGTAAGGATGCTCGACGAAGGCCTGCGCCTGGGTGGCCTCGGAGAGCGCGTCTTCGGGATTGTCGTCGGTGCGCATCCGCCGTTCCTCTTCCACCACCGCGAGCTCGGAGGCGAAGCCCTTGGGCTCGAAGTTCGCCATCCGGTCGGCTTCCAGGCCGATCGGCACGTCGAGGTGATCGCGGTTGATCACCTCGAAGTAGTCGGTAAAGTCGGCCCCGGTGAATGCGTTATCCATCCCGCCGTTCTCCTGGATGATGTTGGAGAACTCCTCGGGGCCGTACTTTTTGGTGCCGCGGAACTTCAAGTGTTCGACCAGATGCGAGATGCCGGTCTTGCCGAAGCTCTCGTTGCGCGAGCCGACCTTGCTGAACAGGTTGAAGGTCGCCACCGGCGCCTTGTGGTTCTCCAGCACCAGGACTTTGAGCCCGTTGGGCAGGGTTTCGGTCTTGACGGCGTCGGTGATTCCGGCGCGCGCGGGGCTCGGCGCACCGGCCACAAGCAGCGCGGCAAGCACGAACATCAACGCCGCGCGGTGAAATAGGCGAAGGCTTGGAATAATCATGACTCCTAGCACTTAAGACCGCGCTCGCCGCGCCGTCAAGCCGGGCGCGCCGGCGGCACGCCCCGATTCGTTCCCGCCCCGCCCGAGCGCCGAAAATGAAATTGCATAGCAGGTGCTCGATTTGCCACAATCGTGGCGATGGCTTATACCCCGGCTGAGGATCGCCCGCAGGCGCTGCACGAAATCAAGGGCGTACTGACCAAGTTCATGCGGATGCTGTACCCGCAGGAATTTCGCCTCGACTCGATCGCTAACTGCGGCCCCCTGCTGGCCTTTCACTACCCGCTGCTGGCGGGCGAGATGATTCATCTACCCGAGCAGATCGACGCGCTCGGCTCGCCGGCCTTGGCCTACGACTACTATCTCGTCACTGCCGCGCACCTGGCCGGCCGCCATGAGTTCGGCACCTTCAAGCTGCGCCTGGCCGAGTTGCCGGGCTTCGAGGATCGCGGCGAGAGCGGCGTGGAAGCGATCGAAAGCTTCGTCGCCTCGTTCAGCGATCCGGCGCTCGGCGGCGCGCTGATGCGGCTGTGCGAGACGGCGCGGGTCGACGGCGAGCTGGCGCGGCGTTACCGCGGGCTGGCGCCGCGGATGGCCAAGCTCAACCGTGCGCTGGCCGAGCGGCTGAGCCCGCGTGCGCTCAGCACGATGCTGGTGCGCGGCGCGCTGGAGATCGAAGCCGGCGGCGACCCGGCGGCGCGGGCTTTCGTCGGCCATGCCGGCGAGTTTTTCGCGCCGCTGCGCGAGCCCGGCGCCGACGTGCTGGCGAGCGCGCGCCAGGCCTCGGCGATGTACGAGTGGCTGCAGGAGCTGATGGCCGCGGCGCGCCACGCCGGCGCCGCCGAAGGATTGGATGATGGCGCCGATGCGCTGCGCAACGATCTCATCGGCAACCTCGACAGCGCCGAGGGCGGCCAGGGCGAAGGTTCCGAAGGCGAAGAGGGCGACAGCGACGGCGAGACCGATCAGAACCTGCGGATGGAAGCCTCGGGCAAGCAGTCCAAGGGCCGCGGCGGGCACCCGCTGAGCCCAGAGGAGATCCGCAAGCTGCTCGAGCAGGGCGCGCAGATCAAGCCCGCGCAAGGCGAAGGCGGCGCCGAGGGTGAGGGGATGTATCTCACCCAGTTGATGGGCAAGCAGGCGCAGGAGCTCGCGGAACTGCGCGAGCAGCTCGGTGAGATCGGCCCGGCCTCCAACCACGGGCGGCTGGTGCTGATGCACGGGCGCGACCAGGATTCCTACTATGCCTACGACGAATGGGACTACGTGCTGGCCGACTACCGGCGTGGCTGGTGCCGGCTGCGCGAGGTCCCGCTGGTGGGCGACGATAATGACTTTTTCGCGCGGACGCTGGCGCGCTACTCGGAGCTGCTGCCGCAGGTGCGCCGCCACTTCCAGCGCATCCGGCCCGCCTCGTATCGAATGGTGCGCGCGCTCGAGGACGGCGAGGAGATCGACCTCGAGCGCGTGGTCGAAACCCGGGTCGCGCGCCTGATGGGCGAGAGCCCCGACCCACGCGTCTACAGCGCGCGCAAAAAGGAGTCGCGCGACGTCGCCACGCTCTTCCTGCTCGACATGTCGGCCTCCACCGACGAGCCGATCCATCGCGAGGTGCGCAAGCCCGCCACCGCCGCCGATGACGACTCCAGCGATAGCTGGATGAAGGCCTGGCAGCGCCGCCCGCAGCAAAGCCAGCGCCCGCGCCGCATCATCGACGTCAACAAGGAAGCGCTGGTTATCATGGCCGAAGCGCTCGAGGAGATCGGCGACGCCTACGCGATCATGGGCTTTTCCGGCCACGGCCGCGACAATGTCGAGTTCTACGTGATCAAGGAGTTCGGCCAGGAACTGAGCGACGAGGTCAAGGCGCGCGTCGGCGCGGTCGAGCCCAAGCGATCGACCCGGATGGGCGCGGCGCTTCGCCATGTGCGCGAAAAATTCAAGGACGTAAGCTCGCGCGCCAGGCACGTCATTCTGCTCAGCGACGGCTTCCCGCAGGACTTCGACTACGGCCACGACCGGCGCTCCAACGCCTACGGCATCCAAGACACGATGGTGGCGCTCAAGGAACTCGAGATGGCGGGGGTGCTGCCGTTCTGCATCACGGTCGATCGCACCGGCCACGACTACTTGCGCCAGATGTGCGCGCCGTCGCGCTACCTCGTGATCGAGGACATCACCTCGCTGCCGCGCCAGTTGCCGAAGATTTATGAGCAGATCGTCCGCTGGTAGGGCGGGACGCCGCCGCTCAACGCCGCACAGCCGGCCGGGCTGAGAGCAATTCGCCGCCGCCGCGCATGGTTTTGGATCTGGGCGCTGTCCTACCTGCCGGTCGGCTACGCGGTGATGAATGAAAAAAGCAAGGCAGCTTTCCGCGCCTTCATCATGCGTATGGACCGCGGCGCTCGCGTTGTCGGTCATCCGCCGACGCGCGCGGAGAACGCGGTCGGCAGGCCGCAGATTCCGCGCTCGACCTTGAAGCCGGCGCCGTCGAGCGCCTCGCAGAGCCATCCGCAAGCCTGCTCTTCCGCGAAGCCGAGTTCGGGATGGGCGTGGATGCGATGGCTGAGATCGATGAGCGGCGCGCGGCTCCGCTCGATTTTCTCCCGTGCTGCGTCCTTGCCGTTCATAGGATTTTTCCTTTTTGAAGCAGATCGCCGATTTGAGTGACCAGGCCACGGCATCGCATGCAGAGTTGGGTGCGGCTTCGTCGCAGGTAGCCGGATCGCGACCAAGGGCAGGTCGGTGCATATTTTGCTACCATCTCCAACAACGATTACCAGTTCAATCCGTCATTTGTGCGCGAAGCCATAGTGGAGAAGTAATTTGCGGAAGATAACGACAGTTGAACTTTTATTTGCGGCGGCAATATTTTCCGGTTGTGCGGCATTAGCTTCACAGGGAGGCTCAGGCTCCGCGGCTTCCGGTGCGGCCGAAACTGCGGCGACGACAGCCGTCCCGGGTCCCTCACCGCTCAATTTTGTAGGTCGCTCGACCAAGTTCGTATTTGTCAGCCCATCGGCTCTTCTGACCGATAGCGGCAGCGTTGAAGCTTCTCTGATCAAGGAGCAGTGCATGTTCCACACGGCTGATCCGCCGTTTCTGGTGCCGACCTTTAACCAGAGATGGTTGTTCGTCGGACGAATGAATCAAGGCCCCACGATTCAGGCGCTCGAATACAAGTCGATTTTCACTCTGGGCCTGACCGGCCCCCAACAACTCAATGCGTGGCCGGTAAGCCTGGTCTCCCTTAGCGATTTCTCCGATGATTATCTCGCTGAGCGCTTGCCGGTTCTCGGCAAAGCGCAACCCGACGTACGCACTGACATTCTGGCCGAATACGTCAGTAATTCAAGACGCATAAGCGAGGTCACTGACACGCTAATCCAGAAGTACAATCCAAAAGTCGAATGCTCGGCCGCTAAATGATTTGGTTTGTTTCCCTCGCCTGCGGCACTCACCACGTACGAATTGGGCGCGCGATCGGCGACGGGAGGAAATAAGAGAAATTTTCGCTGACGTCCGCGTTGCTCCGGCTTTGGCGCCGCCGCTTCGCGCCTTGCAGCGTTATCGCGGACTACCGTATTACATTGTTCTGCGGTACAGCGAGACATGGACGACGACCATTGCCATCCAGTCGCCCGGTTCGCTTGCCAAGACCGGCGTTCCCGCGTCGCGAAGATGCCCGGATCGTAGGTGCGCTCAAATGGCTTTGTGCGGCCCTAAGGAGTGCGCAGGTCGTGTCCGGTCATCTCGGGCGGCACGTCAATCCCAAGCATTCCCAGCAACGTCGGCGCGACATCGGCAAGGGTTCCTCCGGCGCGCAGTTTTCCCCGGTACGAAGGGTCGAACAGGATCAACGGCACCGGGAAGGTCGTATGCGCGGTATGGGCCTGGCCGGTCGCCGGGTCGGCCATGAACTCGGCGTTACCGTGGTCGGAAGTGATGAGCGCCGCGCCGTGCGCGCGCTCGACCGCGTCGATGACCCTGGCGAGCGCCGTGTCGGTCGCCTCGATCGCCTTGATCGTCGCTTCGAGGTTGCCGGTGTGTCCCACCATGTCCGGGTTGGCGAAGTTCATCACGATCACGTCGAACCTGCCGCCGGCGATTTCCGCCGCCGCGCGCCCGGCGATCTGCTCCGCCCGCATCGCGGGCTCCAAATCGTAGGTGGCGACTTTGGATGACGGTATCAGCACGCGCTCTTCGAGCGGGAACGGCTGCTCGGCTCCGCCGTTGAGGAAGTACGTGACGTGCGCGTACTTTTCGGTCTCGGCGATGCGCAGGTTGCGCACGCCGGCGCGCGCCAGCACCTCGGCGAGCGAATTCTTGACGTCCGCGGGAGCGAAGGCGAGCGGCAAGCCGAAGCTGCGGTCATATTCCGTCATGCATACGTAACCGGCGCGCGGAAAGCGCGGGCGCGCGAAGCCCTCGAAGTTCTCCAGCGCCAGCGCGGCCGTGAGCTGGCGGGCGCGATCGGCGCGGAAGTTGAAACACACGGCCTGGTCGCCGTCCACAAGCGGCGCGCCGCCGGCGATCACGCGCGGCTCGACAAACTCGTCGGACTCGTTGGCGGCGTATGCGTGCTCGACCGCCGCGCGCGCGCCGCTTGCGGCGATCCCCGCGCCGAGCACGATCGCGCGCCAGGCGCGTTCCGTGCGCGCCCAGCGCTGGTCGCGGTCCATCGCGAAGTAGCGGCCGCTGACCGTCGCGGCCTTGCCCAATCCGAGCTCTTTGAGCTTCGCCTCCAGCGCGTCGACGAACGGCAGCGCCGAGCGCGGCGGCTTGTCGCGCCCGTCGAGCACCGCGTGTACCGCCAGCTTGCGCAGGCCCTCGCGCGCCGCGAGTTCGAGCAGCGCGAACAGATGATTTATGTGGCTGTGCACGCTGCCGTCGGAGAGCAGGCCCCATACGTGAAGCGTGCGGCCGCCGTCGCGCGCGCGGTGGATTGCCCCGAGCAGGGCTTCGTTGCGCGCAAACGCGCCGGTCTCGATCGCCTTGTTGATCCGCATCACGTCCTGGTAAATCACGCGGCCCGCGCCGATCGTCAGGTGGCCGACCTCGGAGTTGCCCATCACGCCCGCAGCCAGGCCGACCGCCTCGCCCGAGGCGTCGATCTCGGTATGGGCCTGGGTGCGGTAGAGACGATCCATCGTGGGCTTGCGCGCCATCGCGATCGCGTTGGCCTCGCGCTCCGCCCGCAAGCCCCATCCATCGAAGATCACCAGCGCCGCAACCGCGGGACGCCTCGCCGGTCCGCTCATCGCGGGCCCCCGCCGCGGCGAAAAGCTGAAGCGCCGGGCCATGATGCGCGGCCGCCCAGTTCCTCCGCGATACGCAGCAGGCGATTGTATTTGGCGGTCCGCTCGCCGCGGCTCATCGAGCCGGTCTTGATCTGGCCCACGCTGGTGGCGACGGCGAGGTCGGCGATTGTGGTGTCCTCGGTCTCGCCCGAGCGATGCGAGACGACGCAGGTGAAGCCGGCCGCGCGCGCCATCTCGATGGTGTCGAGCGTCTCGCTGAGCGTGCCGATCTGGTTGAGCTTGATCAGGATCGAATTGCCGGCGCGTTCGCGGATGCCGCGCTCGAGGCGCTGGGGATTGGTCACGAACAGGTCGTCGCCGACGAGTTGCACGCGCCCGCCCAGTTCGCGCGTCAGCGTTTGCCATCCCGCCCAGTCGTCCTCGGCCAGCCCATCCTCGAGCGAGACGATCATCGGGTAGCGCTCGAGCCAGTCGGCCCACAAGCGCACCATCTGTTCCGCGTCGCGCGATTTCTTGTCCGAGCGCGCAAACACGTAGCGGCCGCTCTCGTAAAACTCGCTGGAGGCCGGGTCGAGCGCGAGCGCGACGTCGGCGCCGGGACGATAACCGGCCTTGGCAATCGCTTCGAGGATTACCTCGATCGGTTCTTCGTTGTTGCGCAGGTTGGGAGCGAAGCCGCCCTCGTCGCCGACGTTGGTCGGTTGCCCGCGTTGCTTGAGCACGCCGGCCAGCGCGTGGAAGACCTCGGCGCCGATGCGGATCGCTTCGGCGAACGTCGGCGCGCCCAGCGGCACGATCATGAATTCCTGCATGTCGACGCTGGAGTCGGCGTGCTTGCCGCCGTTGAGCACGTTCATCATCGGCACCGGCATCACGCTGGCGCCTGGGTTGAGGTAGCGATAGAGCGGCACGCCGGCCGCGGCGGCGGCGGCGTGCGCGGCGGCGAGCGACACGCCCAGCATCGCGTTGGCGCCCAGCGCGGACTTGTTCTCGGTGCCGTCGAGCGCGATTAGCCGCTGGTCGAGCGCGCGCTGCTCGGCCGCATCGGTGCCGCGCAGCGCGGCGGCGATGCGCCCGTTGACGTTGGCGACGGCGCGGGTTACGCCCTTGCCGCCGAAGCGGCGCGGGTCGCCGTCGCGCAACTCCAGCGCTTCGTGAACGCCGGTCGAGGCGCCCGAAGGCACGGCGGCGCGGCCCCGCGCGCCGCCCGCAAGCCGCACGTCGGCCTCAATGGTGGGATTGCCGCGCGAATCGATGATTTCGCGGGCGCGGATTTCAGCAATGTCGGTTACGGACATTGGAGCCAGCCTCGTGTTCAAAGCAAAGCAGGAAACGCGGCGGGTTAGCTTTTGGCGCTTTGGTGCCGCCGCGTCGCGCCGGGCTAGGCCGCGTGGCGCGGCCGCCGTACGTCTTTCGCCTGCACGCGTTCGGCCACCGGCGTGAACAGCGTCGCGGAGACGCCCCGCAGGTCGATACCGTCGCTTATCACCATGTCGGCCGTCCCGATGCGCTTTTGCAGCTCGTTGAGGCTGCCCTTGATATCATCGGTTTCAATTTCGTACAGCGCGAGGTAGCGATGCGACCGGGCGGCGTAATTGCCAAACTGCGCGTCGGTGAGTCTGAAGCGCCGCGCCGCGACGAAGCCCGGCACATTTAGGACATCCGGGATATGCACCTTGTTATACCACTCGTTATACTCGGTTTCCTTGCCCGGCGTTGGGTTGCTCAATACGACGAATGTGTACTTGGACATGGGGTATTCCTCCGCTTGCGAAAGGTTGGCGTGCCCGCGCTGGGCCGCGTATGATTCTGGCTGCGGCCGCGCCGCAGCCGTCACGCGGATTCTAGGCTTGGCGCTCGACGGCTGTCCAATGCCGCGGCGCGGACGGGTCGCCGCGCCGCTCAGATTGCGCCCTCGTCGCGCAGCGCGCCTATCTCCTCCCACGTGTAGCCGAATTCGAGCAGGACTTCCTCCGTATGCTGCCCCATCTCGGGCGCCGGCGGCGACTGGGTTCGCACTTCGCCGTTGTAGGTAATCGGGGTTCCCGAGACCAGCACGCGGCCGGCGATCGGATGGTCGAGTTCCTGGAGGTAGCCATTGATCCGCGCCTGCTCGTTGTTGAGCAGCATCCGGTAGTCGGCGACCTCGGTAACGAGGATATCGGCCGCGCCCAATTCATCGAGCCATTGCTCGGTGGTTTTTTTGGGGAAGATCGCGTCGAGTACCTCGATCATCTTCCAGCCGTGGAAGTTGCGCGTCGGGTTGTCGAACTGCGGGTCGTTCTGGAGCTGCTGGAGGCCCATCACGCGGCAGAAATCCGGCCAGCGCTTGTCATCGACTCCCGCGAGACACAGCCATCCGTCGCTGGTCCGGTACGCGCCCCATACGCCATGCAGGAACTGATGGCCGCGGCCCGCGCGCAGCGTATCCCTGCCGCTCATCGAGACGAAATTCAGCTCGAAACCCTGCATCGCGATGAGCGTGCCGAAGATCGAAGCGTCGACGCGCTGGCCCTTGCCGGTGCGCTCGCGCGCGAACAGCGCGCCGAGCACGCCCGCCGCCAGGCTGAGCGCCCCCGAGTGGTCCGCGACCGTGATTCCCGCAGGCAGCGGCGGATCCTCGGGCATCCCGGTCTTCGCCATCAGGCCGCTGGCCGCCTGCGCCAGCGTGTCGCGGCTCGGCCGCTTGACCCATGGCCCTTTCGGCCCCCACGAGCTCGCTTGCGCATAAACGATCCGGGGATTGTCCTTGAGCAGGTCGTCGAAGCCGAGCCCCAGCCGGTCGAGCACGCCGGGCCGGTAGTTGGTGAGCAGCACGTCGCAGGATCTGGCCAGGCGATGGATGATCGCGGCGCCGCCGGGCTTTTTGAGGTCGGCGGTGAGGCTGCGTTTGCCGCGGTTCATCGCAGTGAAGTAGAACGAGACCTGCTGGTTTTTGGCCTCGGGGCCGCCGATCAGTCCGCAGGTCAGCCAGCGGCTGAGGTCGCCGGTCTCGCGGTTCTCGATCTTGATGACGTCGGCGCCCATGTCGGCGAGCACCAGTGCCGCGAACGGCCCCTGAATTTCCTGGCCGACCTCGATCACCTTGATGCCTTCAAGCGGCTTGCTCATCGTGCTGTTACTCTCCGGGTGGTTTCGCCGCGCCGCGCACCGCGCGCGCCTGCGCCAGGGCGCGGGCGCATTATCATGTGGCCCGCGCGCAATCTCAAGCGCGCCGGGCAGCCTGAATATAGCGCGGATGGCGGCCCGAGGCGGGTCCGCGTGAGGCATGGCGGGCGCGGCTTGGTGATCGCGCCGCGCCACGGCTAAGCTGCGATCGCGATGGAGCCGAGCATCTACGAATATCCCGCGATTTTCCGGCGCGTGCACATGGAGCGGCCCGGCGAGATCGGCGCCGAGGTCGTTTTTATGCACAAGGTCTGGCGCAGGCATCTAAAGCGCCCGCTGCGGCGCGTGCTCGACGTGGCCTGCGGCGACTCACCGCACGGACTCGCGCTGGCGCGCGCGGGTCTCACGGTCGCCGGTATCGACCGCTCACCGGCCATGATCGCGGCCGGGCGCAAGGCGGCCGGCACTGCGCCGATTCGTTTTTACCGGCGATCGCTCGAGCGCTTTCGCATTCCGGAACGTCCGTTCGACGCCGCCTTCTTCATGTCCGAGACCTTTCCGATCATGACGGACAATCGCGCGCTGCTCTCGCATCTGGCCTCGGTCGGGCGGCTGCTTGGACGCGGCGGCCTCTATTGCGTCGATATCGACCGCCACGACGGCGTCGAGGTGGTCGCCGCACGCAAGCTATGGCGTCGGCGCACAGTCAACGCCGGCGGCACGCGGGTGGACGTTCGCGAGTACCACCGGCCGATCACCTGGTTCTCGGGGATGCATTCGGTTTACGAGCTGGAGTGCACCATCCATTTTCCGGCCGGCCCGATGGTCACGCGCGACATCGTGCCGGTGCGCTACACCCTGCCGTGCCTGCTTGAGCTTGCCGCGCGCGCCAGCGGATTTTTTACGATGGTTGCGTGTTACGCCGACCTCTCGTTTACTAGGCCGATCGAAAAATGTTACGGGCGCTGGCTGGGCGTGTTGCGCCGCGTGTAAAGGTCAAAATCGACGAGTCAAGGAGAGATGAAAATGTTGGTCGAGGCAAAAGACATCGGTGACGGCGTGCGGATGCTTGCTCTGAACCGGCCGCCCGCCAATGCGATCAATCGTGAGTTCAACCGCGCGCTGGCGGAGCAGTGTGACGCGGCGCGGGCCGATAGCGGGGTGCGCGCCGTGATCGTCGCCGGCAACGGCAGGTTCTTCAGCGGCGGGGTCGATCTGCGGGCAGGGGAGCGCGGCGAAATAGTCGGCAATCTCGGCGGCGGGCCGGAGGACGGCGTGTTTGCGCTGTGGACGCTGCCCAAGCCAACGGTCGCGATGGTCAACGGGCACGCGATCGCCGGCGGCACGATTATCGCGCTGGCCTGCGACTTCCGGATCACCTGCGCGGGGCGCCACAAGTTCGGACTCAACGAAGTGTCGATTGGACTCGCCTTTCCGCAGGGCGCATTCGAGATCGCGCGCCTCGCGCTCACTCCGCAGGCGTTGCGGCACGCAACTTTGAGTGCGGAATTGTTCGAGGCGCCGCGTGCGCTGGAACTGGGTATTGTCGACGAGGTCGTCGCGCCGGAGCGCCTCGAGGAGCGATGCGCCGCGCTGGCGCGGCGGCTTGCCGCGCATGGCCAGCTCGCCTATGCGCATACCAAGCGCGCGATTCAGCACGAGGCGCGCGCGCGCGTGATGGCGCAGCGGCGCGGCGGCCTGCTCGAGGTCGCGGAGGTCACCGGATCGGAGGAAACGCGCCGCCTGCTCGCCGGCCAGCTCGCCAACCTGGGCAGGAAGTGAAGCCCGAATTGCGGCCACCACGCTCGTCCGCGGATCCGCTAGGCGAAGTGGATTCTTTATAATCACGCGCGCAAAAGATGAATTCGCCTCCCGCCCGGCTTCGGCCACGCGATCCACCCGCCGGCGACCCGCGCGCGGCGCTGCTCAGGAGGAGGCGGCGCCGGCATTTCGCTCCGCGCGCGCCTTTGACGGCGGCGGCCACGCAGTCGTATTAAATGACCTCTGGGGTTGAACCGATGAAAGCGATCGCCAAGACCCAGCCCGCGCCCGGCGCCGAACTGATTGATACGCCCGTACCCCGTCCGGGCGAGGGCGAACTGCTGGTCAAGGCTGCGGCGTGCGGCACCTGCGGCTCCGACCTCCACATCTATGAATGGGAACTCGCGAGCAGGCGCAAGATTCTGTAGGACAACGCGGCGCGCGCCTTCAATCTCAACTGACCGGGCGGCGCGGCTTACACTGAGGTAATCTGAATGGACTTCGAGTACACGGTCGAGCAGGAGGCCTTCCGCAAGGAAGTCCGCGAGTGGCTGCGCACCAATCTGCCGCCCGAGCTATGCGTCGACGACGCGATGGACGACCGGGTCGCGCCGACCCGCGAGATTTTCGAGAAGCGCCGCGCATGGCAGGTCCGGCTCAACGCCGCCGGCTATGTTGGCCTGGCGTGGCCCAAGGAATATGGCGGGCGCGCCACGCCGTTGATGGAGCAGATAATCTTCGACGAGGAATGCTCGCGGGCGCGCGCACCGATGCTGCCAGGCTACTCAGGCATCCAGTTGCTCGGGCCAACCCTGATGTACTGGGGCAGCGACGAACAGAAGAAACATTATATCCCGCGCATCCTGAGCGGCGAGGATATCTGGTGCCAGGGCTACTCCGAACCGGGCGCGGGCTCTGACCTCGCCGGACTGCAAACCCGGGCGGCCGACCACGGCGACTACTTCATCGTCAACGGCCAGAAGGTATGGACTTCGGGCGCGCAATACGCCGACCGCATCTTCATGCTGACGCGCACCGATCCTGAAGCGCCCAAGCACAAGGGTATCAGCTATCTGCTGGTCGATATGAAAAGCCCCGGCATCGAGGTGCGCCCCTTGGTCCTGATGACCGGCCATCGCCATTTCAACGAAGTCTTCTTTGACAACGTGCAGGTGCCGAAGAAAAACCTCGTCGGGCCGCAGAACGAAGGATGGAAGGTCGGCATGACCACGCTCGGCTTCGAGCGCGGGATGGCGGGTGGCGGCGGGCATTCCGCCCAGGTGCGCCGGCTCGTCGAACTGGCGCGTGCGATCCGGATCGGCGGCCGCCCGGCGTGGGAGCACGAGTGGGTGCGCCAGCGCCTGACCCAATTCATGACCGAATGCGAGGCGCTCAAGTACACCCGGCTGCGCTCGCTCACGCGCCGGCTCAAGGGTTTGCCGCCGGGACCCGAAGGCTCGGTGCTGAAGCTTGCCGGCTCGGAATTGGGAGTCGCAATCGCGCGCTTTGCGAGCGAGCTTTTGGGCCAGCATGCGCTGCTCGGCGAGCCGAGCGGCGACGTGCCGGACGCGCCGCGATGGCTCAACCGGGTGCTCAACGCGCGCCAGTACACGATCGCGGGCGGGACCAGCGAGATTCAGCGCAACATCATCGGCGAGCGCCAGTTGGGCTTGCCCAAGGGCTGAGCGCCGCGCCCGCGCCAATCGGCGGCGGCAAGCGCTGCCACGTCTGCGAGCTGTCGGATTGAAATACGAAACGGGGGCGCGGCGAAGCTCGCCGCGCCCCCGCGAAAGGCTAGCCCTTAGTCGCTGAAATTAAGTGAATCGAATGGAGTCTGGGTCTGAACGGTCAACACGCCGAGACTTCCTACGTCGATTCCGGCCTTGGCGGTGGCGCCCGCGCTGAGAGAATCCGAAGTCGCGCTCGCGGTGATCGCGACGTTAAACTTCACGGTGTACACACCCTCACCCATGTTCGGCACGAGGAAGTTAAAGGCATTGGCGGACATCGTGCTCAGCAGCAGATCGATAGTGTCGGTGTCGGTACAGGTGAGAACTTCCGTTGGATTGGTGACCGAGGTCACGGTGCAACTACCGAGATTGGCCGTCAAAGTTTGGGTCCGCGCCGCGAAAGTCACCGTGCTCGGATATACCGGGCATCCCGAAGCGGGGCACCCTCCGCCGGTGACCACCGGCGTCACCACGATGCTGCCCGTCGCGCTTGACGTGCTCTTGCTTCCGCCACCGCTGTTCGAGGTGTCAGTATAAAGCGCGTCCTCAAGGGAGCCCATCAGCATCAGGGACTTGGAGCTCGCCCCGGACACCTTGATGGTTGCGGTTAGCAGGGTAGCGCTCTGGGTACTCGTGCACGTTGTGTCGGTTGCCGAGCAAACCTGGGTCGTGACGATCTTAGCCACGCCATTCGGCCCCAGAAAGTCGCCTGCGAAACTGCCGGCTGATTGCGCGAACGCTGGCGCTGCAAGCGCGAGCATCCCCGCGAAAGCGAACATTCCTGCCAGTTTTCTCATGTGATCTCCACCTCTTACGTGAATCCCGTTACGTGAGTCCCGCAAAACGGGGTTACAGAACTTAAATCGGGCGAATGAAGCCTAAACAAAGCATTAGACTGCAATCGCACTCCCAATTTCGAACCGGTTCTCCTTATAGCAGCTATGATAGCCAAGGGTCAACCGAAATCACTGTGAAGAAATCGTAAATTGTAACGATGGGAAGCCGTCTTTACCAAGCAAGCCTTTGATATAAATCCTGCCGCCCCCGGCGGGCCTATCGTCGAAAATGGCCGACATGGTACCCGCCCACGAAGATTCTGATGATCTGATGGTCGCATACTCACCGGGCAAGCTTCCCGGAGGGAAAAGATCGACACGCCAACGCGAGTTTGTGATAAGTCTTTAAGGAGCGACTCGGGCGGACTTTGTGCGCGAAGTTCGATGGCGCTCTCAGTCGAGTCGTCACTCGAAAGAGGCGGTCCAGCAGCCTCCGTTTATTTTCAACGTGGCTCGATCTTGGACGCCCTTTGCCCCATGGGTGGACAGGTCATCCGGCTGGCGCAAATGGCGTGGGCCTGACCCGGCATTCGTAGGCCGGGTCGATGGGAAATGGCGACGCATGTCCGATCCATCATCGAATCCTCCCTCGAATCCTCCTTCACCGGCCGAGTCCAAACCTGCGAGTGCGCCTCCTGCAACCGTTGCGCCCGACAAGTCAGCCGCCAGCAATAGCAAAGATGGCGCGCCAGCCGGTCTCACGAGCGATGAGGCTCACGGCCGGCTGGCAAAGTTCGGCCCAAACGCGGTGCCTGACACGGCGGTGCATCCCTTGCGTTCGGCGCTCGGCAAATTCTGGGCGCCAGTGCCCTGGATGCTCGAGGCCGCGATGGTGCTCGAGGTGGCGCTCGGTAAGTATGTCGAAGCGGCGATCATCGGGTTTCTTCTGGTGTTCAACGCCGCGCTCGGGTTTTTCCAGGAATCGCGCGCCCAGGCAACCCTTGCCGCGCTGAAGTCGCGGCTCGCGCTCAACGCGTCGGTCCGGCGCGACGGCGTCTGGGCAACGCTACCGGCTGCCGAGTTGGTGCCGGGCGACCTCGTGAAGTTATCGCTCGGGGCCGTGGTTGCCGCCGACGTGCGCCTGGTCGGGGGATCAATTCTGCTCGACCAATCCTTGCTCACCGGTGAATCCATACCCATCGAAGCTGGTCCGGGCCTGCAAACGTACGCCGGGGCGCTCGTGCGGCGGGGCGAAGCGGTTGCGGAGGTCACCGCCACTGGCGCGCGCACAAAGTTCGGGCGCACGGCGGAGCTGGTCCGCACCGCGCATGTCGAAAGTACGCAGCAGAAAACCGTGGTCCGCCTGGTGGGCAATCTCGCCATCTTTAACGGTGTCATCATTGTCATGCTGGTCGGGTATGCCTATACGCTCGCGATGCCGCTGGCCGAGATCATTCCGCTTGTGCTGACGGCGATCCTGGCGTCGATCCCGGTGGCGCTGCCGGCCACTTTCACGCTGGCCGAGGCGCTCGGCGCCCGCGCCCTGGCGCATCTGGGCGTTCTTCCGACGCGCCTCTCCGCGGTGGACGAAGCGGCAACCATGGATGTTCTGTGCGCGGATAAGACCGGCACGCTGACGCGCAACGAACTGAGCGTGACCGCGGTGCGCCCGATGCCCGGCTTCGATGAGCCGCAGGTTCTGGCCCTGGCCGCGTTGGCGAGTGCCGATGGCGGGCAGGATCCGGTGGATGCGGCGATTCGCGCCGCCGCCGGGCGCAACAAAACCATCGCGGTGCCGACCGCGATCGAGTTTGTGCCCTTTGATCCGGCAACGAAGATGTCCGCAGCGACGGCGGCGGATCCGAATGGCGGCACGCTGCGCGCTGTGAAGGGGGCTTTTGCCGCGGTCAGCGATCTCGCGGAACCATCGCCGACGGCGTCCGCGGCGGCGAACGAGCTTGAAGCGAAGGGCTTCAGGGTTCTGGCGGTCGCAGTGGGAAGGCCGCCGGCGGCGATGCGCTTGGCGGGTGTAATCGCGCTCAGCGACCCGCCGCGGGGCGACTCGGCGGCGCTAGTTACGGAGCTTAGCAGGCTGGGCGTGCGCACCGTGATGGTGACGGGCGATGCGCCGGCCACAGCCGCGATTGTGGCTCATGCGGTGGGACTCGATGGCGCGGTCTGTCCGCCGGGGCCAATCCCCGCCGCGGTGGGCCCCGACGCTTTCGCCGTCTTCGCCGGCGTTCTTCCGGAGGACAAGTATAAATTGGTCAAGGCGTTCCAGGCCGGCGGCCACACCGTTGGGATGTGCGGCGACGGCGCCAACGACGCTCCGGCGCTGCGCCAGGCGCAGATGGGAATCGCGGTGTCGACCGCAACGGACGTCGCCAAGTCAGCCGCCGGTATCGTGCTGACCGAGGCCGGACTCAAGGGCATCGTGGCCGCGGTGAAGGAAGGCCGCACGGCATTTCAGCGGATTTTAACCTATACCCTGAACTCCGCCATCAAGAAGGTCGTGCAGCTGCTTTTTCTGGCGGCCGGCCTGCTCATGACCGGGCACGCGATCCTGACGCCGATGCTGATGGTCATCGTGATGGTCACCGGCGACTTTCTGACCATGTCGCTGACGACGGACAACGTCCAGCCGTCCCCGATGCCGAATGTCTGGCGAATTGGCAGATTGACGATGGCGGCGGTCATCATAGCGGTCTGCGAGCTGCTCTTTTGCGTTGCGGTGGTGGCGGTCGGCAAATTCCGGATGGGGCTCGGAACCGCAGCGCTGCAGACCTTGGCCTTCGTCGCGCTGGTCTTCGCCAGTGAGGCAACGCTATATGCGATTCGCGATCGTCACCGGCTGTGGTCTCGGCCAAGCCATTGGCTGGTTCTATCGTCGGTTGGCGATCTCCTGATCATCGCAACGTTGGCCATCGGCGGCATCGCCATGACGGCTTTGCCGATGTTCGTCGTGGCCGGCACGCTGGCCGCCGCAATCGCCTTCGGATTCGTCTTGGACGTGGTGAAGCTTCCGGTGTTCAGCCGCCTCAGGATCGCGTAGGGCGCGGCGGAGCCTCGCGGAGGAGTAACTTTTCGTCAGAAAGGTCATGGCGGAGTTTTCCCGCACGTAAGTGAGGTATCCGGCGAAAAGGGAGGAATGATTTGTGATGAGGTCGCGAACGCGCAAGTTCCGCCCATGCCGAGGACAAGGTTAAGGCGACCGTGCGCAGTTTGACGAGCGGGCTCGAAGCGGGCGACTATGGCAAAGCCGTGTAATTCAAATCCGGCGAATTAAGGCAGGGAGACAAGGATCTTGAGGCGTGTTTTAAACCTTACAATCGCAATTCTTCTTCTTGTGGCTTCCGCATCCGCGGCCAGAGCCGGCGCATCAGCGGCCGAGCCCGACGCGGCCTCGATTGTAAAGCGGATGAAGCAGGCGCTGGAGCCCGCGCGTCCCAGCGTGCGCGTCATGACGCTGAAGGTTAACAGCGGCGGCGGCTTTGCCGCGCAATGGACGCTTGCGCAGGCGCGCGCTCATGTGAATGACGCCGACTGCATGCTGACGGTGGTGCTCAAGCCGGCTGGCGGTAGGGGAATCGCCTTTTTGGCCAAGGAGAAGCCCGGTGCGATGGCCGTTGAATACTCTTATCTGCCGGCGATTCGCCGCGTGCGCGAGATCACGCCGCTGGCCGGCTACGAGCCGTTCTTCGGAACCGACTTCACCTACGAAGATTTGAGCTTCGTCCGTCTCGGCGGCCAAGAGAAGCTCGACGGCACCGAGACGCACAACGGCGTCAAGGCTTACAAGCTGGAAGAGGCGCTCGCCAACAATCCGTATTTTTCAAAGGCCGTAACCTGGGTCGCCACCGACACAGGACTGCCGGTCGAGCGCGACTACTACGACGTTGATGGCAAGTTGTTCAAGTCGGAGCACTTCGAAAAGATCACTACTATCGGCAAGGTCCCAACCATCATGAAGATCGTGATGAACGACGTGCAATCGGGCGGCAGCAGCGAGATCGACGTGTCCAGCGTGAAGTACGACAAGCAGGCGCCCGCGGGACTGTTCGATCCGAAGAATCTGCCGCAGGCCGCCAGCGACGCCTTCTGGAAAAGCGCCGCGCATTGAGCGGGCCATGGGGGCCAGCAGGAGCGTTCGGGCGACGTCAAGCGACGGCCGATCGATTTCCTGCGCGCGGTGTGAGGGGGCGGCCTGAAAAGCTTTGCGCAGCCTTTGGCGGCGGGCCCAATCAGTCCAGCGTCCCCGGCAATTTCAACACCACCTGGACTTCGGCGGGAAGACCGTTCCACAACTGTTGAAGGTAGCTGCGCTTCTTGCGCCAGCTCGCGATTGCCTCCAGCAGTTGCTCGGCCTTGGGCATCCCGGTCAAGCGCAGCGGTTTGCCGAATTCGCCGGCCGCGCCCAGTAGCGTCGGCAGCTCATCGATCCGGGCGGCTTTCCACGCATCGCTCCGGCTGCCGGGGAATCCCATATCGGTGAGCGCAAGAGCGATTGTTCGAAGCCTATCAACCAGGGCCTGCGCTTTGCCGGCGGCAGCCTCCAGCGCAGCGTATGCCTCCAGGTACGCGGCAATTGCGCTGGGGACTCTCTCCCGTGCCTGATGTCTCATTCGCGCTTGAGATGTAGGCATGTTCCGGCTACACGGAAAAGATGATTCGCAGTGGGCCTACCGCTCGTTGCTCCGCGGATGGTCGGGCGCAGGATTCAAAAGCCGCACCAGTGAGTAATCGCGCAGCGGCGGCTACAGTGAAATAAAGAAAGAAAATAATTTGCTAAGACGCTTGGTGGCTGCCGCCATTCGCCAGAGCAGGCCGGCTTTGCGTCCACGTGCCGAGGGCGCGAGACTCAGGCTCGTACCAGAAACGGGGAGCACGCTGCCCGTGCGGCGAGCGAACCATCCGAATGGCTGAAGACCAGGTAATCGTCCGGCCAAACCAGTAAGAAGGCGGCACGAGGATTTCCGCGCAGAGTCGAGTGACCAGTTGCGAGCGCTCGGGCCGCGAGTAGCAGAAGTTACAGAGCCTTATCCTGACGCCGATCACTCCGCGGTCCGGCATAGGACCGCCCTCGGCCTCGAGCACGTGCACGTCAACGGAAAGTGCCCCGCAAGCGCTACATTTGAGCATACCCCCTCCGACCGTGCCGGCGGCACGCACAACGACTTAGAGTCGAGCATAAGGTCGTGAGCATATAGCGTGCCGTCAGTCCTAATAACCCCAAATCGCCAATCGTGCGCCCAACTGTTTACGGATCGTGCCACCGTTGCACGTGCGCAACACGGATGAGGTGTCGTCCGAGCCGCCGATAACTACCAAGACGTTAGTTTCGACAGTCACTTTGCTGGGGGATCTGCGCAGTCTTGTATTCAGTCCAAGTTGTTTCGCGGGGCGTGCCGTTGATGACCTCCGGTCTCGCGCTGGAATCCGCCGGTGGTCTCTGGAGTGCGCAATCGCCATGGCCAGCGTTACAGGATCTTATCGGTCACCGAGCGGGGATCGCGGACGGTCCAGCGGCCCGCCTCGACCTGATGGAAAAACTCATCGACCAGCGTGTTGAACAGCGCCGGCTCCTCCAGGTTGAGCGCATGCCCCGTCTTCGGCAGTATCGCGAGCCCCGCGGCCGGCATCGCCCGCTTGATGAGCACCGAGGCCTCGAGACATGGGTCATCCTCGTCGCCGGCCATCACCAGCGCCGGCACGGTTATTTTCTTCATCTCGTCGACGAGGTCGAACAGCGACGGGCGCTGCTTCTGCACGCCGCGCAGCGTGTTCGCCGAGCCGCGCGCCGAATGCTCGGCCATCTGCGCGGCGAACTCATGCCATCCGCGCGGGTCCTTGTTCTGCAACTGCACGCGGGTCGCGCCTAGCGCGTAGCGCTTGGCGCTCTCGGCCATACCGATACGGTCGAACTCCTGCGCCGCGTGCTCGGCCTCGTCCTGGAACTGTGCGCGCTTGCCCTTGTCCGCGCCGTAGCCGCATCCGCCGATCACTAGCGAGCGCGCGCGATCTCCGTAGCGCATCCCGAAGTGCAGCGTCGCGAACCCGCCCATCGAGACGCCGACTACGTGGGCCCGCTCGATGCCGAGTCCGTCGAGCACGGCGCGGATGTCGTCGCGGGCGCGCGCCTGCGAGTATTTAACAACCTCCTCGGGAACGTCGGAAGGCGGGTAGCCGCGCGCGTTGTAAGCGACGCAGCGGTAGCGGCGCGAGAAGTAGCGCATCTGCGGCTCGTAGCTGCGATGGTCGCCGGCGAACTCGTGGACGAAGACGATCGGAATGCCCTCGCCGGCCTCT
>JAKAVN010000194.1 GCA_021827495.1 Deltaproteobacteria bacterium | reverse complement strand
TTAGCAGGTTGCGGAAAAACCCGGCGAAAGACGATTGCGGCGAAGGGTAAGCATTACTACGATCATGAAAGTGGGTCTTGGATTAATGTTGTTAGGGGTCAAAAATCCTTTTTCCGCAACCTGTTAGAGCTTGCATGAAATATTGTTAGCAAATTTGAGATTGTTTAACTTGATCTATAACTATCCATAGATTAGATTATAGGTAATTAGATTTTTGACAAGCTATAGATAGAACCTTAACTATTATTAACTTTCATGCTCCTTTATTTACTTCACTTGATTTCTAGCCGATCTTACGAATTTCAGAGTGCCGCCGATCTATCGCACCGGCGACTTAGCCGTCGTCTGCGTCGGCGGTAGCGCTCGTCGCTTGGTCGCGTGGCATCTCCCACGCGGACGGGAGCCAAAGATTGTTGGGGGGGCGTCATGAAAAAAAGGGAGCCGTTCGTACTGCATTCATTTGCCCGCGCTCTGGTTGCGAGTCTCGCGATAGGCTTATGCGCGACGCTCACGGTTAAGGTCGCGCCCGCCGACGCATCAAGATCGCCCTCGTCTGCGTCCGCGCACGGTCACAAGCTGAAGGCGACTCCAACTCCCTCGCCAACCCCTGTACCAACGCCGACTCCTAGCCCCGCGCCAGCGCCGACACCATCGCCGACGCCTGACCCCACGTCAACACCTACTCCGGCCGCCAGCCCCACGCCCGTCGCAACACCGTCCTCAGCTCCGACACCCGCTCCCGGGGCGCAGGCTTATTATGTTGACCCGGCCGGCAACGACGCAAATTCCGGCACCAGCCCGTCGGCAGCCTGGCAGACGGTAACAAAGGTCAACTCCACAACTTTCAAGCCGGGCGACGCGATCTACTTCAAGTCGGGCGGTGTATGGCGTGGAACGCTCCAGCCGGCCAACGGCGGAAGCCCGGGTTACCCAATCACGTTTAGCTGGTACGGGAGCGGGCCGCAGCCGGTTATCAGCGGAAGCGACCTGGTGAGTGGATGGGCTTTGATGAGTGGCTCGGAATACCAAGCTGCGCTGGCGAGCCAACCCAACAACGTTTACGAAGACGGCGGCCCCGGATGGGGGCTGACCCACGCCTGCTGCACGGTGGGATCGACGTGCACGCCCACCGGCACCTGCGCAATCGGACCGATGCAAGCGGGAAGCTGGTTCTGGAACTCGACGGCGGCGACGCTCTACGTATGGCTCGCTGACGGCTCGAATCCCGCCTCGCACGAGATCGAAGCGGCGACGCGGGTGTACGGGATGCGCATGGTGGCGGATGCCGGCGAAAAGAGCGACGTGGCCGTCGACGGGATCACCTTTGAACGTACCGGCGGCTACGGGATTTACATCTACTCGAACGCGGCCGGCGGGGTAGGCCTGTCCGGGATCGAAATTCGCAACAACACCGTGCAGCAGACGGGGACTGGGACGGTCGATGGCGGAAGTTACTATAACGGAATCCATTTTTCGGAAGCCGTCGAGCTTGCCACCGCTCCCAAATTCAGTGGCAACACGATTTCCTACAGCGGCGGACACGGCAACGGGATCAACTGCCAAAACGCCGACGAGGCTCAGATAATCGGCAACCACGCCGACCACTTCAACCATCACGGCTTCGACATGAAGAGTTCCGCGTCAGTGCTGGTGCGGGGCAACGTCGCCCATGATTCCGCCGAGGCCAACGGAATCTACCAGGAGTACAGCGCCAATGGGCTGATCGAACAGAACATCATCTACGATCTTAGCGGCTCGGTTGCGGGACGCGGGTCCGGGATTCAAATCGATGTGGGCTCGACAGGAGCCCAGATCTACAACAATTCGATCTATAACGTCCTGACAGGGATCTATCTAATCAACGCCGCCACGGTGGAAAACAATATCGTGGTGGACGCCTTAAGCAGCGTGCTCGAGGCGCAAAACGGCGGCTCAATCAATTACAACGATTGGGGGCTCGCGCCAACGATCTACGACTACGGGACAGCGTATGATTTCAGCCAGTGGCTGGCGCTGGGCGGCCACAGCGACGACCTGGCGGTGGATCCGCTGTGGGTGAATCCGGCAGCGGCGAACTTCGCTCTACAGACCGATTCGCCATGCATCGACGCTGGCACCTACGTCGGTCTTCCGTACAACGGAGCGGCGCCCGACTTGGGTGCGATCGAGTCGCCCTGACCCACCGCGGGGGAGGCTGCCGCGCCGCGCCCTGGGCCCGCCGTGCGGACACGGCCCGCTCGCTCGCCGCTACGATCCGCCGCGTCCTCGAATCCCGCGGATCGCCGCGGGGATTTCTTCCATCGCCAGCTTCAGCAGCAGCCTGCGAAAGCGCATGCCCCTGCTATTGAGGCGCGCGAAGATCTCGAGCACGTCTTCGCGCTGGTGGCGAATCAAGGTCGTGGCCAGTGCGCGATGCCGCATCATGCAGACGCGGGACAGACGCGCGTAGATCTCCGCCGAGTCCAGCTCCCGGGGCGATCGCGAAGCCTTGAGCTCTTGCGCGAGCCGCTCGAGTTCACTCCGGCCGGGCCCGCGCGCCGGGTCGAGCGTGACCAGCCTGCTAACTGGAACCAGGCGGGGGGCGATCGGCTCAGGGCGGGAAGTGTTCGCAACCACGAATCTTGGCGAAGCTTCGGCCTCGAGGTCGAAGAAAATCGCGAAGCGCCGCAGCAGGGCCGCGCGAAGCTCGTCGGGCATACGCCTGAGCCATAGCGGTTCGCGGCCCCATAGCAGGCAGAGCGAGGTCAGCCGCTGCTGGCCATCGGCGATCCACCATCGTGTTTGAGCCGTCTGGCCGCCGTTGTCCGCGGCGCGCCAAAGCAAAAGCGCGCCAATCGGATAGTTGCGCCACAGCGAGTCGGCGAGGACGCACACCTGCGACGGCGTCCACACGAACCTGCGCTGGAATTCCGGGATGTCCCATTCGCCGGAGACCGCCCGCTCGACCGCCTCGGCGGCGCTCACAACGCCATAGCCGTAGCCCGCTTCGCGATTGCGCTCCAGCGCGCCGGAGCGCGGCGCCACTGCCGCTTCGATATCGCGATTCATGCTGAGCGCGCGGCATCGCTTGCCGTCGGCCATCTGCAACTCCCGAAAGCCGCAGCGGCTATCCGTTTGCGCCCGCGGGGCCATGGCCGGACGCCAGCAACGCGATTGAACTCAGCGCCGCGACCGCGCGGGGCAGCCGGGCGTGCGCCAGTGCGCGTTCGCGCACTGCTCGCTCCAGCACAAACATCCGCTGACGTTCCAGCATGGCCCATGCCAGGAACAGCAGTATTCCGGTGCAGTTGCGGCAGTCGCCCGCGGCCGTCTCGGCCATGTTCTCGAGCAGGATCGGGATTATCGCGAGCAGCGCGATCGGCCTCAAAGCCCAGGGGTCATCGCCGCTGCGAAAGACGAAGACGATCGGGCGAAGCATGAAGAAGAGCCATAGCAGGGTCGCCGGGATTCCCACTCCGACCATGCGCGCGAGATAGCCGTTGTGGATGGAACTGTACGGCCCCTCGTCCCACGGGCCCCACCACAGCGGGAAATAACGGCTTTGGTAAATCGCGCCCTCCACTTCGTAGCCGTAGCCGAGAATCGGGCTCTCCTCGATCTGGCTTATCGCGAAGCTCCAGACATCAGTGCGGCCGGTCAGCGTCGTGACATTGCCGCGGGTTGCGTAAGCGCCCAGTCCCCGGCCGTGCAACGCGACCGCGCCCGCGAGACCCAGGGCAAGGGCGAGACAGATCACCAGGCCGCGCAGGCGATAGCGCCATAGCAGGTACGATACGCTTCCCGCGCCAAGCGCGACGAAGGACGAACGCGAGTCGGCCAGCAGCGCGAGCCCAACCACTGTGGCGATTAGCAGCAGGAAACCGATTCTTTCCAGCCAGCTCGCGCGGCCCCAACACAAAAAGCCGGCAGCCGTGGTGGTAACCATCAGCGCGCCGATCTGGTTCGGCGAAGGGAGGAATCCTCGAAATCGCTGTATTCCGCTGGGGTCGAGCACCCATACAACGCCGTGCGGAAGCGCAACGATCGACGCGGCAAGCAACGCCACCACGACCGCCGATCCGCCGGCGAACCAGCGGATGAGCCGGCTCGCGTCGCGCTCGCTCTTTACCTGCGCGACCGCGTCGCTGAGCGCAACGAACATCACGACCGACAGCGCCAGGCGGCCGGCCGAGAAAACCGGGACCAGAGAATAAAGGATCGTGACAGCGGCCCATGCCAGGTAAAGGCAGTAGAGTCTGAATCCTCCCTGGGCGAGAATGCCCGAACGGAGCGCACGCGGGATGGCAGGCGCGCACAACAGGGCTATCACCACGTACCGGGTCGCGGTCCGGGCCGCATCGCTGCCGCCCTGCAATTCCTGGGAGCTCAGGTTGGCCGAGGCCAGAAGTTCAACTGCCACCAGCGCACACACCAGCCATCCGCTGTCGCGGGTTGTCCGCTTGAAGAGCCAAAGCAGCGCCGCCAGCCCCGCGGCGGCGAGCGGGGCCAGGCGCCAACCGTTGGCTGAGGCGCTGAGTACACAGACTGCCGCCAGCGCGATTGCGGCCGCCAAAATGAGCAAGGCGAAGCCGGCTGGCCGGCCATGCGGTTTCTCGATTGGCCTGAAAAGGTCTGCGGTTTCCATCAACGGCGCTCTTCAGCGATGGTCGGCGGCGCGGCCCTCTCCGACCTCGGCTGCAATGTCTTCAAGCGAGCGCGACGGCAGCCCCTTGGACGACGCGAAATTCAGCACCTCATCGAAATGGGAGACCTCGCCGCCGCGGTCCCAAAAGCGCGAGAAGCGCCTCAACCCCACGTCCTCGGGATGTGCGCAGGCGAGGATCGGCAGGCCGAGCGCCGCCATCGCAAGCATGCGGTCGCGCGCCAGCGAGGCCGCCGGATAGCGATACAGAACGGTGAAGCCGCAGGCCGTTTCAGCCCGCGCGGGCAGCGAGTAGGCGAGGTATCCGGGCAGGCGCGCATCGCAGCCGGACCGCGGGCGCGGCTCCTCGACGCTGGCCCGGAAGCCGGCTTCCACGAGCAGCGGAAATTGCTCCGGCGCTGACCGTTCAAACGGGAAAATCATTATCGGTTGCAGGCGGAGGCCGAAGCGCCGCTCGATGCGGCTGACCATGCGCTTACCCTGCGCCAGTTCGGCAGCAGGATGCGAAATCGCGCGGTGATCGACGTGCCGCCACAGCCCATGCCATACGAAACCGGTCGAAAATCCCTTCATCGCTTCGAGGTAGCCGCGGCAGGGGCTGGTATGGCACGGCGTCCAGGCGAAGTCCGTATGCGCTCCGGGGCGGAGGTCGTCGATGTGGCGGAGAAGGGCGGATACAGGGGCGGCGTTGAAATGGTCGAAGTTCACCGGGCGGTCGTCGACCATGAGGTTGAACGGCGGCAGCCGCGACGGCTCGATCCCGGCCGCGCAATTGGCTGCGACCAGCGCGCCCACCTCCCGATGACGCACCTCCTGGCGGGCCAGCCGCACCACGATCGGAGTGTCGGC
>JAKAVN010000193.1 GCA_021827495.1 Deltaproteobacteria bacterium | reverse complement strand
TCCTCCCACCCTTAGAGCGGGTGAAGGGTGGGCCGAAAAACAGGAGGCAAATGCAAAAAGGATCCAAATCAACCCCAAAACCGGTCGGCACTAACTTACAAGTGGGACACCGAAAGGGGTAAGACCAGCGCGGAGTCGGACGCGCCGATTGCCGAAGCTGGCGACAACCTCGAGCTCACCGCCGAGGGCGGCCACGTATCGCTGCAACGTCGAGAGACGGTAGTCCGAACGGCCCTCAAGCCGCGATATCTCCGACTGAGCTTTCTTAAGAGCCTCCGCCAGTTCTTCCTGGGTCTTGCCGGCCGCCTCGCGCAGTTCCCTTAGGTCCATTTCGAGCAGCTCGCCCTCCACGGCGCGGTCGATTTCCTTAAGCTTCTGCGGCGAGAACTTGCGCGCCCGAATGTCACCCCACCGCGTGGTCTTCATTTTCTCTTCTCCTCTTTCTCCAGATCGGCCAGGTACGCGGCCCATATCTGCTCCGCACGCGGCACAAACGTTTCGTCGAACCGATCATCGCCGGTCTTGTCGCCGCCGAGGAGCAGCACGGCCCGCCGCAATGGGTCAAACGCATAAAACACGCGCAGAGGATGGCCGCCGGATTGAACCCGAAGTTCGCGAAGCGCCTGCGATCCCTTAATCTCACTGCTGTACGGAAAACCGAGCGCCACGCCCTTTTCTTCAAGAAGTCCAACCGCGCGCGCAACCGCCTCGGCGTCTTTATCGGTCAGCGCTAGGAACCAGGCCTCAAATTCCTCCGTTCCCTCGGCTTCGACCATCGCCGCCGCCACGCCCCTTACTATGCTCTCAACATCATATATGGTCAAGTGCATGAACGCGCGACGCGGGCGTGGGTTTGCCGCTGCTGTCTCATCCCGTCGCCGAGCTGAACAGGTTATCGCTTGCGCGAGCTCGCCCCGGCCGTGGACCAGGACCAGAGTTTCCAGCCGGCCCAAGGCGTTATTGAAACCGCCGCCGTTGGCGGCGTATCCGTTTAACAGCGCCACCTGCACCTTGCTTCAGCCCTGCGGGTGCTGGGCCAAGGCGGTGAGAATTCGCCGTTCCCCGGAAGAAAGTTTGAGCGGTCCAGCTAAGCGCTCCGCCGGCGCCGTCAGCAGGCGGCGTTGGCCGGGGCGCGGATGGGTGGTGCGGACCTGGCCAGGGCGGAAATGCACCGCCTGGCTCCACTTCTTGCCCGTGCCGTCGGGACGGCCACAACCGGCAGATCTGATTGTCGCGGATCGGCGTCACGCACTTTGCGGAGTCAGAAAGATTTACGCTATGTGAAGTCTGGCCGCCTTAGCGAGCTTTCTCTGCCGATCGTCGAAGGTGTGAAAGGCGCCTGCGTGCAAAGCGATAGCTGCGGCGACGTGAATGATATCGAGGCTGCGCGTGCCGAGCCTCGCGGTCCATCTGGACGCCAGCTGTCTTGCATGGCCGAACACGTCCTCAGGGAGAGCGCGGATGGCAAACACTCCGTCGTGCAGGTCGGCGCGAAACGCAGCATTCGCCGCACGCGCCTCAGCGGGTTGCACTTCTTTCCGAAACAGCCGAAGCTGCACGGCGTTTATCAGCTCCAGCTCCCCCAGTGGCGTGATGAGCACGGGCAACGACAGCCCTTGCATGTGCCTGGCCGCCTCGGCCGAGTTCGCATCCGGGATATACAAGGAAGCAAGAAAGCTGGTGTCTGCGTAGGCGCTCAATAACGGTCGCGCTCCCGTGCCAGCAGTTGTGCGTTGCTCGCTTCAAGCGTCCGATCGCCGTAGATGCTGTGCAGCCGTGCCAGAAAATCTGGGCACCGGCGGGCAGCAGGCCGTACCGGCAGCAATTGCCCGATCACCTGTTTGCGCTTGGT
Source organism: Deltaproteobacteria bacterium (assembly GCA_021827495.1). Classification (GTDB taxonomy): domain Bacteria; phylum Desulfobacterota; class Binatia; order Binatales; family Binataceae; genus JAKAVN01. Next base: position 3,642 of record JAKAVN010000193.1, on the reverse strand, counting down.
GATTTCGATCTTCTCGCCTTGCTCCAATAGCCGCTCGACCTCTGAAAAACGATAGCGGAGGTCACGTACGCTGGCCTTCTTCATGTGATGCATTCTAGCATCACATGTGTTCGTACGCAAAGCATTCGGTCGACAGCGCCGGCCGCCAATCCCAGCGTCCGGCTCAGCACGCCGCGGCGTGCGCGTGTCGGTAGTCGATTCCAACCGGGTACGGGACCACGTGCAGTGAGCCGCCGGTGACCGCGAATGCGAAGCTGAATTGCGCCGCCGCGGTTCGTTTCATAGCGTCGCCCGCCGGCTGGAGCGGCCCCCCGATGCGCGCTCACTGGACGCTTATCGGGATGCGCACGTCGAATTGCGAATCGATCGCTACGCCGTTCTTCATCGCCGGAAAAAAGCGCCATTGTTTCAGAGTCTCCAGGAGAAGCTCGTTGAGCCGCGGGCTTTCGGTAGGAGTTGTCAGCGTCACCCGTACCTGGCCGTCGTAGCTGACCTGGAAGTGCGCGACCGCCACGGCCCGAAACGCCTTCTCGCGCAAGTCGTCGGGAATAACCGGCTTGGGCGCGAAGACCGTGCGCGCTCCGCCGCTATCGCTTCCGATGCCCGCGCCTGTGCCCGAACCGGTGCCGCCGGAGATGCCGCCGCTGCCGGGAGACGCTGGGGCGCGCTTGCCAGCGGTTGCGCCAGAGGGCGGGGTTTCGGTAGCGCGCTTGGCCGTGCCGTTGGCTGACGGGGGCAGTTCGGGCACGGTTTTGGGCTTGGGCAGATGGCGCGGCTTGACCCGCACGGGCGGCCGGCGAACCCGGATATGCGGATGCGGCCGGGCAAGTTCCGGCTTCGGCCTGGCAGGTGCTGACGCCGGCGCCGGGCCGCCCTGCAAACCGCCGGCAGGCGGCACTTCGATGATTCGCATCTCGGCGGGTGCGAGCGCAGGCGGCGGCGGGGCCGTACGCTCGAGCAGCAGGGCAAAGGCGGTCAGCAGCGCCGCCCAGAGCGCGAGGGCCGCCGGGACAATCAAGCTCAGCCTCAGCCACGGCTCGTCCAGGTACGCGCAGGACATCGGACGAGGGGGTTCCATATGGCCCGCTGCGTTCACTGGCGCTTGACCGCGATCAGAAAATGGCCGACCCCGGCGCGCCGCGCCTCCAGCATCGCCCGCACTACGGTTCCCTCGGGCGCCGCGCTGTCCGCGTTCACCACCACCCCGCGGTCCCGCCCCTTGAGCATCGCCTTGAGCGCGAAGGCCATCGTCGCCAGGGTCGTCGGTGTCTTGTCGAGGAAGATTTGGCTGTCCTTCGTGATCGTCAGCGTTACCGGCTCCGCGTGGTGCAGGTTCGGCGCGTCGCCCTGCGGCAGGTTGACCGTTATCGAGTTGAGGCTTTGCATCGACAGCGAGGCCAGCATGAAAGTCACCAGCAGGAAGAACATCACGTCGATCATCGGGATGATCTCGATGCGGCCGCGCCGATATTCTCTTGTCCGGCGCAGCTTCATCGTCCGCGCCCCTCCCTGCCGGGCACGGCCGCGATGCGTGCGCTGGCGTCAGCGCCGCCGTTTTCCTGGTCGAGCCGGATGTGATCGATCAGGCGCGAGCCGAGCCGCTCCATGCGGTCGAGCGCATGGGACTGCGTGCGGGCGAAAAAGTTGAAGCCAAACAGCGCGACGATGGCGATGAGGAGGCCCAGGGCCGTTGCAATCAGGGCCTGCGCCACGCCGGCAGTGACCTGCGTCGGAGCGACCAGGCTGGAAGCGCCGATAACCTTGAAGGACTGCATCATGCCGGTGATGGTGCCCAGAAGCCCCATCAGCGGAGCCGCGGTTACCACGGTTTCCAGAACCCAGAGGCCGCGGCCCAGGACTTTTTCGATACTGCCGGCCTCGTCGCCGGCGCGCGCTTCCACCCACCACGCCGGTTGTTCGCGGTTTGCGGCGATTACCTGGAGGAATCGCCGATAGGCATTGGCCGGGGACAGCGTCTCGAGCTGCTTCTCCAGGTCGCTCCAGGAGAAGTCGTAAGTCTCGACCAGCTCCAGGAGGCTGCGTGAAAGCCGCAGAGTCCGCCGGTAGGTCACCGCCCGGTCGAGAATTATCACGAAGGCGAGCGCGCCCAGGCACAGCAGCGGATAAACCATCACGCCGCCGAACTTCAATGCTTCCCATGCTCCAGCTAATTCCTGCATGACATTCCAGCCTTGCTCACGGTTGTTTGCGTCATCACGATTGCGCCACCTATAGCCTGGGCAACGGCACAGCGATCGATCCGTAGAACGCCTGCCGCGGTCCGTACGCGGGCACGAAAACCCCGATCCCGGTGCCGTTGCGCAGCAGGTTGGTCCGGTCGAACACTTGGATTAACACCAGCCGGGCGGTCACCTTGCCGATCTGCGCCACGTCAAAGCTGCGCGCTGCGCCAAGGTCGAGCGTCCAGTTGAGAGGGATCGACGCCGTGTTGTCGAAGCCCGCACGCAGCCCGCTGCCGTAGGTGCCGTCGAGGCTGAACACGTACGGTCCCCAGGTGTACGCCGCCCAGCCCGAGGCGGTGTAGAACTGCTGGTGGTCCAGATAGATGTAGTGGCTGCGAGCGTAAGCAAGTTCGGCGGGCGTGAAGTTGAACTGGCCGGTCACGACGTCCTCGCCCTGGGCCACCGAATAGGAGAAGTTGGAGCCCAGCGACAGAGTTTTGCCCAGTTGGTAGCTGAGGGTGGTCTCGGCGCCGTAAATGCGCCCATCAAGGTAATTGAAAGGCGAAAAGATCGGCACGAAACCGAACTGCCCGAGGTCAAGCAAGTCGTGCGCGAGTTCGAAGTAGGCGTCCTCGCCCACCGTAAGACCCGGTATCAGGTCGCTCACCGTGGCGCCGATATCAAAGTACCAGTCGCGCTCGGGCCGCGGCTGCGCCACGCCCGGCAGGACCGCGGCGGTCGTGCCTTCAAACGCGCTGAAACTGCGGGGCGAGATGGTATAGAACGAGGGCGTCTGGAAATAGCGGGAGAAGCCCAGGTGCAGCGCCGTATCCTTGCGCGGCGTGTAGGTCAGGTTGGCCCGCGGACTCAACTGGTTGGCTGAACCGACAAAGCCCGCCATCTGGTCCCAGCGCAATCCGTAGTCGAGGGTGAACGGTTCGGCAAGCCGCCAGTGGTCCTGGACGTAGAGGCCGGCCAGCCAGGCGATGCCGTTGCGGTTGACGGCCACGTCGATCGGCACGTCGGAGGTCTGATGGCCCTGGGCATTGGCCGGGAAGGTTGCCGACGTGTCGTCGAGCGTCTCGCCGTACTCGCCGACGTAGAAGCCGACGGCCAGCGTGTGCGCTTTGTTGAGCCGGTAGGTCGAATCGCCCTGGACGGTGTTGGCCAGTTCGCTGTGAAAGACGCGCGACGCCACGCCCTGATAGATGAGGTCGCCAACCGGATCGGGACTGAAAAGGATGGTGTTGTACTTGCTCGTATACGCAAGCTGATAGTCGAAGGCGGTGCCGATCGTGCCCTGCAGGGCAAGGATTCCGAAGTAGTAGCGCTGGGAGAGGTTCTCGTCCAAAAGCGTCGACGGATAGTCGGCAGGATTCACGCCTGCCAGATCGAATTCGGCGACCTCGCCCGGGTAATCGGGAAACTGATTGTCGGAGACCGCCACGCCGGTGATCAG
>JAKAVN010000026.1 GCA_021827495.1 Deltaproteobacteria bacterium | reverse complement strand
TTCACCGGGCGGTCGTCGACCATGAGGTTGAACGGCGGCAGCCGCGACGGCTCGATCCCGGCCGCGCAATTGGCTGCGACCAGCGCGCCCACCTCCCGATGACGCACCTCCTGGCGGGCCAGCCGCGCCACGAGCGGAGCGTCGGCGCGCGCCTCGTCCTTCGGATGCGCCTCCGGATGCAGATCGTAGATTGCGCTCCCGCGCCCGTATCGAAGAGCGAAAATCGCGGCGCGCTCGGCGCCGTCAACGTGGCGCACCGTCAGCAATGCTTCCGCGGGCGGATTGAGGCGCTCCACGCCGGGCGCCTCGAAGACGCCGCCCACCACTTCCTCATGCGCCAGCACCGCTGGCAGCATCCGGCTCGCCGTAAAGCGATAGCCGACCGCCCGGCGTTCGCAAGCGATAGCCAATGCACCTGGTGCGAAGGGCGCCAGGTCGAGCGTGGCGCGGCGCCGGGCAATGCCGCGCACGTATAGTGTCGCGCCTTCGCCGACGAGGTGGGCAAGATGCCGCTTAAGGCCGGCGGAGAGTTCCCACAGGCGTGATGCGCTGATCGCGATCATCGACCGTTCAGGGAGTTGGCCGGGCCAAGTATCGAGATCTTCGCAATGCACGAGGCGCACCCCGCGCAGTCGCGCAAAGCGGGCCGCCGCGCTGCCGGCGCTCGCCGCGGCGTTATCTATGGGCAAGCAGGTCGCCATCACGCTTGTGAGACTCTGGTTTGACTGATTTGCGCCCGCGGTTTGCGCGCTTGGGCGGGACCAGCTCGCGCGCGCGCAGCGCATTTGACTCGATGACCGCCTTGAGCAGCCGTGAGTCGGCAAGCTTGCGCAGCAGTTGGATGTTGGGGATAACGCAGTGGCCGCCGATGAAGCCCGGGAAGTAGCGGGTCCGGGGCAGAAACTCGACCTCCTCGAAAAGGTTGACCGCTTCCGCGTAGTCGGCGCCAAGGCGGCGGGCGTAGCGGTCGAGCTCCTGGGCAAACGCGATCTGCACTCCGAAATAGGTGGTTTCCGCAAGCTTGGCGAGCTCCAGCGTTTGCGGCTTGCTCATTCGCCGCACCGTCATCCCAAGCTCCTCGAAATGGCCTTGCGCCCGCGCCGCGGTTTCGCCGTCGGCCGCCGCCACATACTTGGCGTAATGCAGCAGGTCTTGCGCCATTCGCATGTGCTTGCCGCGCACGGGACTGTACGCGACGGGTTTGCCGGTGCGGCGGGCGATCGCGCTCGTCGTGCCGGGCAGTACCGTGCTGTTAACGATCGTCAGGGCGGGACGGAAGCGTTCGACGTAGCCACAGACCGCGTCCTCGAACTGCGCGCTCGAATGGAACGGAATGCAGATGTGCATCACGCCGATCGGCGCGTCGAACTGGCGCGGCTCGAGGTCGTGGCGCAGCACCGGCCGGCGGCGTTCGATGACCTCGGCCAGCGCCGCGCCGACTTCGCCCAGGCCAACAATCAGCGTCTCCCCGTGCTCCACTTGGTTTCCTCCTCTGTCAGTTGCATCGCTTTGCGCGGCACGCCTCGGGTCGTAGGGGCCAGCGGCGGCGGCTTTTCAAGCAGCGAGTCGATCGCGCGGTAGTACTCGGTTCGCTGGGCCGGCCAGCCGATCCGCTCCACCGCCCGGCGGGCGTTGCGCACCAGTTCGGCGCGGCGCGCGCGATCGGCGTGGAGTTCTTCGATTGCGGCCGCCAACCCCGCGGCATCGCCCGGTTCGAAGAATCTCACGGCGTCTTCGCCGAAATAATGCTCGATCGTGCGCAGGCGGGCGGCGATCGCCGGGATTCCCAGCGCCGCGTAATCGAGCAGCTTGACCGGCAGCATGAGGTGCGTCGCGTTGCTCGCCCGGTTTGGCACCAGCCCGACGTCGGCCGCGGCCAGCAGCCGGGGCAACTCCTCGACCGGAACCTGATCGATAAAGCTTACGCACTCGCCGAGGTTCTTGCGCACAGCCAGCTGCTTGGCCTGCTCGAGATAGTCGCCCGTGCCGATAACCATCATACGCAGCCCGGGGATCCGCGGGCGGACCAGGGCCAGCGCCTCGATCGCGATATCCAGCCCCAGCCGCCGCGCGAGCGTGCCGTGGCAAGCCAGGGTGAAGGCGCCGTTGGAACAAGCGCGCAAATTCGCCGCCGCGCAAAAGAGCGCCGGGTCGGAAGCGTTCATCACGGTCCTGATCTTGTGCGCCGGCACTCCCGCCTCCACCAGCCGCAGGCGATGCAGTGCGTGCACCGCCAGCACCCGGTCGGCGCAGCGGGCGCTCGCCCGTTCCTGCACCATCAGCAGTCTGGCGCCGATCGCGCCGCGCCGGCCGCCGAACTTGTCCTGGTACAGCTCCGGCATCGTGTCGTGGATGTCGAGCACGATCCTGCTGCCAAGCAGCTTGGCCGGCAGCGCGCACAGCACCGCCGCGTCGGGCATCGTGCAAACGATCACGATGTCATAGCGCGCAGCGCAACTGAGCCGCAGGGCGGCCCACGATGCTTTCGCGAAAAACCGCAGATAGCTGCGCACGTAGCTGGAGCGGCTGTCGCCCCGGTAGCGCGGCATCTTGAGGCCGATCACGTTGGCGCCGCAATGCAGGCCGTTGTGGCCACTGTCGAGGCAGAGCACGTCGACCTGATCGCCGCGTGCGGCCAGCGCCTCGGCATGGCGCTTGACGCGGCCGTCGTGGACGTAGGTGGTATAGGCGATGAGCAGGATGCGGGCCACGGCGGTGCTCCTAACTTGCCAGAGGTTGTTCGCTGAGCCGCAGGGCGATGGCGCGCGCGGCCCCAAGCCCGGTTATGTGCGGCTGGCCGTTGTCGATTTGGAGCCGCAGCCGCGCGCGTTGCCACCACCATCCGGCGGCCTCCGACGGCAGCGCGCGCCACGCCCCCTCCATCTCGCCGAGCCGCTTGAGCAGCTCCTCGTATGCCGCGAGATAGACGCCATCCCCGCAATAGTCGGGATGCGTGAGCGTGAGGATCATCCCGCCCAGCGAGGCGATCCATTTCGCCTTCATCATCCACACCGGCAGCGGGCTGCGGTGGAGCAGGTGAATCAGGGTATGGTCCTGCGGCAGCGTGTAAGGCAGCTCAATCAGGCGCGAAAGATGGAACGGGAACAGGCTGCACGTCCCGCCGGGTTGCGGTTCGTAGGGATCGGTGTCGGCGAAACTGGAGTCAAAGTCGAACGCCAGCGTGGCTATCGCGCGCGGGTCGCGCAGCGTCGAGGGCGAGCGGAAGCCGCGCAGGCCATGTTCAGCGGCGAGCTGCTCGAGCACCGGCGCCAGCTCGGCGAAATCGCGAGGGCTGCGGAACAGGCGGCCGTCGTGGCTCAGCCCGTGAGCGCCGAATTCGAAGCCGCGCGCGCGCAGCCGCGCGACCTGTCCCCAATCGATCGGGTATTGCGCTAGCGGCAGGTTCCAGGCCGAGCGAAAACCGTATTGCTCTTCGAGCTCGGCGACCTGCTCCATCCGCTCGAAGCCTCGCGGACTCTCCACGTCGTGGGTGAGCACGATGCAGCACTTCGTGTGGTCCGGCCAGAAGCCGATGTGCCATCCGTCCTTCGCGCCCAGCAGTTCCAGGCCGCGGCGCAGCCAGTCGCGCCAGAATTCGACCAGCGCGCTTTCGCAAGGCCAGCGCGGAAATTCGAGCCGCCTGCGCGCATGGACCGCCGCCGAGTTGAGGCGATGGCGCAGGGCGCGCGGAATGAGGCGCTTGACGCAATAGTAAGCCCGCAGCGCGGAAGGCGGGCGGCGCTCGACGTCCGGCAGGTACTGCTCGAGCAGAAACCGCTCGGCGGCGGCCGCGGACGGCCCGATGGTCGGCGCCAGGGCTGGGCGCCAGTCCTCGGACAGCTTCCAGAACGAGAAGGCGTCGTTGCGCCCGTGAACCTGGGCCTGGCCGCCGTGCGGCGCGGGCATATCGATGCCAGCCGTCGGACTGAGACTCAGCGCCATACCGACTCCATCAGGAGAAGCCTGCGTAGCTGTTGACGGCGCACGAATCTGACGAGCTCCGGCGAGACCGGCCGTGGCGCGCGTTGCAGACAGCCCTCGAGGTAGCCAGCCACCAGCCCCGCGCCGCCGATCAGCGGCGGCCACTTGAGCCCCAGCCGCAGCGCGCGCGCCACCAGGAAGAGTGGCGCATAGCCCACGTTGTAGGCAGCCAGGCCGGCGGCCTTGCGGCTGCGCCAGAGGCCGCCGGCGGCGCCCTGCGGGCGATGATGGTAGGCGCGGATGTGCCGGAAGCTGCGGGTCTGGAAGCCGAGCATCAGCGCGCGCGCCTCGTCGATCGTGTCCCAGCCGAGCCCGGCCTCGAGTCCCCCGATCGCGGCAAAGCAGGCGCACGAGTACAGCTTCGCGGCGCCGCGGGTGTGGAACGATGGCGCCGCCACCTCGCGCCAGCGCGACCCGCGCGCCTCGTACAGGGTGGGTCCGGCGATTCCGAGGCGCGGATTTTTTTCGAATTCGGCCAGCAGCAATTCGGCCAACCGCGGCTTGAAGGACAGATCGGCATCGAGCCGCAGGATGGCATCGTAGCCCTCCCAGGCGTCGGGCGGCAGAAAGCGCATGATCGCCGACTCGCCGCCCGGCGCGCGGCTCGCGCTGCGCGGCAAATGCCGCGGCTCGATCCAGGGATGGTAGCTCGCGGCGCAATCGATAATCTCGCCGGTGCGATCGGCGGAGCCGTCGTCGATTATGATCCAGCGGCCGGGCTGGCGGGTCTGCGCAGCCATCGAGACGATCAGCCGCGGCAAAAGACGTTCCTCATCGCGGGCCGGCGTTATGGCAAGGTAGTGTTTCATGCGAAATAACCGTAGAGCGCGGCGCCCAGCATCCGCGTCACAGGCAGGGGCAGGTGGCGCCACAGGCGCGAGGCGAGTTTCGCCGGGCCGCTGAGCGCTTCGGCGCTGACCTGGCGCGGCGCCTTGGGAAAATAGGCATAGGGCAACGGCGCCGGCTGCGCCCCCTGGTCCTTTTTGAAGTGCCGGAGGCCGGCGTTGCGAACATCGACCCGCCCGCGGTCGAGCAGGCGTGCCTTGCCGGCGAATTCCTCGAGCAGGCTGACGGTCAGCAGATGGCTCGCGCCTTCGACGGCGCCCGCGCGGCGCGCGCTCCACTTGCAATAGAGGTCGTCGCGGTCGCGCAGAACGAACAGTCCCGCCAGGTCGCTGCCGCCCATTGAGGCCAGCCATATTTCGCAGTTGCCCGCGCGCGAAAAAATTTCGTGGACCGTCCTGAACAGGCGCTGCGGTTGCGGCGGCACGCCCAGCCGGCGGCGCGTTACCAGTTGCAGCGCGTAAAAGCGTGCGACCTGCTCCGCCGCGCAGCCCCGTTCGATCTTCACTCCCGCGCGCGCCGCGCGGCGGGCGTTGGCGCGGAAGTTTCGCGCCATCCCGCGCTCGAGGCTCCAAAAGGGCTGCGCCAGCCCGATCGTCCAACGCTCGAAGCACGCCACCGATTGCCAGGGCGCCGGCGCCGCCGCGACGCCCCGCAACTCCAGCCGCTCCGCCGGCCGCTGCGCCGCCAGCTCGTCGAGCAGCCTGTCCCGTGCGCCTTCATCCACCGCGAGCGGCGCGCAGAAGTCCGAGAAGGGCAGCCCGATCATCCGCGGCGCCAAGGGGTTGCGTGCGCGCGCCAGCACGCATCCGGCATCGGCGCGATCGCCGCGCCCGATCGTTGCGACCCACAGCCGCAGCCCCCAGCAGCGCTCCAGAAGCTCGAGCCAGGCTTCGCGATGGTAGAGCGCCGCGCCCGGCACGGTATCGGTGAGCCGCCGCCAGCGCGATCGCGCCTGCGCGATCGGCTGAATTTGAAACTCCATCCCGCCGGCCTCGTGCATCCCCGCCTTCGCTGCCGTCTCTGCCATCACTTCTCGGCCCCTCATGCGTGTCGCGGCGCTCAGGTTTGCGCCTGTGGTGCCTCGACTGGCGCGCCGCTCGAGGGTGCAAACGCCTTGGCGACCAGGTCCACCGCGTTCGAGCGCTCCAGCCATAGGTAGACCAGCGCCGGCGGCGCCGCCGCGGCAATCAGGACTGTGGCGCTGCCGGCCCCCGCGAGCATCGCGGCCGTCCTTCCGGCCAGCGTCGCAAGCGCGCAAAACATGGTCAGGCGCAAGGCCGGAATCGCGGACCGGGCAAGGCTGCGCAGGCTAAGGCCGAGCAGGGCGCACGCGAGCGCCTGCCCGGCCACGCTCACCGCGCTTTCGACCACGCTCATTCCCAGGCTGACGCCGAACAGTCCCCAGTGCGCGAGCCCAAGCACTGCAATCACCAGCAACCCGAGCCGCGCGCCGTGGAGATAGATGTCGAAGGAGGGCCGATTCTTGCTGTAGTACACCGCACCGATGCCCAGCCGGAGTCCGCTAAGCGCCAGGCCCGCCGCGAGCAGTCTCATCGGCACGGCCGACGGGGTCCACTGAGGGCCGTAAACCGTGCGCAAGATTTCCGGGGCCGCGATCGCCGCACACACCGCCATCGGCAGCACGACCCGCGCCATGTAGGCGAAGAAATCGAGATAGGCGCGGGCCAGCTCTTCGCGGTCGTCCTGCAGTCGGCAGAACGCGGGAAAGGTCACGCGCCCCGCGACGCGATGCAGGCGGTCGGGCACGAACCTCAGCAGGTCCCACGCCATCCCATAGAAGCCCAGCGCTGAGCTGCCGAGCAGGCGCCCGACCAGCAAGTAGTCCGCATTTGAGGACAGCACGTAGATGAGCCGGCCGCTCCAAACGGTGGCCGCAAAGCGCGCAAGGTCGCGGGCCGCTTGCCTGGTCGGCAGCCCACGCGGCAACCGCCGATCGGCGGCCCAGATCGCGATGGCGTGCACGGCGAAGCGCGCCGCGAGGCCGCCCGGCAGGCTCCACATCGGCATCCCGCGCCACAGCACCAGCAGCGCGACCGCAAGAAAGGCCAATTCCGCCAGGACGTCAGCGGCCGCAAGCGCGCTGAAGTTAAGGTTGCGGCGCAGACGGGCGTTGGCGGCCACCGCCGTCGCCTCGAGCAGAATTGGAACGCACAGGAGCCGTGCACCTCCACACAGCCTCGGCATCGCCATCACCGCCGCGATCGCGGGTGCCGCAGTGTACAGGATGGCCGATGTGCCCAGCGCCATCAGCACGCTCAGCCACCAGGTAGTGGTTTCATGCGCCGGAGTTATTTCCTTGCGCTGGATCAGCGCGTCCGGCACGCCCGCTTCATTGCTCAGGGTCACCAGGGCGCAGGCCACCAGCAGCACCCGGAAGACCCCGAAGTCCTCCGGGCTGAGCGCGCGCGCCAACACGACGAGGCCGCCCACCCGCACCGCCTGAACGATGAATTCGGCGATCACGTTGTCGCGCACGCTCCGCGCCACCGCCTGCCAGAGGGAGCGACGCGGCTCGCGGCGGCGGAGCTCCGCAGTTTCGGCGGTTTGCAGCCTGTTCACACGCCCCCTCCACGCAGCAGCGCGGGCAGGGTGCGCGCCAGAATCCGCAGGTCGCCAGCGAACGACCAGTCCTGAAGATACTGCACGTCGAGCCGGACCATCTCGTCGAACGAGAGATGATTGCGGCCGCTGACCTGCCATAGCCCGGTTATTCCGGGCGCCGCCTGCAGGCGGCGCAGATGCCACGGCTCGTAGAGCTCGAGTTCGTAGGGCAGCGCCGGACGCGGGCCGATGAGGCTCATCTCGCCGCGGATTACATTGATGAGCTGCGGCAATTCATCGATACTGAAGCGGCGCAGCCAGCGGCCGAGCGGAGTCACGCGCTGGTCGTTGGCGAGCTTGAACACGCGGTCGCCGCACGCGTCGCCTTGAGCCGCGGCGTCGCCCTGCCGAATCCACCGCCGGACGTAATCGCGATGCGGCGAATCGTCGGCGGCCGGCCGCATCGTGCGCAGCTTGAGCATGCCGAAGGGCCGCCCGCGCATCCCGATGCGGGTCTGGCGGAACAAGATCGGCCGGCCGTCCAGGATCCGGATGGCGAGCGCACCCAGGGCCAGGCCGGGGGCGGCGGCAATCAGGAGCAACGCCCCCGCCGCCACGTCGAACACCCGCTTCAGGGCGAAGTTCAGGCCCTCGATGTTGGAGCCGCGCGGACTGATGAGCGGCACCACGCCGAACATTTCGACGCGCAAACCGCCGCTGGGCCACTTCGATACCCACGGCATCAGCCACCAGCGCACGCGCTGCTGCTCGCACAGTTCAAGGATTCGCTCGTGCTGCTCGCGCGGCGCATCGGGCAGCACGATGGCGGCCTCGAGCGAGGGGTAGAGCGCGGCGATTTCGCGCAGCCGGTCGGCGGAACCGAACACCGGACAGCCGCGGTACTGCCGCATCTCGCAATGATCATCGAGGAAGCCCACCACCTCGTAGGGCGTCATCTCGTCCAGGATTTGGTCGCACAGGTAGCGGGCAAACCGATTGCAGCCGACCAGCACCAGCGGGATCGCGTTCTTGGGATTGGCGTAAAAGCGCCGGATGCATTTCCGCGTCGCCATCCGGCCGACCGTGATGGCCGGGACGCTGAGCAGGTAGCCCAACGCCACCGTGAGCCGCGAGACATCCACGTGGGTCAGGAATCCGACCAGCACCGTCAGCAGCGCCGCATACGAGCAACCGCGCACGATGCCGGCCGATTCCTGCAGCCCGCCGTTGCGCATCCGGTAGAGGTCGCAGGCGCGGAACACCAGCACCCACAGACACACGACGGCCATCACGTTGAGGCCCAGCAGCACCGGGTTGGTGTGCCGCAGGCGCACTTCCATCGCACCCGACGGGTCGTGCAGCATCAGCGCCGCCGCGAACGCGGCGAGCAAGGCCACGCCGTCACAGGCCGCGAACAGCGCCTTTTGCCTTTGAAGTTCGCCGGCGAACATGCCTCACTCGCCATGCTCCGGGGGGAGTGTAGAGATGGCCGGGCTTCGGCCATGCTCGCCGGCGAATATGGTTGGACGCTGCTCCAGCGCCTCGATCACAACTTCGGCCACCTGCCGCACCTCGGCATCGGTTAAATGCGGATGCATCGGGAGCGACAGCTCGGTGTCCGCGACCCGCTCGCTCACCGGAAAATCGCCCCGCTGGTAACCGAGGTCACGGCAGGCCGGCTGCAGGTGCAGGGGCACGGGATAGTGGATACCGCACTCGATGTTCTTGCTGAGCAGGGCCTGGCGGATCGCGTCGCGCTGCGGGCTGCGAATTGCGAAAAGGTGGTAAGCGGATGACAAACCCTCGGGTTCGGCCGGCAGTTCGAGGTCCGCCGCGCCCAGCAGTTCGCAATAGCTCTCGGCGATCTCGCGCCGGCGCCTGTTCCAGCCGGGTAGCCGCTCGAGCTTGGCGCGCAGCACCGCCGCCTGGATCGCGTCCAAACGCGAATTGTAACCGTAGTCCTGGTGTGCGTAATGCGAGATGCGGCCGTGGTCGCGAAGCAGGTTAACCCGCTCCGCCAGTTCGTCGTTGTCGGTCACGACCGCGCCGCCGTCGCCCCATCCGCCAAGGTTCTTGCCCGGGTAGAAGCTGAAGCATCCGGCCGCGCCGAGCGTTCCCGCGCACCTCCAGCGCCGGCCGTCGTGAAATGAAGCGCCGTGAGCCTGGCACGCGTCCTCGACGATCCGCAGGCCGAACTCCACCGCAATCTCCTGGATTTCGCGCATCGCCACCGGCAGCCCGTAAAGGTGCACCGGAACGATCACCCGCGGGCCGTGCGGCGAGCGGCGGTGACGCTCTTCGAGGTGGCGGCGCAGCGCGCGCGGGCTGAGGTTGCAGGTGTCCGGATCGATATCGACCAGGGTCGGCCGTGCGCCGGCCTGGCGGATCGCTGCCGCGGTCGCGATAAACGTCATCGGGGTCGTGATCACTTCGGCGCCAGGGCCGACGCCGGCCGCGAGCAGCGCCAGCCGCAGCGCATCCGTGCCGCTGCCCACCGAGACGGCGTGGCGCACGCCGAGGAACGCCGCGAACTCCTGCTCGAAGGCCTGGACCTGCGGGCCTCCCACGTAAGCCGCATTGAGATGAATCCCGACCAGTTCGCGGTCCACGCGCTCGCGAATTTCCGCGTTCTGGGAAGCGAGATCGGCAAATTTAATCCGCATTTGAACCTCCGTCGTCAGGGGTTGCCCCGCCGTCCGCCGCCATCGAGCGGCGAACGCGGGCCGGGTTGCCGGCCACCACCGCGCCCGGCGGTACGTCGCGCGTCACCACCGCACCCGCACCCACCATCGCGCGCGCGCCGATTTCGATGCCGCACAGGATCACGCAGCCGCTTCCGATCGATGCGCCGCGCCGCACCACCGTGCGCTCGATCCGCCAGTCACCCTCGTCCTGTGGCGCGCCGTCGGCTCTGGTCGCGCGCGGATTGCGGTCGTTGATGAAGACCACGCCGTGGCCGATGAACACCTCGTCCTCGATCAGCACACCCGAACAAATGAAGGTGTGGCTGGAGATTTTGCAGCGCCGGCCCACCGTGGCATCGCGCTGGACCTCGACGAAGGCGCCCAGGCGCGTGTCCTCGCCGATCGCGCAGCCGTAGAGATTCACGAACGGGCTCAGCCGCACGCGCGGGCCAAGCCGCACGTCGCCGGCCACGCAGGCGAACTGCGGTATCTGGTTAGCGGCGCTCATCGATCGCTCCCGCCAAGAAATTTTCGACCGGGACTTTGCGGCCGCCCTGCTTCAGTGAGAGGTTCGCGGCGTGCAGGACGCTCACCACCCGCAAGCCCGAGAGCCCGTCGGTGCGCGGCGTGCTCGCGTTGTGGATGCAGTCGGCGAAGTGTTCACACTCGGCCTTGAGCGGTTCCGCTTCCTCGAGGCGCGGGATCTGGATGTCGCCGTAACGATAAGAGAACTGGAACTCGCCGAAGTTGTCGTAGTAGCGATGGACGTCGACGCCCTTGTCGTAGATGCGAATCTTCTCCTGCAAAGCCGTGTCGTCGTAAACCAGCATCTTGCGCGAGCCCACGATCGTGGTGCGGCGAATCTTGTTCGGATCGAGCCAGCTGACGTGGATAAAGGCGATCACGTTGCGCGCAAAGTGCAGCGCGAGCAGCGCCACGTCCTCGACCCCGCCGCGGTAATGGCTCTGCCCGTGGCAGCTTACCGCCCGCGGCATCCTGCCCATGATCATCAGGATGATCGAGATGTCGTGCGTGGCGAGGTCCCAGACCACGTTGACGTCGTGCTGGAAGAGCCCGAGATTGGCGCGGATCGAGCTTACGTAAAAGACCTCGCCCAGCTCGCCTGCGGAGATGACCTCGTGGATCTTGAGCACCGGCGCGCTGTACTCGAAAGTATGTCCGGCCATCAGCACGCGGCCGCCTTCGCGCGCGAGGTGCACCAGCTCGGTCGCCTCCGCGGGCGACATCGCCAGCGGTTTCTCGACCAGCACCGACTTGCCGGATTCGAGCACCCGGCGCGCCATCGGGTAATGCCTGCTGACCGGGGTTGCGATGATCACGCCCTCGATGTCCGGGTCCTCCAAAACGTCCTCGAAGCGAGCGCACGTCTCGACCCCTGGAAAGAGGCCGCGGATGCGCTCGCAGCGTTCGCGATCGAGGTCGCAGGCGACGACGCGCTCGGCGCGGCGCAGCTGATAAAGGTTGCGCACCCAGTTGGGGCCCCAGTAACCGAGCCCGACCACCGCGACGCCGCGCAAGGGCCGCGTTTGAGATGAGCGGTCGGCGCCGTCGCCGTTGCGCGCCACACGCACCACAGTCTCTCCCGCATCCGCAAATTCGCTCATCTTCCCAAAAGTCTCCGTAGTGGTTTCGCAACCGGGTCGGTTGCGTCGTTGAGGATCACGCCAGCCACGCAACGGCGCGCCGCGCGCAGCGCCGCGGCGGTCGTTCCCAGCTCACGCCGCTCCGTATGGCCTTGGCGTACTACCAAAAGAATCGGATCGTCGTGCCGCGCCAGCGGCAGCATGCGAGCGTCCAGCCTGGTCACGCCAAGATCGACGACCACCGCCGGATACGCGCCGAGCAGCGCGTCGAACTGCTCGAACAACTCGCTCTGCGAATCCCGGCCCGACAGGCAACAGGTGGCCAGTTCCAGCCGCGGCCATTCGGTGCCACGCACCTGCAGGGCGCCGTCGAGCACCAATTCGGGCGCGCGCTTGCCCGGCTGCTGGACCAGACGATGAAGCGACGGATGCCGCAGATGCGCATCGACCAGCATCGTGCGCAGGCCCAGGCGCTGGCTGAGGTCGATTGCCAGCGCGGCCGCCACCGTCGACGCGCCGTCGCCAGGACGGCAGCCGGTCACCAGCAGGCGGGCTGACCTTTCGACCACGGCCAGGGGCGCAAGCCGCTCGCTCAAATTGCGGATCGCGTTCGCGCGCGCCACCGCCGCCGGAACGTGCGCGAAGACCGGGAGTGGAACCAGCGAGGCCGGCGCGCCGGGGTGTCCGTCGAACACCGAGTCCTCCGCGCGGCGCGGCGCCTCAGCCTGATGCGGACGGGTTATCGCTTCGTAGTACTTGCTCACCGTACCTGCTCAGTGGATGATCGCCCCCAGCAATGCGCTAAGCCTCGTTGCGGAGGACGGCGATGGTGGACACGCCGCTCGCTTCCTCGACGGCGGCGGCCGAATAAAGTCGCGGGTCGCGCTGCTCCTCCCAGTAGGCGGCCGCGGCGCCCGCGCCCAAGGCCAGGGCCGCGCCGGCCAGGAAGTTCAGCCAGATGATCGGAAAGACCGGCTGCAGCGGCTCGGTCGGCGGCTGCGCCAGGCTGACGTTGAGGATCTTGTTCAGGTTGAGGCCCTGCGCCGCGCGCGCCTCTTCGCCCTTGCGCACGTATGAGAGATAGGTCTCCTTATCGGTCGCGACTTGGCGCTGCAGCCGCTCAATCTCCAGGCCGTTGTTGACCATGCCGGTAAGCTGCTGACGCGCCGCTTCGACCTGCCGGTCGAGCACCTCGTGGCCGGCGTTAAGCGAGGCCACGTTGGCCTTGGCCTGCGTCAGGCTCTGGTCGAGAGTCACCCAGACCGGATTGAGATCGGTGCTGGCCTCCTGCACCTCGAGGTGATTCTCGTGGTCGAGGATGCGGTGCGCCGCCGCCAGTTTCGCGTCGATCTCGGTGATCCTCTTGCTGGTGGGCTGGTAGCGGCTCAGCAGCTCCGCGCGCTCGGCCTCAAGCTGCATTACTTCGGGCTTGATCTGCTGCAGCGCGAGGTTCTGGACCGACCGCGTCTCTTTGCTGATCCGTTGCGGCGCCGCGCGGAGTTCCTGCTCGAGTGAGGCAACCTCCTGCTGGGCGGAAACCAGGTCGGTCGAGTTCTTCGCGTCCTGGAGCTGCAAGTCGGACAGCCGGCTCACCAGCGCCTGCTTCTGATCGGCGAGACTGGTTATTCCGGTCTGGACCTGGAATTGGCGCAGCTTCTCCTCCGAAGCCTCGAGCCGCACCTCGAGTTGCTTGGCCTGCTGGTTAAAGAACTGCGCCGCTTCCGGGTCATGCGAGAGCCCCGCATGATACTCCTGGTACTGGTTGATCAGGCGCGACAGGAACCCGCGCGCCCAGTGCGCGTCGTGCGCGCGGAAGTCGACCTCGACGATGTCGGAGCGCTTGATCACCGAGGCTTTCAGATGGCGCGCCAGCTTGAGCGCCCATTGGTCGCGCGGCGTAAGCGCAGGCGAGTCGTGGAATAGCCGGTAGCCGCTGTCCGGCAGCCGCAGCGCCAGCCCGATGGTGTCCTGTAACAGCGCCTGGCCCGCGCTGTCGGGCTGCAGGGGAAGTCCCGCGATGGCCCGCTTGATCAGATGGATACTGGTCACCAGCTCGACTTCCGAATTGAGGTCCTGCTCGCTGACCGGGTTTGCGACGATCGCGGGATTCTCCGGGGACTCGGTCTGAATATCCGGCGAGACGAGCAGTTGCGCACGGTTCTCCTGAACCAGGATTTCGGCCGTCGACTGGTAAACCGGAGGCCATAGCAGCGTGCCCACGACGACCAGGCCAAAGACGATCCCGGCCGTTTCCAGGAAAGCCGCCTTGCGCCGGAACAGAAGTTCGACCCAGTAATTTGCGTCGCGCCGTACCATCGTCGACTGATTCCTCCGCGCCGCGGGCTACAGCGGCGGCCCTGGGAATGACAGGTAAGGTTCCATCGGCATCAGGTTGCGAACGTAGTGCTGAACGAACAGGTCCAGCTTCGCGATCCGGGTGGGCGGCACGACCAACACGTCGTACGGCATCAGCGCCGCATCGTCGCCCTTGCTCGGATTGTCAACCGCCCTGGCCAGGTCGAGCCGTTCGCCAGTGGGGCGGCCGCAGGCGTCACGCCGGATCAGCACCACGCTGTCGTCAGCCGCATCCGCAGTGACTCCGCCGGCATCCGCGATCGCTTGCATTGCCGTCATGCCGGGCTGCAGCGGAAAAGCGCCCGGACGAGTGACCTCGCCCTGAACATAGATTTGGCGGCCGGGCATGTTTTTCACGATCACGGCCGCGCCCGGCGAACGCAGCTCGCTCAGGTAGTCCTTGTCGATCTGCGCGGCGAGTTGCGACGGCATCATCCCGGCCGCCGGAATCGTTCCGATCAGCCGCAAGGTAATCTTGCCGTCGGGACTCACCGGCACTTCGTCATTGAATTCGGGATTGAGGTAGAAATTGATCGCCAACTGGTCGCCGGGCTGTATGTAATAGTTCTGCTGGTCGGCGGCGGCCTGGATGGCGGCGCCATTGAGGCACTGCTCGGGCGACAGGTTCGCGGTTTTTGAACCGGCCTGAGTGTCTTCGCGCGAAGCTGCGGCCGAGCAGCCGCAGAGCGTGAGTGCGCACAGCGCCAGGCCAAAGACGCCCAGACGCATTCCCGGCCTCGCATCCGATCTCATATAGACGCCGCGCCAACTTTCCAGATTGGCGCCGCGCCAACTTGGAGTTGCGGCGGATAAACGGCAGATTTTTCATCGCGCTCTTCTTGGGTCGAAAACCCGGAGGCCGCACCGTATTGCAGCCGCCAGCCGAATCGAACATGCGGCCGGCCCACCGGCACATCCGCCCTTCGCAACGAAGCGCCTCGGCGTCCGACTTTCGGTTTTTTTTCCTCTTTTTTTGAACTGCCGCGCGCGCTGACGACGCATCGCCATTCGCTACGGTCGTGCTCCATGAAGGCAAACGTCGTACCATCGCACGGCTACGGAATCGCAAGTGTTTTCTGCGCTTGCCAGGAAGCGGTTCGGTAAACGTTGCTGATCAGCGCCAGTAATAATTGCCCAACGTTCCCGGCTGCGGGCGCCGGAGCTTATGGGGCTACGAACCAGCCGGCGGCGATGCGGCCGCGCCAACCGTCTGAACCGCCGTTGATCCTTTGCGGCGGGGCTCCGGGATACCTAGGCGAGCCGCTGCGAAGTTTGCCGCGAGAATTTCACAAAGCACGGAAAGAATTCGTTGAAGCGCTAGTGCGTGCGGTATAAAAGCGCCGTAGCATGATAAGTGTGACGTTGTCAGTGCGCTGGGCAAGCGGGCCACAACCCCCCAATCATACTACGCTGCAATCGATCTCGGCGCGGAATTGAAGATCGAAAGAGAGCATCTAATCTAAGAGAGAGCACCTAAATGACCAATGCGCCGTCACGTAATTCCCACCATCGTGTGTTTCTTGACGTAGTTGGGGGCCGCAGCAAGCCTCTTTTCCGGCTGGCGCTAGCCGCGATGGTCCTCGGCGCCATCGTGGCCGGCAACGGCGACACCGGAAGCTGGTTCTTTACGACACCGGCGCATGGTTTCATCTGGCCGGCGGCTGGTGGCCAGAATGGGAGCATGCGCGCCGCGCCGGACACTTGGACGACTTGCACCAGCGGCCCGATCGCTCCCGGTGACGGCACACAGGATCTCGCGGTTATCGGCCCCTGCACGGTTTCGGGCGGCATCTACCAATACAAGGACGTCAACATCTACAAGGACGTGGCGAAGGGAGGGGATCCAAACGGCGGCAGCCTCACGTTCATGGATGACACGGGGATTATTGATTTTTGGGCCACAGGGATACTGGTCGAAAACCATGGCGCGATCGTCGCCGGGGCGCCGACCAATCCTTTCAAAAGCAAGCTGACCATTCATCTTTACGGCGTCGAGCAGGCGAACAAGTACGACGGCAAAGGCATCGCATGCCGCAGCCCGGTCAACGCGGATTTCCCCCACTGCGGCATACCCGAGGCGATTTGGAATTCGAATCCAGACCCAAATCCCGACTCGTGTACGAAGGCATCGGAGACCAAGGTGAAAACGCTGCCCGGCGGTGTCGATGATTGCTTCTACTAGTATAAGCCGATGCCGTTCGACAAGGCTGATCCGAACGCCTTCTTCGGCTACAAGGTGCTGGCGGTTTCCTATGGCGGGGCGCTGCAGCTCTTCGGCAACAAAGGGGCGACCTATTGCGCGAGTTATCCCTGTCCGGCCGATGATCCTGCGCTCAAGGCGTCGAATACCGGGACGAGCTGGGTGAGGCTCGATGCGAATCTCAACGGCGGCGGCACTGAGCAAAAGCTTGTCGTCGCCGATCCAAACGGGGCTGTCGCGCAGAGCTGGGGTATCGGCGACAAGATCGTTGTGAGCTCGACCGATTACCTGCCCGGCCATGCCGAACTGCTGACCATCGCGAGCCCCGGCGTGGCTTTTGACTCGGACACCAAAGACTCGGTCGTCAATGTGGTGGAAAAGATCCGATGGCCGCACAACGGCAAGATTTATCCGCTGACGGAGACTGCGCATAAGGGCATTTCGCGGCTAAACCTGGGTTTTTCATCGATCGACACGCGCGCCGCCGTCGCGCTGCTGTCGCGCAGCATCAAGGTCGTCTCGGATGACACTCTGGGCGCGACGAGCTGGCCGGCGTTGCCCGGCGCCTATTTTGGCGGCCACGCGATCTTCCGCCAGGGCTTCAAGGCCGTGCAGGTGCAGGGCGTCGAGTTCTACCAGCTTGGGCAAGGCGGCAAGATCGGCCACTATCCCGTCCACTTCCACATGGTTCGCCAGGTTCCGCCGAACACCTATGTCGCCGATTCATCGGTGTGGGATTCGATGACCCGCTGGTACGTGCTGCACGGCGCGGAGGGCGTAACGCTGCAACGCGACGTCGGCTACCTGTCGATCGGCCACGGCTACTATCTCGAAGATGCGACCGAAACCAATAACAAGCTTTACGCGAACATCGGGATTTTCGCGCGCGCGGCAATTCAGAATCCGCAAAATCCGCGGCTGGTCCCGGGCATCCTGGCGTCGCCCTTCCCGACGACGCTCAACGTTCCCTGCGGCCCCGACACTTGCCCCTGTAACGAAAAGGGCGACAACGTCTGCGGCACGCCGCAGGAGCAGGTGCCCTATCACAGCGATGTCGACCATCCCAGTGTCTTCTGGATCATGAACGGCTGGAACGACTTCGAGTACAACATGGCGTCCGGCGCGGGCACCTGCGGGTTCTGTTATTGGATGGTGCCGGGCTATATCAGCGGACCCTCGCGCAACCAACATTGGACGGGCTACTCGGCGGAACAGCGTGGGGAGCCTCGCGCCGCGATGGCGCCGCTCGAGGATTTCTACGGCAACACCTGCTCGACCGCGATGAACTCGTTCAATGTGGTCGGCAACACCAGCCCGTGCAGCGGTGTGGTATGGAATGAGAGCACGAATCTTCCGCGCGTGCTGCCCGTGCCGGTCGATCCGAAGCTCGTGCCAACGGTCAACGCCGCACATCCGCGAACTCCGCAGACGGAGGGCCATTACCCGAACGTCGATATGGGCGGCGGACATTTCGGGACACGCTGCAAGGGCGACGGTTGCGCCACCGTCAACAAGTGCGCCAGCGGTGAGGAAGCGAACTGCATGGTCACGGTTCTGGACCACTACACCAGCTCCTTCAACTGGGCGCAAACCAACGTCGCGGCGGTCTGGCTGCGGCCGCAATGGAACCTGGTGTTGCAGAGCGCGCTCACCGATGTTCAAAACGGCGGCCTCACCTTCGTCACGGGCGGCGACTACACCCACTCATCGGCGCCGCCCGGGGTGTGGGAGCTGGCGCGCAAAAGCGTGTTCGTGGGCACCACGCAGCCCACCAATGCATGGGCCTCGAATGCCGGGCCGTTCAACAAGACCAGCGGCCTGACTTGCGACGAGCCGTTCCCTGGTGGCTATTGTCTGTCGGCCGCCCAGGGCATCAGCATGCCGCTGGACAACTTCGCGGTTAACCAGCGCCTGTTCAACATCTACGACGGGCCCTCCTACGAGGATTCCAACGGCTATCTGGACGTGACTCCGACGACGATCGGGAATTGCACGCGCATCAAGAATCCCGAGGGCACGGTCGGGAATTGCGCGGTGCGGGATTACATGTATGAGACCACGCTTGGCGTGCCGCAGGACAATAACAACTCCTGCTATCTGCCCAACGCCGCGATCGGATGGAAGCAGCCTAACGGCTTCTACTACCCGCCGGCGTTTCATTCGGAGAATCTGTTCTTTGACAACGTGCCCATCCGGCACTACGTCATCGAGCCGTCGTTCCTGTCCAACCAGCTTTTCCAGACCGACCTTGAGGCGGTAAAGAAACGCTACTGCAACTTTACCTTTAACATGTTCAACAACTTCAGTGACGTCGATCGTCAAACCGAACTCAACGACGATGACGGTTCGCTGACCGGCCTGGAGAAGACCATTTCGGTGAACCAGGACTCATTCTTCGACGCACCATATTCGACGGCCGAATGCGCGTCCGACATCGCAACCGCGGTGCCGACCGATCCGACCAAGACCACTCCCGGCACCGCCAACACCAGCCCCTACGACTATGTGTCAACGGTAATTTTCCCTGACTGCGGCACGGACGCCTCCTGCGCAAAAGGTGATCAGCCGGGAGGTGTTTGGGATTGGTCAGAGGATTGCACGAACCAGACTTGCTACGGCGTGCCGCTCTATCGCGAACTGGCCACCGGATTGGAGAAGAGCGCGCTCCGGCCCACGCTGACGGGGATTCGGATGATGGGGGAGAGTTTCTTCCAGCGCAACACGCTCACGGTCAACAACGGCGTCTATTATATGGACACGACCGTTACTAAGGAAAAACAGCTTGATCTCCACGCCGGAAACTTCACCGTGTTCCAACCAGACAGGACCTACAACGTCTTTTTGCTGTTCGCCAAGCCGGAGACCCGGCAGACATACAGCATCTATGTCGGCCCCGGGTTCCACAATGTCGACGCCGAGAACCCCGACCTCAAGCTGATTCGCGCGCATATCGCCACCAAGAAGATAACCTTTACCAACGAGGCCTGGCCGAAAGAATGGGGGACTCCCACCTATAAAGACGGTGTCCTGACGGTCACCGTCGACATGAACTTCACGAAATTCGTCGACAACTACAACGCGAGCCGCAAGGATGCATGCCAGCCGGACAGCTTCTGCCACTGGTCCGGCGACGCCAGCACTGGAAGCTGCGGCTGCCACGCCAGCCTGGTCGATTACCCAGATCAGAACCTGATTAACGAGTGCGAGGGGACCAACGGCGGCAAGCTCCCGCTTTGTTCATGGTCGGTTGCCGACGTCACCTGTCCCAAGGGCGGCTGCTATGGCTTCTCATTCACGCTGCCGGGTGGCTTCACGCGCGGTGCGAAGGCCGGGTTGCCGCCTGCACCGGAGTGCTTTCCGGGGCCGCCGAAGACTCCGGATTCGCCTTGGAACGTGCCCTTCGCATCGCCCAGTCCGGATCCGACGATCGCCGGCACGTGCCAATACAAGTCCTTGCCCAGCCCTGACTTCTGCCGGTAAAAGGCTGACCGGCGGATTGTATTGCGGATCGTGCGGATCGATGCCGGGCGGATCTTGATTAGGTCCTGCTGAGCGGCGAGAGTGACCCGGCAAATCGCCGGATCGGATGTACGTTTGGTAGCGTGGCCGGAAGGGGGAGAAGTTCCAATGGTGGCGTGGATCAAGACGTTTTGCACCGCAGGTTTGTGCGCGAGCGTGCTCGCGCTCGCGATGGCGCTCGGCGGATGTAACGGAGATTCCTCGAGGTTCCCAAGCCCGACACCGATGCCCCCAAGTCCGACGCCGATCTCCCCAACTCCGACGCCAACCCCTACGCCGACACCGGCCAACTCGATTTCCGGCCACGTCGAAGGCGGACTCGGTCCGATCTCCGGCGCCCAGGTCACGCTCTACCAGGCCGGGCAGAGCGCTTACAGAGCCGGTGCGACGGTGCTGGGAACCGCGACCTCCGATTCGAGCGGCAAGTTCGCAGTTGGATTCACTCCGCCGGCCACGCCCATGCTGCTCTACCTTGTGGCGCTTGGCGGCAACGGCGGTGCCGGCATCAACGCGGCTATCGGCCTGATGGGCGTGGCGGGCCTGTCGGACGCGCCGCTCAACCCGGTCAAACTCAACGAGCTGACCACGGTCGCGGGCCAGTGGGCGCTGGCGCAGTTCATCGACTCGACCGGACAGCAAGCCGGCGCGCCGCTTAGCAACGAGATCGGCATTCTGCATGCCGCCGAGCAGGCTTTCGACAATCTGGCGGATACCACAACCGGCGGGCCGGCAAAGTTTCTACCCTCGGCATTGGACTGTTCGAGCGGATTGCCGCCGATCAACTGCGACGGGCTCGACCGGCTCAACACGCTGGCCAATATCATTGCCGCGTGCGTGCAGAGTTCGGGGCCGAGCGCGACGCTGCCGTCGTGCGCCGCGGCGACCGGCGCCTGCGATATTCTGTTGGCCTGCAGCGGCACGCCGGCCGGCGGCACCACGCTTGAGGCGGCGCATGCGATAGCCACCAATCCCACCAGCAACGTGAGCCAGCTTTTTGCCGCACAGGGCGCAGTCCAGCCCTATCAACCGGCACTGGTGGTGGCGCCCGATGGATTCGAGATCGCACTGAACCTCTTTCCTCTGGCGGCCCGCTTGAGCAGTCCGATCGGTGTGGCAGTCGATATCCCCGGCCACGTCTGGATCGCCAACTTTCGGGGAAATTCGGTGACCAAGCTCAGTGCGATCGGGCGCTTCATCGGTACATTTGCACCCGCCGGCGCCAAGTTTAACGAACCCTACGGTATAGCGATTAATGCCAACAATGATGTGTGGATAACTAATTCCAACGGCGCCAGCGTCACCGAGCTGGATCCGGTTGGCGATCTGATAGCCAATCGCTCGCCGGCGGAAGCCGATATCAACCAACCCGCTGGCATCGAGATCGACCAGGCGAACAACGTCTGGATGGCGAATTACGCCGGCAACAGCGTCAGCGAGCTGTTATCGACCGGCGACTACGTGACGGGCGTGAATTTCGCGCCAGCGGGCGCCGCTTTCGATGGGCCGGTAGGGATAGGAATCGATACCGGCGCGAACGTGTGGGTGGGTAATTTTAACGGCAACAGCGTGAGCGAGCTGACCGCAAGCAGCAGCTACGCCGAGGGTCTCAACTTTGCTCCCGACTCGGCTCTTTTCAGCTTGCCCAAGGGGCTAGGGCTCGATGCGGCAAACAACGTATGGGTCGCGAATGTCGGCGGCCTGAACATCAGTGAGCTTACCGCGGCCAGCGCCTACAGCGCGGGGCTTAGCTTTTCACCCGCCGGAGCTGCTTTAGGTGAGCCGGCAGGTCTGAAGCTCGACTCGGCCGGAAACCTTTGGGCGACCAACGTTGGCAGCGGTACCCTGAGCGAACTCCCTGCCGGATGTTCGTCGACGAGTTGCAGCGGTTTGAAATTTGACCCACCGGGCGCCGACTTGAATTCGCCCCAAGACGTGACGGTCGACGCCGCCGGCAATATCTGGATTGCCAGTTCCGGCAACAACTCGATCGCCGAGTTCATCGGCCTCGCGGCGCCGACTGGCGTACCCGTGCTCTGCCTTAAGAACGGCCAGTCCGCTTCGTGCCTCCCATGAACTTCTCGTGCGGTCGAGATGGCCTAGCCGATGGTATCCATCAGCCGAATCAACTCGGCACGGACCCATTCAATTTCGTGGCGATGGCGGTTGGCCATCTTTTGCAGGTAGTCGTGGATCGGGCCGCTCTCCGGCGCGAGCGCGAGCGTCTCCTCGATCTTGCGCGCGACCCATTCCTGGCCGCGGATCAGCAGCGTGAGCCGTCCGCGCATGGTGCCGACCGCCGCGACCTTGCCCGCGAACGGCCCGGTCGCCGCCGACGGCGTGCCGCCGCCCTCGCGGACCAGCCGCTCCAGCGCGCCGGCGTTGCGGCTCTCCTCCTCGCGCGCGTCGAGCAACAGCAGCTTGAGGTCAGGATGCTTGACCTCGGCCGCGAGCGCGTCGAGCACGGCCACGCCCGCGCGCTCGGATTCGAGCAACAGGTTGAGCATCCGTTCCAGCGCCGCGTCCATACCAGGACTGTAGTACGCCGGTCAAAACAGAGGCAATCTTTACCAACCCGCCCCAGCTTGATCCTGCCCCAAGTCTTGGGAAGGGAATAAGGAGTCACCCGGCGGTGGCGAGGCGGTCGCCGAGCAGCTCGGCGAGCCGCTCGGCCGGCGCGCGCTTGAGATCGGAGGTGGCGAAGCCGGCCGCCGCCGCATGCCCGCCGCCGCCGAAGAGCCGCGCCAGCGCCGAGAGGTCGACCTCGCAGTCGGCGCTGCGGCGCAGGCTGACGCCCTGGCTGCGCAGGTCGAACAGCGCGATCACCGTGCGCGTCTGGCCCTCGTAGAGCGCCGCCGCGACCTCGCTGCTGTAGCCGAAGCAGCAGGCGCTGCGCACCTTCAGCCCGTTGTCGAGCATCCGGTCGACCATCGAGGAACGCGCCAGCTCGAGCGACTTGGCCATCGCCTCGCGCCCGGTCTCCAGCGCCGCGCGCAACCGCCGCGTCATCTTCGGCTCGCGCAGGCGCAGGATCTCGCGGTACGACTCGACTCCGCCGAGCGTCTGCACGGCGAGCGCCCAGTCCTTGGACTCGCGGATGCGATGGATCCAGCGATCGTTGTCGTCGGCGATCGCGGCGAAGACGGAGAACTCCTCGAAGGCGCGCGCGCGGGCCGCGGGAAGCGTGGCCGCGCGCCGGCGCAGGTAATTGAAGGTCAAGCGCGCGGCCGAGTACTGCTCCGAGAGCACGCGCCCGGCGAACGGCACCTTGAACTCGGGTGCGCCGGCGCGGCCGACGGCCGTGCGATGGTGGTCGATCCAGTAGATGCGCGCGCCCTTTTGCGCGAGCTCGGTCAGATGCTCGCCGGTCGCGGTCGAATTCCACGAAAGATCGGTGACCCAAATCTCGTCGTCTTGGCCGCCGCTGCGGAGTTCGAGTTCCTGGAGCACGCGGTCGCTGTCGTTGTTGGCGACCAGCCGCGTGATTACGCGCTGGCCCTCGTAAAAACGCGCGACCACCGCCGCCGCCACCACCCCGTCGAGGCAGGACGGACCGTGGCTAATGACCTGGACCGCGCGGCGTACGGATGGCTTGCTCATGATGGCGGAAATCCTATGGTATCGTGGCGGTCGGAGCGATACCCGGGGCTGGCGATAGCCGGGCGAACCCGATGAAAGTACGTTGGGGCGCGTGCTAGATTGGGCCACACTTCGATGATGGATACCGCCCACGGCCATTTCGAGGCTCATCCCGAGCCGCGCATCCTGGAACGCTCAGAGCATCCGGTCTCCCGCCGCGACATCGACCCGCGCGTGCTCAAGGTGCTCTACCGGCTGATCGCCGCCGGCCATGTCGCCTACCTGGTCGGCGGCGGCGTGCGCGACCTGATGATGGGGCGGCGGCCCAAGGACTTCGACGTCGCGACCTCGGCCCATCCCCAGCAGGTGCGCGATCTGTTCCGCAACTCGCGGCTCATTGGGCGGCGCTTTCGCCTGATCCACGTCTTCTTCGGCCCGCACAATATCGAGGTCGCCACCTTCCGCCGCCGCGCCGAGGACGTGGCCGAGCCCGAAGACCCGCTGATCCGCCATGACAACACCTTCGGCTCGCCGGAGGAGGACGCGTTTCGGCGCGACTTCACGATCAATTCGCTGTTTTACAGCCCGCGCACGTTCCACGTGATCGATTACACCGGCGGGGTCGCCGATCTCGAGGCGCGGCTCATCCGCACGATCGGCGATCCCGAGGTACGGATGCGCGAGGACCCGGTCAGGATGCTGCGTGCGGTGCGCTTCGCGGCCAAGCTCGGTTTCGAAATCGAGCCCGCCACGCGCGCCGCCATCGAGCGCCATCGCGAGGACCTGCTTAAGGCCTCGGTGCCGCGGGTGGTCGAGGAGATTTACCGCGCGCTGGGCATCGCCGCCGCCGCGCGCGCCTTCGAGCTGATGCACGAGCTGGTGCTGCTCGACCTCCTGCTGCCACCGCTCGCGCGCTTCCTGCGCGCTGGCGACGGCCCGGTGCTCGAGAGCGCGACCGGACGCAACCTGGCTGCGATGGGCCGCCGGATCTCGGCCGGGATGGAGCCGTCGCACTCGCTCGTGCTGGCCTGCCTGTTCGCGGACCTTTGTATGCGCGGGATGCCCCACGGCGAGCCGCTGGATTTGCTGGCGGAGCTGAGGCTGCGCGGCTTCGCCCGCGGCGACACCGAGCGGATGCGGCTGGTGCTGGAGGCGTTGCCGCACCTGCTAGCGCCGTCGCGCCGTACGCGCCGGCTCATCCATCGGCCATACTTCGACGAGGCGCGCGCCGTGTTCGAAATCGTCGCGCCCGCCTGCGGCGGCGACCCGGTGGCGCTCGCGAGCTTCCTCAACGACCCCGAAGCCTGGCTCGATGCCCGCAGCCTCGAGCAACGGCGCGCCGAGCCGCTTGAACCCCGCCCCGGTGGCGGCGGGCGGCGGCGCCGGCGTGGCCGGCGTGGCGGCCGTTCGCGGCATCGGCGCCGTGGCCGGGCGGCGGCGCAGGCGCTCGATACCCCGCCCATTGGCGACGCGCGGCCGCCTCGCGAGGGGGAACGAGCGGCCGAGGCGCGCCACGCCGATGCTACCGAGCGGGCAGAAACACCCGAGCCGCTCGATGAACCAGTTGATTTTCGCGATCGGTCCGAACGTCCCCGCGGCTAGGGCCGTGCCTACGGACCGCCGCTTGTCGGGATCACCTGATTTCGACTAGGCTCTATGCTCGCGTTTCGACGGGACGTGGCCCGAACTGACGGGTCTCATCAATTAAAGAAGCCATATTAAAGAGGTCGGTTTTGGCGGCGAACAGCTTACGCACGGACAAAATCTGGATCGACGGCGCGCTGGTTCCCTACGACGAGGCCAACGTGCACGTGTTGAGCCACAGCCTGCATTATGGCCTGGCCGTGTTCGAGGGGATGCGCTGCTACAAGGCCGACAACGAGCGCTCGGCGATCTTCCGCGGCCCCGAGCATATCCGCCGCCTGTTCGATTCCGCCCATATCGTCGAGATGCAGATCCTGTTCAGCCCGGAGGAGCTGCTCAAAGCCTGTTGCGACGTGGTGCGCGTAAACCGGCTGGAGGAATGCTACCTGCGCCCGATCGCCTTCTACGGCGAGGGCGAGATGGGGCTGTCGGCGCGCGGCAACAAGGTCCGCGTGGCGATCGCGGGATGGCCGTGGGGCGCCTACCTCGGCGAGGACGGAGCCAAAAAGGGCGTGCGCCTCAAGACCTCGTCCTTCGTGCGGTTCCATCACAACTCCCTGATGCCGCTCGCCAAGGCCTCGGGCCATTATGTCAATTCGATCCTCGCCGGCTACGAGGCGCGCCGCAACGGCTACGATGAAGCGCTACTGCTCGACGTCCATGGCTACGTGGCCGAGGGCAGCGGCGAGAACTTCTTCATCGTGCGCGACGGTGTGGTCAAGACACCGCCGCTGAACTCGGTCCTGCCCGGGATCACGCGCGCCTCGGTGATGAAGATTCTGCGCGACGCGTCGATCGAGGTGGTCGAGCAGAGCTTCTCGCGCGACGCGGTCTATATCGCCGACGAGGCCTTCATGACCGGCACCGCGGCCGAGGTCACGCCGGTGCGCGAGCTCGACGACCGCATGATCGGCGGCGGCGTGCCGGGGCCGGTGACGCTCAAGGTCCAGGAAGTCTTCCGGGCCGCGCTGCACGGCCGCGACGCGCGCTATCGCGGCTGGCTGCACTACGTCTAGCCCGGCGCGGGCGCGCACGCGCCGCGGCGGCATCCAAACGCGAAGCAGGGGGTGGGCGCCAATGCGGCTCATCATCATGGTGGTGATCGTGCTCGGGGTCGCGGGCTTGGGGGCGACGGGGCTGCGCCCGCGGATCGCGCGCGCGGCGATGCTTTCCGTTGGAGCGCCGGCGCCGGATTTCCATAGCCAGATGGTGAGCGGCGATCAGCTCGCGCCGGTCAGCCTCGCGGACTTCCATGGCCGCAAGCTCGTACTTTACTTCTATCCCAAGGACAACACGCCCGGCTGCACCAAGGAGGCGTGCGCGTTCCGCGACGGCTATGCGCGCTTGCAGGCCGCAGGCATCGCGGTCCTCGGATGCAGTATCGATTCGGCCGACTCCCACAAGGCCTTCATCAGGAAATACCGCCTGCCGTTTCCGCTGCTGCTCGACCCCGGCCGCGGTATCGCGCGCGCCTACGGCGCCGACAACGGTATTCCGATTCTCGGTCTCGACCGCCGGGTCACCTACGTCATCGGCGAAAACGGACTGATCTTGAAGGTCTACCCCTCGGTCGATCCCGGCGTACACGCGAAACAGATCATTCATGACCTCGGCGCCGACCATCCGCCTAGCCCGGCGCCCGCGGCGTCACCCGCGGCATCCGCCGGCGGGCCGCCGAACGCCGCGCACGGGACGCAGGCGCCACAAGGGGCCGGGAAGCCGCCGGCCGGCGAGGGGAGCGATGTGGAGTGAAAGCGGGCGCGATCGCGATACGCCGTCGCGCGATCAAGGGCGCGGGAATTCGGATCGACTCCAGAATAAAAGGCTGGATCCAAAAGGCTGTATCAACCAACGCCCGGCGCGGTGACTTCGCCCGGCGCGTAGCCGAGGCTCGTCGCGAGCATCACCGCCGCCGCCGCGACGAGCGCGATAATCTTGGAAGGCAGTCCTTTGCGACCAGTGACACGCTCGTCTAGTCTCCTATTCCCTCAAGGCGGTTTGAAATCCCAACCCGCTGAACAAGCGTTTTTGAGCCGTTGTTTACTTCCAGATAAATTTCCGCGACCACGTCCGGGCGCGATAATATTGCACCGACACCCTTGTATCCGGTGCTGCTTCCAAAAAATATTTCTCGTGAATATCCTGGATTAAGCGGCGGAGTGCCCCAACTTGTAATCGCAAAACTCTCCCCTTCCCCGAGCACTTCCTTTTTATCGACTAATTCAAAGCTGGCAGAGACCTCTAACAGGTTGCGGAAAAACCCGGCGAAAGACGATTGCGGCGAAGGGTAAGCATTACTACGATCATGAGAGTGGGCCTTGGATTAATGTTGTTAGGGGTCAAAAATCCTTTTTCCGCAACCTGCTAAGTCGGTGATTGGATTATCGCTGATGTTTTTGATCATAAGCCTAATGTATGGGACCACAAGCGCTATCCCGCCCAGCACATTCGGGTCTTCCGTCCAATAGGTTCGTACGTTGGAAACCTGAACTCCTAAGTTTTTTGCCGCGTCCCGCAACGCTCGTTCCTGCTCAGCCCTCGCGCTGTATTCGCCCGCAAGTTGCGTAAGTCTTTGTTTCTGGGAAGCGGTTGGGGGCGGCGCCGTTTTTAAAAAACTTTCGATCTGCTCATACGCTTCCTCAGGATCGGAGACCTTTTGGAGTCGCGCAATCAATTGTGCGGTGCTCTTGTCGTACTGTTTAATTTCTCCTTCCCGCTTCGCCTGTTTCTCTTTGATTTTCAGCCTAATGGCCTTGGCGCTTTCCTTCGCGTCTCCAACCAAGGGGCTGTGTGGAAACAGCGCCACCAACTGCTCGTACGTATTGGCCGCCTGCTCCAGGTCGCCTTTGTCCTCCAAATTAAGGCCGGCGGTCCAGTACCATTGATCAGTTCGCTCCAAGCTGGCGATTTTTTCACGAGACGCCTTAAGCTCCTGCTCCAGCTCGTGAACACGGGTTTGGAGTTCATTGATGCGCTCTATGTCGGATGGGGACGACTCGCAGGCTATGACGACTCCGAGCGATAAGGTCGCCAAGATTGTGGCCACCGCGCGCAGCATCTTCGGCACCCCCCGATTGTAGGCAGATTAGTTCCTTTATGCACACTATTGCTCGACGTTGCAAACCGCCCTTTACACTTCGCCCGGCGCGTAGCCGAGGCTCGTCGCGAGCATAACCGCCGCCGCCGCGACGATCGCGCCGTCATGCTCCCATGCCGCCGTTTCGGCGAGCGCCGCGACGTGCGCGACGGCGGTTTCCTCGGCGCTTGCGCGGCCGCATCCGAGGCCGTCGGGGTCGAACAGCGCATCGATCAGCGGATTGGGATCGTAATTGGTTTCGGCCAGCGCCTCGCGCGCGGCGCGCCGCCAGAACTCGCGCGGCTCGACGCGTTCGAAATCGACGGTCGCGGCGACACGCCCGCGAAACTTCCCTACCAGCGGATAGTAGCGTGCAACCGCGTCGAGGTATGGCGCGGCCTGCTGGCCCTCGAGAAAGTCCGCGACCGTGCCGGCTGCTCCATAGATGCCGAGCGAGCCCGGTGCCGGTTCGAGGCGCACGAAACGCTCCACACAGGTATGGCCGTCAGCGCCGGGCGCGCGTTCGAGGCCGAGCGGATAGAGCCGGCAGGCGAGCGGGCGTCCCGGATGGATCTTGCAGCGCGGGCCCGCAAGCGCGGCGCATCGTCCGTCGGGGAGAAAGCGCAGGAGCGATCCGCGCCGTAGAGTGTAGCGCGCGACCGCCTCGCCAGTGCTGACTTTGTCGGCCCGCGCGATCCGGATGACGTCGTAGGGCGAGAGCGTGATCACCTTGTCGCGGCAACAGAGACCGCATCCGTTGCAGAGGTAGGAGAATTTGCTTTCCGCCAGCATTCGTGGTGCCGTTCCGTTGTTGCGGTTCGTTGTCAGCCGGGGCGACGCCGGGGCTGCCGATTGCTAGTATCTTGCCTGCGGCCATGTCGGGCCAGTAAAGGATCATGCATGCGGATCGCGATGGAATTCAAAGTCCCGGCCCGGATTCGCAAGAAGGGCAAATGGTTCATTTCGTCCTGTCCGCTGCTCGACGTGCATTCGCAGGGACGCACCCGCGGCGAAGCCGAGCACAATCTGATTGATGCGCTCGCGTCGTTCCTGATCAGTTGCTACGAACGGGGGACTCTGCAAGAAGTTTTGCGTGAGGCCGGTTTTGTGCCGGTTGCCGAGGCGAGAGCGCCCGAGACGGTCTTGGCGAAGGGCGATATCGAGCTGACCGTCCCGCTACCGTTCGTGATCGAGTCGAGCCGGGCGCGGGCGCTGGCCTCTTAGCCTGCTCAGCACTCCCGCAAAAGCTTGAAGTAACGCTCCCGCGACATCTTTGCTGTCCGCATATTGGCTTGGATTATATCCAGGCCAATTTCGCTGTACTCGGGGATGACGATCGGCCGCGCCACGCCGGGCTTCTCACCGATCCAGTGACTGCCGTCGGTGCGCTTCACGAAGACAAAGCCGTCGCGCTCGAATACGCTTCGCAACCGCCGCCATGAAATTGGTGTAATCCTCGGCATCCCGCCCAACCCTGCCAGCAGGCGAGCCTGCCGCCATACGCTCAAGGGTTCCCCTTGACAGCGTGGGGTTCAAGCTTAAATGGTCACATGTTTACAAGTTTTTTCAGCAATCGTGCAAATGAGATTGACGAACGGTTGTCATCTGGAAGCGATCGCCACTACCCCGGCGGGGGCGGGTTCGCTAGCATCCCTGACGATCACCGGCGCCGATGGGAGAATCCGAGTCAGCAGAGGGCCGTTCACGAACGGCCCCTACAATATATAAAGACACATCGGACCTCATCTGCTCCTGCGCCATTTTTCAATAGCCCAAGGGATCGCGCGCATTTCCTGATGCGGAACGCACATTCTCCTGTAGGGGCCGTTCGCGAACGGCCCATGTTGCTCCACTACCCTCGCGGCGGCGGGTTCGCTAGCATCCGTGTCGATCATCGATGCTGACGGGAGCACCTGAGCGATGGAATTCAACTATACGCCTGAACAGGAAGCCTACCGGATGGAAGTGCGGGGATGGCTGGAGGCCAATCAGCCGCCGCCGCTCAGGCCCGAGGAAAAGGATCGCGCTGACGAGAACTTCTTGTGGGAGCGTCTCAAGCTAGATCGGAA
>JAKAVN010000192.1 GCA_021827495.1 Deltaproteobacteria bacterium | reverse complement strand
CCGATCTCGTGTCGTCATTGAGGCCCACGGCGGAAAGCGTCGAGCGTCCCCCGGCCATCGCGGCCAGCAACAGCGCGCGGTTGGTGATGCTCTTGGAACCGGGGACCCTGATGGATGCGGCCAACGGATGCCGCAGTGGAACTATTTCAATTTCGTCCACGTGGATGCTTCGACCGCGAGCTTAGCCACGTCCGCAAACCCAACTCAAGCGGGCGCCCGCGGCGGATTCGTTTCGCCTCAATTGGCGCGCCTCGATGACGGCGCCGCGCCGTCGGTCGTGCTGGCCAGCGTCGCAACGTCACAGCGTTTCGCTTGGTACATTAGACCATTTTGTTGACTACTAAAGTGCGCAGGCATAATCGATATATGTTGATGGCGCTAAGGCGTGGCGGGTTTTGGCCGCTTGCGCGTGCCCATCATGCGCCCCATCAATGGATGGATGGCGGCGGCGGAGCGGAGGTGCTAGTGGGAAAAACACGGATGGCCTGCAAGCATATCCTCCTGGCGGCGGCAGTCGTCCCGCTCGTCATGGTGCTGGTTGGTTTGCCGCGCGCGACCGCGCGGGTCAACATCGGGGCGGCGGCGGCTTTTCCACGTCCCGCGGCCTTGGAGCCCAACATCGATTTCTGGATCAAAGCCTTCACTTACTGGAGCGAGCGCGACTTCGTCATTCACGACCGCGACCATGTCTGGCGGGTCTACCAGAAATTCCATATGCCGGGTCGCGGCGTTCCGAACCGCGAAGAGATCGAGTGGTCCAACGCCTACCTCAAGGCCAAGTATGGCGACATCCTGAACCGTCTCGCCACGGGACAGCAACCGGTCGGATGGGAGGAACAGCGGGTCGCCGCGATGTTCAAGGGCCAGCCGCCGTCGGCCTATGCCCAGGCGGCGCGTAATTTGCGCGTGCAGCAGGGGCTGTGCGAGCAGTTTCATGATGCGCTCCTGCGCAGCCGTTACTACCGTCCCAAAATGGAGCAGGTGTTCGCGAAGGCCGGCCTGCCGCCGGAGCTGGTGGCGTTGGCCTCGGTCGAGTCGGGCTTCTCGGCGCGCGTGCGTTCGAGCGCCGGCGCGTTGGGTATCTGGCAATTCACCCGCTCCACTGGCCGCGAGTTCCTGAAGATCACGCGCTACCGCGACGATCGGCTCGACCCTGTCCGTTCCACCCAGGCGGCCGCGGAGTTGCTGCAAGCCAACTACGCGGCGCTGGGTAGCTGGCCGCTCGCGATCACCGCCTACAATTATGGGACGGCCGGGACGGCGCGCGCGGCCTCTGAGTACGGCGGCGACTTCACGAAAATCGTGCAGAACTACAACGGGCCGCACTTTGGATTCGCGGTCAAGAACTACTACGCCGAGTTCCTGGCGGCCGCGCAGGTGGACAGGTACGAGAACCAGTACTTTCCCGGAATCGAGAACGAAGCGGCGCCGCCGCCACCGCCCTCATCGCCCATCCTGCGCCGCATCATCCATCACTTCCGCCGCCACCATCATCCCGCGCGCGTCAAGCGGGTTGCCGACTCGCATCGCCGCAGCGCAGCCGCCGCCACGCATCGCCACCACCAGAGCCGACGGCATACCGGCGGCCTGAGGCGCGCGGCGCGGGCGCGCGGCGCGGACGCTCAGCGCAGCTCACTCGCCTCCGCGGCCCAGGAGCGCGGACTTATCGCGCGATAGCTCGGCCGTAGGCGCAACTCCTTTGGCCGCGCCGGCGGGGCCGCGGCCGTCGCGCGTGCGCCGGCGCGGCGCTCTGCTATTGTAGGTGGCGATGCCCGATGCGGTTGTGCTCGCGCCCGAGCTTGGCGATCTGGCGGCGCGGCTCGCGCGCCGGCTTGGTGATTTGCGCCTGGCCACCGTCGCCACGGCGGCGCTCGCGCAGCGCGCGCCCGACGAGCGCCTGGCGCTTGCGACCCTGCTCAAGCTCGCCGAGGAGTCGCCCGAAGAGCTTCGCGCGGCGCTGGCCGGCGAGGCGCTCGCGGCTGACCTCGCGCTATGCGTGGGCGGTTCGGAGTTCATCGCGCAAGGACTCGGCGCGATGGGCCGCGGCTGGCTCGAGTTCTTCCGCGCCGCGCGCGGCGCCACCGCCGAGTCGATCGACGCCGCCATCCACTTTGCCGCCGGCCCCAGCGCGGATCGACAGGAAGCCGCGCGCCGGCTCGGCGAATTCAAGCTGCGCCTGTTCCTGCAAATCGCGATCGCCGATCTGGCCGGGCGGCTCGACGTTGCCGCCACGATGCGCGCGATGTCGCGGCTCGCCGACGAATGCATCGCGGCGGCGCTCGACTGCGCGTGGCTCATCGCGGGACGCAAGGCGCCCGCGGCCGGCGAGTTCTGCGTGCTCGGGATGGGCAAGCTGGGCGCGCAGGAACTCAACCTCAGCTCCGACATCGACCTGGTCTACGTCTTCGACGGCCCCGACGACGCGGCCGAGGCCGTGGCGCGGCTGGGCGAGACGCTGACCGAACTTTTGTCGGCGAAATGCTTCCGCGTGGACATGCGGCTGCGCCCCGGCGGGCGCAACGCGCCGCTGGTCACTCCGTTTGGCGGCGCGCTCAGCTTCTACCAGAGCTTCGGCCAGACCTGGGAGCGCGCGGCGCTGCTGCGCGCGCGCCCGGTGGCCGGCACGCTCGAGGTCGGCCGGCGGCTGCTGGGCGAGCTCAGCCACTTCGTTTATCGCCGCTACCTCGATTTCGACACGCTGCGCCAGTTGCGCGCGATGAAGCATCAGATCGAGCGCGAGCTGCGCGCGCCCGACCTGGTTGAGCGCAACATCAAGCTCGGCTATGGCGGAATCCGCGAGCTGGAATTCATCGTGCAGGCGCTCATCCTAGTCTATGGCGGACGCGACCCGCGCCTGCGCACGGCGCAGACGCTGGCGGCGCTCGAGCGGCTCGGCGCGCTCGGTTATCTCGACCCCGCCCGCGCCCGCGAACTCGCGGCGGCCTATCTCTTTTTGCGCGACGTCGAGCACAAGCTACAGGCCGTCGCCGCGCTCCAGACCCACGTGCTGCCAGCCAACAGCGCGGGCCGCCGGGCGCTGGCGGCGCGGATGGGCCGGGGCAAGGATGCCGCGGCTCAGGCCCGCTTCGAGGCCGAACTGAAGGGCCATCGCGGACTGGTCTCCGCGCAGTTCCGCGAGATGCTGGGCGCCGCCGAGGATCGCGGCGGACGCACGGCTTCCGAAGCCGCCGAGCACGCCTGGCGAGCGGCGCTCGAGCCGCACGCGTCAGCGCCCATGCTGCAAGCGCTGGGCTTCGCACGGCCCGCGGAGAGCGCGGGACATCTGATGCTGCTGGCGCGCGGCCCGGAACATGCGCTGGCGGCGGCCGCGCCGCGCCGGCGCGAGTTGCTCGAGCGGCTGGGCCCGCTGTTGCTCGACGAGATTCGCGAGCTCGCCGATCCCGGCCTGGCGCTGATGAACCTCGCCTCGTTCATCGCCGCGATCGGCGCGCGCACTTCTTTTCTCGAGCTGCTCGAGCAACACCCCGCAACCCGCCGCGTGGTGCTGAGCCTGTTCGCCTCCAGCGCCTATCTCTCGACGATTTTCATCCGCCATCCCGACATGATCGACACGCTGGTGCGCTCCGACCTGGCGCGGCCGCGGCGCTCATCCGCGGAGCTCGGCGAGGAGCTGCGCGCGTTGGTCGTGGCGAGCCCCGACCTCGAAAGCCGCCTCGACGCGATCCGCGCTTTCCGCCACCAGGAGTTCCTGCGCATCGCGATCGCGGATCTCGCCGGCGGCCTCGACGCCGACGCGGTGCAGGCCGAGCTCGGGCTGCTCGCCGAAGTGGTGCTGCGGCGCGCGCTCGAACTGGCGCGCGCCGCAGTCGCCGCGCAGCTCCCGATTCCACCGGCGTTGGAGCTGGCGGCGGTTGCGATGGGGCGGCTGGGCGCGGCCGAGATGTCCTACAACTCGGACCTCGATCTGATCTTTGTCTACCACGACCGCGGCGAGGTGGCCGAAGGAAGCCGCGTGGCGGCCTCCAAGATCGTGCAGAAGCTCATCGCGGTGCTCGAGGCGCGCACGCGCGAGGGCTACGCCTACAAGATCGATCTGCGGCTGCGCCCCTCGGGCAATGCCGGCCCCCTGGTGGCGTCGCTCGACGGCTTTCGCGACTACCATCGCACCAGTTCCGCCGTCTGGGAGCGCCAGGCGCTGGTGCGCGCGCGCGTCATCGCGGGTGAGCCCGAGCTGGGCGCGGCGGTCGAAACGGCGCGGAGCGAATTCGTATTCGGCCGCGGACTGAGCAGCGCCGAGGCCGGCGAGATCGCGGCGATGCGCCTGCGCATCGAGCGTGAACTCGGCGCCGACGGCCGCGGCCGCCTCAACATCAAGCAGGGCCGCGGCGGCCTGCTCGACGTCGAGTTTCTGACCCAGATGATGGCGCTGCGCTACGGCCACGCGCATCCAGGGCTGACCGGCCGCGCCACCATTGCGCTCGTCCGCGGGATGGGCCAGTGCGGGCTGCTCGAGCGCGCCGCAGCCGCGCAGGTGGAGGCCGACTACCGCTTCCTCTCGCGGCTGGAGAACCGGATGCGCATCGAGACCGACCAGGCCGCCTGGGCGCTCTCGACCGAGCGCGAGAGCTTGGGCCACCTGGCGCGCCGGATGGGATACCGGGAAGCCGACGGCGCCGCGCGCCTGCTGGCCGAGGTTGAGAGCTGCCGCACACGCATCCGCGCCACCTTCGATGAATGCTTCCGCATCGAGATGTCGCGCGACGGCTGAGCGCGCGTTCCAACTAGTGTCGTGTAACGCAAATATGTTTAGCATCCGCGCGCCAGTTATGCCGGAAATAGGCGCGATTTCGCAAACATTTAGGCAGTATCGCGACACCGGGTCCTAGAATTATTTACGTTACACGACACTAGAAATCCACTTTCACGCCGGCCAGGAAGTTGACCGGCGGCGAGGGGAAGCCGAGCACCTCGGCGTAATGGCGGTCGAACAAGTTCTGCAAGCGCACATAGAGCTGTTCATCACACACCCGCCGCCAGCGCAGTCCCGCGTCATAGATCATCGTCAGGTCGAAGAGTTGATAACCGACGTGATCCTGGATCCCAGAAGTTAGCGGGTTGATGTCGTCGCGATCGCCGACGAAATAATAGGCGAGATTCGCCGACACTGCGTCCTCCGTGCTCCAGAGGCCCTGGTGTGCGTAGCTCAGCAGGCCGAAGGCGGCGTACTTGGGCACCCGCAGCGGCCGGATTTCCGGCGACGATGAGACGTGGGTTTCATCGATCAGGGTGAAGTTGCCGCTGAGTTCGAGCCCGTGGAGCAAGCGCAGCGCCGGCACCAACTCGACGCCCTGGGCGTCGACGCGGCCGGCATTGGCCGCCTCGACGCATCCCGGATAGGTCGTGCACGGCTCGGCCACGATCAGGCTATGCGCGCGGCGCGAAAAGTAGGTCGCTGTGAACGACGCCGCCTCGCCAAATGTCTTGGTGATACCGCCATCGTATTCGCTGGAAATCTCCGGCCTGAGGTCGGGGTTGCCGAAGTCGGGAAAAAACAGCTCGTTGAAGC
>JAKAVN010000191.1 GCA_021827495.1 Deltaproteobacteria bacterium | reverse complement strand
GACTTCATCACGGTGCACGCGCCGCTGACCCGCGACACCAAATCGCTGGTGGGCGCGGCGGCCTTCGCGATGATGAAGCCGGGCGTGCGGATCATCAACTGCGCGCGCGGCGGAATCGTCGACGAGCCGGCGCTCGCCGGGGCGCTGGCCGCGGGCAAGGTCGCCGGCGCGGCGCTCGACGTCTTTGTCGAGGAGCCGCCGCCGAAAGACCATCCGCTGCTCCGCTTCGACAGCGTGATCGCGACGCCCCACCTGGGCGCGGCGACCGACGAGGCGCAGATCCAGGTCGCGATCGATATCGCGCAGCAGACTGCCGAGTTTCTCATCAACGGCGTAATCAGCCATTCGGTCAACATGCCGGCGCTGTCGCCCAAGGAACTCGAAACGCTGGGCCCGCATCTGAGGCTCGCCGAGCGGCTGGGTCGGCTCGCCGCGCAGCTCATCGCCGAGCCGCCGGTGCAAATCACGGTCGGCCTGGGAGGCGAGGCGGCGGGGCTCAAGGCCGAGCCGATCACGGCGGCGGCGCTCAAGGGCCTGCTGAGCGGCTTTTTGGAGCAGGAGTTCAATTACGTCAGCGCGCCCTTCATCGCGCGCGAGCGCGGGATCAGCGTAACCGAGAGCCGCTCGCGCGAAACCACCGATTACATCAACACGCTCACGTTGAGCGTGCGCACGCCGGGCGCCGCGCACGAGGTGGCCGGCGCCGTAATTGGCAACCGCGGGCTCAGGCTGATACGGATCGACGGCTACCGGGTCGAGGCGGTGCCCGAGGGCTACTTCCTGATGCTGCACAACCGCGACGTGCCGGGCGTGGTCGGCGCGGTGGGCTCGATGCTGGGGCAGGCCGGGATCAATATCGCGGGGCTGGAACTGGGGCGCGACCGCGCGGGCGGGATGGCGCTCAGCCTGGTCGAGGTTGACGGGGCGGTCCCGGCCGAGGTGCTCGAGCGCCTCAAGACCATCCCGGCCATAACCTCAGCCGCGCTGCTCAAACTTTAGAAGATGTCCGCACGGATTCCAGATGCGGCCGGAGCGAGGCGCCGCGCGGCAGCGCCGCGCACGGATGTGACGCGATGAAGACAGTGGCGGTGGTCGGCACCCAGTGGGGTGACGAGGGCAAGGGCAAGATCGTCGACCTGCTGGCGGCCGACGCTGACGTCGTGGTGCGTTTCCAGGGCGGCAACAACGCCGCGCATACGCTGGTGGTCGACGGCGAAAAATTCATCCTGCGCCTGATCCCGGCCGGCGCACTGCATGCGGGCAAGGTCTGCGTGATCGGCAACGGCACGGTGGTCGATCCGCTGGCGCTCTGCGAGGAGCTTGCGGCGCTGCGCGCGCGGGGGCGCTTCATCGACGACGCGCTGCTCAAGCTCAGTTGCGACGCGCACATGGTGATGCCGTACCATCGCGCGGTCGATCACGCGCGCGAGGCGCGGGCCGGGCGGCGCGCGATCGGGACCACCGGCTTCGGCATTGGGCCGGCCTACGAGGACAAGATGGCGCGGGTCGGACTGCGCTTCGACGAGTTGCGGAACTTCGCGCGCTTTCGCGACAAGCTCACGCGCAACATCGCCGACAAGAACAGCTACCTGCGGGCAGTGCTCAAGGCCAAGCCGCTCAAGGGCGGCGAGATCGTCGATCAGATGAAGCGCGTGCGCGGCCGGATGCTGCCGTATCTCTGCGACACCGGCGCCTACCTGGCCGAGGCGGTCGCGGCCGGCAAGCGCGTGCTGTTCGAGGGTGCGCACGGTGCCATGCTCGACATCGACCACGGCACCTATCCGTTCGTGACCTCATCCAACTGCATCGCGAGCGCGGTTTTTTCCGGCGCGCCGCTTGCCCCGGGCCGCCTCGATGCGGTGCTCGGCATCAGCAAGGCCTACACCACGCGGGTCGGCGCGGGACCGTTCCCGTCGGAAATCAAGGGACGGCTCGCCAACCGGTTGCGCATCGAGGGCGAGGAGTTCGGCAGCGCGACCGGGCGGCCGCGGCGGATCGGATGGTTCGACGCGGTGCTCGCGCGCTTCGCCGCGCGGCTCAACGGGATGTGGGGGCTCGCGCTCACCAAGCTCGACGTGCTGACCGGAATCGATCCGCTACGGGTCTGCGTCGCGTATCAGGTCGGCGCGCGGCGCTACGACGAGATACCGCCCGGGCGCAGCGCGCTCGAGCGGGCGCGGCCGCTGTATGAAGAGCTGCCCGGATGGAGCGAGAGCTTAAGCGGCGCGCGCGCGCTGAGTGATTTGCCGCCCAATGCGCGGCGCTACCTGGAGCGAATCGCGGAACTTGCCGGTGTGCGGCTGGTGATGGCCGGAGTGGGCGCGGCGCGCGAGGCGACAATCGTGTTCAGTAATCCGTTCCTGGCGTAGCCCACGCGCGTCGCCCGAGGCTTGCGCGGTGGCCGGAGTTGCATCATGCAACTTATGATGCTATGAAGCCCTAAACGCCATAGTTGCGTGATGCAACGCGACGGGGACGCTGGCGGGCGCGCGGAGGAAAGCATGGCCAGTGAGCTCGAATTCTTCTTCGACTACGGAAGTCCGTTCAGCTACCTTGCCGATACCCAGCTCAAGGGACTGGCCGAGCGCAGCGGCGCGCGCGTGGTTTACCGGCCGCTGCTGCTCGGCGGCGTGTTCAAGGAGACCGGCAACATCTCACCGATCTCGATTGAGGCCAAAAGAAAATACATAATGACCGACCTGGAGCGTTGGGCCAAGCGCTACGGCGTGCCGGCACCCCACAATCCGCATTTCCCCATCAACACGATGCGCCTGATGCGCGGCGCGATCGCGGCTGAGCGCGCGGGCGTCTTCGCCGCGTACCATCGCGCGATCTTCGACGCCTTCTGGCGCGAGGGGCTCAACCTCGGCGAGGCGGCGATCGTGCGCGGGGTGATGGAGCGGGCGGGCCTCGACGCGGAGCGGATCGCGGCGGCATCCGAAGAGCCTGCGGTTAAGGACGCGCTGCGCGCGGCGACCGAGGCGGCGGTGGCGCGCGGTGTGTTTGGCGCGCCGACGTTTTTCGTCGGTGACGAGATGTTCTGGGGTAACGACCGCCTGATGTTCGTCGAGCAGGCGCTGAGCGCACGTCCATAGCGGCGGGCGGCGCGCAAGGAGACAAGCCGATGGCTGAAGCGAAGCAATCGGTGGCCGTGGTGGTGGGCGTTGGCGCGGGATTGGGCGCGGCGCTGGCGCGCAGGTTCGCCGTCGCCTACACGGTGGCACTGGTCGCCCGCGGCAGGGAGAAGCTCGAGGAGTTGGCCGGCGAAATCAAGGCGGCGGGGGGACGCGCGGTTGCGGTGCCGGCCGACGTCAGCAAGGCCGGCGAGATCGAGGCCGCCTTCGCGCGCATTCGCGAGGATGCCGGCGAAGCCGACATACTGCTGTACAACGCGGCGATGCGCCCGTTCGGGCGCCTGATGGAAACCAAGCCGAGCACCTTCGAGACCACGTGGCGGGTCGGCGCGTTCGGCGCGTTTCTATGCGCGCAGGCGGTCGTCCCCGCTATGCTCGCCCGCGGCAGGGGCGTGATCCTGTTCACCGGCGCGACCGCGGGGGTCAAGCCGTTTGCGGCCTCGGCGGCCTTCGGCCCGGCGAAGTTCGCGCTGCGCGGGCTGGCGCAGGTGATGGCGCGCGACTTGGGGCCGCAGGGAATTCACGTGGCCTATATCAATGTCGATGGCCCGATCGACATGCCATTCATTCATCAGCTTCGCCCCGACCTCAGGCCGGAAGACATGCTCGCGCCGCCGGCGATCGCGGAGACCTACTGGCACGTCGCGCAGCAGGAGCGCA
This sequence comes from Deltaproteobacteria bacterium, assembly GCA_021827495.1. Lineage (GTDB taxonomy): Bacteria > Desulfobacterota > Binatia > Binatales > Binataceae > JAKAVN01. The sequence goes on along the minus strand of JAKAVN010000191.1, from coordinate 1,743 downwards.
GCGCGTGGACGCAGGAGTTGGACCTGCGCCCGTTCAAGGAGAAATTTTGAGCGCGCCGAAGTTGTTAGATTCGGCTCCGCTCGAAGGGGAGAGCTTCGCAAAGAGCACCAAGACCCAACCCCCGGCCCCTTGCCGTTGCGGGAAGCGGAGTAAAATCTTTTTTTTCTTCTCCGTTGTGTGCGGATCTCCGCCGCACTCAATCCCGGCGTGACGCGGTCGAGTGGACGAAAGAAGACGCGCGAGAGCTCATTCTGTTGAGGCCGACGCTGCGTCGGGGCCTTGCGCCGCGACCCATCCGGCGCGGCCGGGCAGTGTCGCGCGCACGACCTCGCATACCGGCAGTTCCGCGCCATTCAGGCCCGCGGCGGCTTCATCTAGGCGGACGAATCTCGCCCCGCGATCCTTCAGCGCGCGGACCAGGCAGGTGAAACCCTCGAGCTCGGCCATCCCCTCGGTCTCGGCGTGCACGGTATGGACGTTGAGGCGGCCGGCGTTGAATTGGGTCAAATAGAATTCCAGCACCGCGGCCGCGTTGGGCAGGTCCGCGCGTCCCATCACTTCGTCCAGGGTCGGTAGAGTGGTTGGAATCTCGGGCGTGTCGAGGACTTGGCCGCCGACGCGGCATCGAAACGGCGTCCTGCCGCGCGTGTCGCTGCGATAGCTCAGCTCCATCGAGTCCAGGACTTGCAGCGCGAGCGCGTTGGTGCGCCATCCGGGCGCCGCGAAGCTGCGCGCCCGTTGCCGGAAGATCGCGCGATAGGCCTCGAACGCCTCGCCCAGCTCGGCGCGAATTCCCGCTTCGCCCAGCTTGTCGATCCCGTCCTGCCAGCGCACATGGTCCCAGCCGTGCACGCCGACTTCGAACCCCGCGCGCTTGAGCCCGCGCACCACGCCGGGCAGCGCCAGCGCAATCGGGCGCGCCGGCAACAGCGTGCCTGAAAGCACCGTGCGCAGGCCGTACATCCTGACCGCCCTGGTGCGGCGCATCTTCTTCAGGAAGCCGGGATTGCGCAGCACGCGCACCACCGCGCGGCCCGAGTTGTCCGGACCCATCGCGATGAAGAAGCTGGCCGCGACGCCTTCGGCCGCGAGCATCCGCGCCAGGCGCGGCACGCCAACCTCGAGCCCCTGATGCGTGTCGACGTCAATTTTGAGCGCGATTTCCAAATCGTTCACCGAGCGCTTCGATTATGCGCTCCATCTGGATGCCCCGCGAACCTTTGACCAGCACGACGTCGCCCGCGCGCACGAGCGCGCACACGAGGTCCGCGGCGGCAGCGCTGTCCGGCGCGGTGAGCACGCCGGCGCGGCCGCAAACGCCGAGCGCGCCGGCGGCCGCGCTCATCGCGGCGCCGACGGCGACGAAGGCCGCGGGCGCAAGCCGCATCACCGCGGCCACGGCCTCGGCATGCATCGCCGGCGCGAGCGCACCCAGCTCGAGCATATCGCCGAGCGCGACCACGAGGCGCGCGCCGGGCGCCTGCGCGCTTTCGTGCGCGGCCTCGAGCGCGGCGCGCACCGAGCGCGGGTTGGCGTTGTAAGTGTCGTCGATCACCAGCAGGCCGCCAACGCTGCGCGCGTGCAGCCGCCCGGCGACCGGCGCAACGCTTTCGAGCGCACGGGCGGCGGCGGCGAGTTCGGACGCCTCCAGCGGGCGGGCGCGCGAGGCGGCGGCGGCGGCTACGGCCGCCGCCGCATTGCGCGCCGCCGCGGCGCCGAGCAACGCCAGTGCGGCGTCGAGCC
>JAKAVN010000190.1 GCA_021827495.1 Deltaproteobacteria bacterium | reverse complement strand
GACCCCGATCAGTTTTGCGCGCGGGGCGCGCGCCGCAAGCGCCAGCGCCACTCCGGCGATAAGCCCGCCGCCGCCCACCGGCACCACTACGAAGTCGGGCGCGAGTTCAGCGGCGATCTCGAGACCGACCGTGCCCTGGCCGGCGATCACGAACGGATCGTCGTAGGCGTCGACGAACAGCGCGCCGGTGCGCGCGCAGATTTCCTCGGCGGCGCGATGGGCCTCGAGGTAGTCGACGCCCGCAAGCTCGACCGCCTGGCCGTAGCTGCGCGTCGCGTCAACCTTGGCGATCGCGGCCGTGGCCGGCATCACGATCGTCGCGCGCACGCCCGCGCGCGAGGCGGCCCAGGCGAGCGCCTGGCCATGATTGCCCGCCGACGCCGCGACCGTGCCGCGCGCGGCCTCGGTCGGTGAAAGCGCCGCGATCCGGTTGTAGGCCCCGCGAATCTTGAACGAGCCGGTCTTCTGCAAATTCTCGGGCTTGAGGCAGACCTCCGCGCCGAGCATCCGGGAAAGCGTCGCGCTTTGGATGAGCGGGGTCGGCTTGACGACTCCCGCCAGACGCGCGCGCGCAAGCTCGAGATCTTCGATCGTCACGCTCTCGTGCATCGCATTCGCACCGCCGGCGCGCGGCTCAATCGTGATGCTGATGGGGGGTGAAGCGGCGCTCGCGGGCCGCGCCGAAGGAGTTGCCCTCGAACTCGACCTGGACGCATTCGCCGCTGCGCCAGTCTAGGTCGAGCAGCAGATAGCGGACCGCGCGCTGTTTGACCGCGTTGACCAGCGACGCGACCTGGGCCGGATCGGCCGGATCGATCGCACCAACCTCGGCGACCTCGAGCCGGCTGGCGGCGACGAACTCGCGCGCCCGCTCCTGGCTGGAGAACCCCAGCACGCCGGTCCAATGCGTGCCCTCTTCCTGGTAGACGATCAGGGCGCCCGCCGAGTCGAGCAGAAGCTGCAGTTCCTTTGCGGCGAACGTGCTCAAGCCGCCTCGATCTTGAGCTGGCCCGCGCGCAGCGCCTCGGCGCGCTCATGCACCAGCGCGGGGTAGGTGTAGTAGTGCCCGCCGCTTAAGCGCAGGAACGACGCGGCGTCGACCTCATCGAGGCGCATTTCACCGATCCGCGCTTCGGCCGCGCCGCGGCTGGGAGCCTGCAGGATCGCATCGTAAATCTTGCGCGCCTGTTCGGAGAGAAAGTCGTCGCGTGGCGGCAGCGCCGCGGGCGGGAGTTTGCCCGAATGGAAGTTGTCCAGGATATAGCGCAGCGCCTTGAGTTCGTGGCGCAGCACGTCGATTCGCTTCAAGGTCTTGCCGGGCATCGCCTAGAAGCTTATCGCCGCCGCACGGGTCAGTTCAACGCGGCCTCTTGAGGGACGTGAAGCGACGCTCGCGGACGGGAAGGGGCGCGGCTAACCGCGGGTGAGGCGATGGACCATGCCGAGATGGCGCAGCGCCTCGCGCTTGCGGCCCATCGATTCGTACAGCTCGAAGAGGTTGCGATGCGCGGCGAGCGAGAGCGGATCGCATTCGGCCGCGCGCAGGAAGCTGCCGAGCGCATTGTGGGTGTCGCCGCGGCGGCGGTAGAGCAGGCCCAGGCGGACGTGGACCTCGGCGTTGGTGGGGGCGATCGCCGCGGCGCCGAGCAGCGCGCGCAGCGCACCGGCGAGATCGCCTTCGCGTTCGAGCAGCCCGGCGAGGTCGATGTGGGCCTCGAAATTGCCCGGCTCGCGTCCCAGCAGTTCGCTGTACAGCGTGAGCGCGCGCAGCGGGTCGCTCTCGGCCAGCCGGCGCGCCTCCGCGAAGCGCTCGCGCACGCGGGCCGGGCCGAAGCGCTCCTCGACCTTGCCCGGCGCGGGCGGCGCGCCAAAGTTGAGCAGTATCTGGCCGCTTAGCGCCTCGACCATCACGGCGCCGTCGCGCACCACGATCTGTCCGTCGTAGTTGGCCAGCCTGAGCGAGGTGACCGGCCGCGCCGGCCCGAACATCCTGCGCACCCGCTCCAGGCATCGGCGCACCGGGTCCAGATGATGGCGCGTGGGCAGCAGTTCCTTGGCCAGCCGCATCACCAGCAGGTCGTCAAAGCCAAAGCGCATCTGGCGGCCGCGGGTCAGCGGCCGCACCAGCGAGCGCTTGACCCAGTAGCGAATACGGTCGGGCGAGATCGCGAGGATACGCGCCGCCGCGCGCGTCGAGAAAGTATGCGCGCGCCTTATTGCCACCTCGTCCGACGTCCCCACCACGGCCCGAGTATAAAAACTCGTCCGCGGCGTCTCAACGCTGGCAACGGCGATCTTTTAACAGCGCCCTGTTGAGAGGCTGTCAGCGAATCTTGCGCGACTGCCGGGAAGGCCCGGAGACCCAGGGCGGCGCCCGGCCTCCAAGCGCGGCTACTCGCCGATTTCCTTGAGCGTGCGCACCATCCGGACCGCCGCCTCGACCGCATTGCGCGCGTTGTCGATGCGGTCGAAGGCCTGCTCGCGGGTCATCCCGGGCCCAGTCATCCCGAGCGCGACCGGCTTGTCGAACTGCAGCGCCAGGTCGGCGGCGGCGCGCGCGGCGGCGTTGGCGACGATCTCGTCGTGTCCAGTGTCGCCCTTGATCACCGCGCCGATCATCACCACCGCGTCGACGTCCTTGCGGCGCAACAGCTTCTTGATCGCCGGGCCCATGTCGAAAACCCCCGGGACGTGGACGACATGGCTCACCTCGACCCCCAGGAAGGCGGCATGGCGGCGCGCCCGCTCCTCCATCGCGGAGGTAAGATCAAAGTTGAACTCCGACACTGCCATCGCGATTTTCACGTGCCGCTCCTCTCCTCCAGGTGGATCGCCTCGCGGACCTCGACTCCACCCGCGCGCAAGTAGCGCTTGAGATCGGGAATCGTGCAGTCGCCGTAGTGGACGATCGAGGCCACGATGGCGGCGTCGGCGCCGCCCTTGGTAAACGCCTCGAGCAGATGGCGCGGCTCGCCGGCGCCGCCCGAGGCGATCACCGGGATTCCCACCCCGTCCGCGATCATCCGGGTTATTTCGAGATCGTAGCCGGCCTTGGTGCCGTCGGCGTCGATCGAATTGATGCACAGCTCGCCGGCGCCGAGCCGCTCGCCCTCGCGCGCCCACGCCAGCGCGTCGCGCCCGGTGGGCGTGCGCCCGCCGTCGATTATGACCTCGTGGCCCGAGGGCAGCCCGGCGCGGCCCGTGCGCTTGACCTGCATCGAGAGCACGACGCACTGGCTGCCAAAGGCGCGCGCGCCGGCCGCAATCAGGCTCGGGTCGCGCACCGCGCCCGAGTCGATCGAGACTTTCTCGGCGCCGGCCAGCAGCACCGCGCGCATGTCCTCGAGCGTGCGCAAGCCGCCGCCGACGCTGAACGGGATGAAGATTTCGCGCGCCACCGCGCGCACCACGCCGAGCATGATCCCGCGCCACTCGTTGGAGGCGGTGATGTCATAGAACACCAGCTCGTCGGCGCCCTGCTCGTAGTAGTAGCGCGCCATCGCGGCCGGGTCGCCGACGTCGGCATTGTCCAGGAACTGGACGCCCTTGGTGACCTTGCCCGCCCGCACGTCGAGGCAGGGGATGATGCGTTTGGCGATCACGGCGCTAGAGCTTGAGCCGGCAGAAGTTGTCGAGCAGGCGGAGCCCCGCGGCGCCGCTCTTCTCGAGATGGAACTGGGTGGCGACGACGTTGTCGCGCGCGATGGCGGCGCAAAATGGCACGCCGTGGTCGCTGGCCGCGATCACCAGTGCCGGGTCGTCGGGGATCGGGTAGTAGGAATTGACGAAGTAGAAGTGGGTGTTGTCGGGGACGCCGCGGAACACCGGATGGGGCCGGACCTGGCGCACGCGGTTCCATCCGATCTGCGGGACTTTCAGCGGGCGGCCGTCAACCGCCGCCGGAAAGCGCACCACGCGCCCGGCGATAATTCCGAGACAGCGCGTGTCGTCCTCCTCGCTCTGATCGAGCAGCACCTGGATTCCGATGCAGATGCCCAGGAAAGGCTTGCCGGCGCGGGCGACGTCGTTGCGCAGAACCTCGTCGAGACCCAGCGCGCGCAGGTTTTCCATCGTGGCGCCGGCGGCGCCGACGCCGGGCAGGATGGCGCGGTCGGCGGCGCGCACGCGCTCGGGGCGATCGGTAATCTCGCATTGGTGGCCGAGATGCTCGAGCGCCCGCGCCACGCTGGTGAGGTTCCCCGCCTTGTAATCAACTATCGCGATCATGCGCCGTCACCCGGCTGATTAACCCGGATAAGCATCTTAGCCTGAGTGCCGCGCCCGCGCGACAGCGCCGGCCGCCGCGTTTGGCGGCGGCGGCAAGGTCCGGCGAGGACGCCGAAGCGCGCCGGCGATACCGTGGCTTCGGTCACGCCCTCGGCGGCGAGGTCTGAAGGAACGCCCCGCCGAGGCCCTAGAAAATCTCCTTGCAGTCCCAGTGTTTGAGCGTCGCTCGATAAAGATCCAAATCGACCGCCATCACAAGTGCAGCATACATCCTGCCGGTTTTGGGGGTTTTGCTGAACGAACCGCGTCACCGTCAGTTCTTTTGCAGTCTTCGTCCCGACGCTCACGGTCATCTTTGCGGGGACGTCACGCGCCGTAGTCAGAAAGAAACGGCCTCTTTGTCCGTTGAGCGTGATGTCGGCGCCATAAACGTCGGCGAATCGTCGAAGTAGTTCGACTAGATCAGGCGCACCACTTGGATAAACTTTCGACGCGTCTAGGCGCCAAGCCATGTGTACGTCGAGCACTTGCCCGTCTCCGCGCTGGCCGGCGACCAGCATCGTAAAGTTCCGAGCTGGAAAGGGAGTCTTAAACTCGCGGGTAAATAACGAAACTAAGCGAGGCGCTTCTGCGTCGCCTTCTACACCGAAATGTTGTTCTCTATTGGGCGCTCGGACGGTACGCTCGATGAAATCTTTTTCGCGAGCGAAATCCTTCCCAAAAAAGTTCTCTATGTTTGCAATGATTCTGATGTTGTAAAGATCGGAGGGGACGTCTCCTCGCGCGATCAGTCTTTCAAACGCCGATGTTGCGTGCGGTGACCCCGCAAGGCGCTCTGACTCGCTATCGAGACACGATCTTATCTTATCAATGACGTCTGGATTTTCTTCGTCCGGTTTAAGTCCGAGTTTTGCACGAGCTTGAGCGATCAACGCCCTTCGTATTGCCTGCTCGTTGTCGACGATCGAATTTCGATATTCCTGTCCCGTTTCGACCTCGAACGCCGCACGAGCGAGAATGCCAGCAGCAATTTGCTTGTCATAGCGTTCGAGCATTTGGGTCAAAGCGTCCATCATTCTATTACATCAAACTCATCAGGCTGGAGATCGGTAATTTGTAATTTCGGCCCATAAGCCGCTCGATCTGGCAGCTTGACGGGTTGGATCCTGCTAGAAGCAGTCTCATAAATGGTTTGGTCGGGGTTATTGGGGTATTCTGAGCCGTGGGCGGACGACCCGCGGTGGAGGTGGAAGTGGGGTGGAGCTGGCCGAGGAGCAGTGGGAGGTGGTGCGGGGACTGATTCCCGAGCCGCGACG
>JAKAVN010000189.1 GCA_021827495.1 Deltaproteobacteria bacterium | reverse complement strand
AATCGCCGGAGAAGCCGATGTGTTCCCACATCAGAGGCGACGTGTGGGCAAGCAGTTCGTCGGGCACCCCCCTTCCGCGATCCCGCATGTGATCGATGGCATCCGCGAAATAGGTCGAGTTCCAATAAACGATGGCGGCAATTACCAGATTGAGACCCGATGCACGGAATTGTTGCGCGTCCTGCCCTCGGTCGGCGATGCGACCCTGCCTGAAGGTACAGATCACCTGAGCCAATGCGTGGCGCTGCTCGCTTTTGTTCAGGCCCGCCTGGCACCGCTGTCGGAGCAGAGGCGATTCCAACCAGTCCAACATGAACAGCGTGCGTTCAATGCGCCCCAGTTCTTGCAGCGCCAGATCGAGCTGATTTTGGCGCTGGTAGGCCGCCAGCCGTCTCAGCATAGCCGATGGCAGTACCGTGCCGGCCTTCAACGAAGCGACAAGACGTAGAATCTCGCCCCAGTACTCGCGGATGACGTCTGTCCTGATCCGCCGCCCAATGATGGGCTGCAAGTCTTTGTAGATTGCGATTGGTTCGATGCAGGCGAGCTTGCGATCGGGGAAGTCTCGTAACCGCGGACAGAATCGGAACCCCAGCATCGCGCACAGGATGAATACGTGGTCGGAAGCGCCGCCGGTGTCAGTATAGTGCGTCCCGATTCGCAGTCCGGTTCCGTGATGCATGAGGCCGTCCAGCACGTAAGGGGCTTCGTGACTGGTCGCCGACATGACCCGGACGTTGTAGGGGCCGTGCTGATCGGAGACATGGGTGTAGAAGCCCAGACCTGGATCGTTTCCGTATCTGGCATTCACGGCGCCCGCGGTGTCACCCCGTTTGCCAGACCGGAAGAATTGCCGGTCCGACGATGAGGTCGTGCCATCTCCCCAGGTGCCCGCGACAGGCAACGCATGATGGGCGTCGATGATCTTGCCCAGCGCGGCCTTATAGGTCTCTGGACGGATATAGGCGTCGGCTGTCCAGACGAGCTTGTCGCGTGTGACCCCATGACTGGCGGCCGCCATGCGTCCGAGGCCAAGGTTGGTGGCATCTGCGAGGATCGCAGCGAGCAGCGCGTTGTCATCTTCGGATTGCTCGCCCGTACGAAGATTGGTGAATGCGGACGCGAAGCCCGTGGCCCTATTTACTTCATGCAGTAATTCGGTGATGCGGACACGAGGCATCATCGCCTCGATCCCGTCCGCGAACGCCTGGGCCTCCGGTGTGGCGGTGGCCTTCACCGGGGTCACACTCAGGCGGTCGCCGATGAATTCGACTCCTTCGAGGTCGCCCTGTTGCAACCGGCGCGAGAATTGCTTCAGCCGCCGGTCCAGTTCCTGACCTTTCGCGGCGAGCCATTCGTCCGCCGTGGTGGGCAGTTCGAGTTCCGCGGCGACAGCCGGGACCGCCGCCGTTGGCAACAGGTAACTGTCGAAGCGGCGATAGTCGGATGAACGCTCGACCCAGATATCGCCCGATCGCAGTTTGTCCCGCAGCGTGGCCAAAACGGCCATTTCATAGAGACGCCTGTTCGGCTGTGCAGCCTCCAACACCAACCGGCGCCATTCCTTGCGGAACGGCATGGGCGCGTCCGGCGGGACTTCGCGTTTGCCTGACTGGTTCAATTCGACCAACAGTCTGAGAGCGGCCAGCATTGGATCTCCCGCGCGCGCCGACCGAAACTCCAACGCCTCGATCAAAGCAGGCGCGAATTTATGCAGCGTTCTCCAGCGATCGACGGCACGCAGCAAAGGATCTTCGTCAGCGAGGTTGGCCAACTCTTTGACTTCGTCGCGCACACGCAGCAATTTTGGCCAGCCAACGGCCTCGTCTACGGCCTCGAATGCGTCGCTCTTGGCTTCTTGCGCCGCGGCCAGTGCGTCAATGGTGCCATGGAACAGACGCATGAGTCGGCCGACGTTCCCGGCGCTTGCCACATAGCGCTGACGCGTGACGTTGCGTGCCTTGGCGAAGAAGCCGCCGATCAGCTTGTCGGCCATGTCCAGCACCACGTCCGTCAATCGCGCTTCCAGGTCGAGGATGGTCACCACGACAATTGCGCGCCGCCGGTGCGCGGCATAGCGCCCGAGCTGATGAGCATCGGACGCGTACCCTTCCCGAACGAATTGCCTCAGGCGCTCCTCGTGAACGCGACCGGCAATCTCGGGACGAAGGCCGATGCCGCGGACCAGCTGCAGCCGTTCCAGCAATTCGCGGATGTGATCCGCTTTCGGTGCGATCGGCACAGCCTTCAGCCAGCCAAACGACGTCATGTTCACGGAAGGATCGATGACGAGAAGCCCGTCAAGTCTGGCCACCTGCTCATCGGAAAGGCCCGTCAGCAATGCATGTGTCGCGCGTGTTCGGGCTCGGGCTCGACCAGCGATCGCGGTGCGTTCGATCACACCGGCAGCCGGGAGGATGATGCACGCGGTGCGCAATGCGGCGACGACCGCGGCGGCGATCGGCTGTCCGCGATCAGTACTCCAGGCGGCTTGCGCCGCGGCCTCGATCATTATCGGTAGGTCGGCGCTAACCGGTGGCCGGAGTCCCAGGGTGGTGGCGAGCAGCCTGGCGTGGTCTGTCATTGTCTGCGGGCGGTTCGCGTACTCGACGAACGGCGCCGCTGGGATTTCCAGCTGGGCTGCAAGCCATTCAACGAGTTGTTCGACGGGTTGCTCCAACTGCGCAAGGGCGATGCCGGGGTAACGGAGCAAGGCGAGCTGTACGGCAAAACCGATTCGATTGGCATCCCGACGCCGGTTCGCCACGAGGTTCTGATCGGCCCGGGACAAGGTGAAACGTCGCGCCATGCCGTCGGGATCGGCAGGGATGCCAAGAAGAGCGACGCGCTCATCGTTGGTCAGCAGTTGCCGGTGCGCCATCATTGTCCTCCATCGGATGACGGCGACCCTACTCGGGGCTGTCCGTCAACCGAACGTTGAGCGGCCACGCCCGGACTGTCCGTAAACCCTGGACTTCCAACGGCAAGCCGGACAAGATGATTGCCGGACAGGAAAACGGACAGATCACCGTGGCGAATGTCGGCTACGCGCGCGTCAGCACGATCGACCAGGACCCGACGCTGCAACTCGACGCACTCGCGGCAGCCGGATGCGCGAAGGTGTTTGAAGATCGAGCCTCTGGGGCGTGGGCCGATCGTGCGGGACTGCGATCTGCGCTCGACTATGTACGGGACGGCGACGTGCTGATTGTCTGGAAGCTGGATCGCCTCGGCCGCTCGCTGCCGCATTTGATCGAGACAGTGGCGACGCTGGAGAAACGCGGCGTCGGGTTCCGCTCCATCACCGAGGCGATCGACACCACCACGCCTGGGGGGCGGCTTGTGTTTCACCTGTTTGGCGCGCTGGGGCAGTTCGAACGCGACCTGATACAGGAACGGACACGTGCCGGGCTCGCAGCCGCCGCGGCACGGGGCCGCAAAGGTGGGCGCAAGCCCGTCGTCACCGGCGAGAAGCTCGAACGCGCGCGAGTCATCATCGCCAAAGGCATGACCGTGCGCGAGGCTGCAACCCGCCTCAAACCCCAGTTAAACAGCGTGTTTTCCTAAGCAATTGAATAGGCGTGCGAAATCGGGCGCGGGTCTGGACTGTGGCACTACAGGACGGATTGAATGGCGGATCAGGCTGCGGCTTGCTGCGGGGTCTGAAGACGGGGCGGCAGGGCGATACGGGCGGCCTTGAAGGCTGTGGCCGCCGCGACGCCGGCTTCGGTGCGGACCTGCCAGCGCTTGCCGTTCTGGCTGATTTCGCCGTGCTGCAGCCGGTCGAGATCGCGCAGGAGATCGGCCCATTCGACCCGCGTGCCGGCACGGCGGAGCTTCTCGTCCAGGGCCTGGTGCATGATCAGGGCGAGGAACGAACAGAACACGTGGCCGCGGATCGCGGCGTCGGAGGAATGGTAGATCGGTCGGGTACGCATCGTCGCCTTGGCGACGCGGAACAGCCGTTCGACATTCTGCAGATCCCGATAGCGGAGCACCGCCTGCAGCGGTGAAATCCGGGCGTTGGAGCGCAGCACGAAGACGCCGTCGAAGCGGGCTTCCTCGGCGAGCTTGCCGGCGTCGATCTCGAAGAGTTTGCGCTTTCGTGCCGGCCGTGTGTTGCTGACCGGGCGCAGGAAGCGGCGATAGGCGGAGTTGCCGATCAGCGCCTTGTCGCCTCGCGTCAGCTGACGATCGAGGGCGGCGACCACCTGGCGCCTGGTCTCGGCCTCTTCGATGGCCACCGCCTCGTTGCGGCAGACGATGTAACGCTTGCCCGCGACCTTGACCTCCTTGATGAAGAGCTGTGTCTCGTCGCCACCGGCACGCTCGAGGCAAAGCGGGGTGTAGGGGCGCTCATCGGCCAGCACCAGATCACGGACGATGCGGTCGGTGCGTTCCCTTGCGCCGAGGACGTATTCCAGCCCGTGCTCCTCCAGAGCGGCGATCGTCGCCGCGCTGATCATGCCGCGATCGGCGACGACGCAGACCCGACCGATGCCGAAGCGCGACCGCAGGCGGTCGATCACCGGCACCAGCACCGAAACATCGGCGGTGTTGCCCGGCCACATCTCGGTGCAGATCGGCCTGCCGTCCTGATCGATCACCACGCCGAGGATCATCTGCGCGAGCTGTGGGCGGTAATCCTTGGAATGGCCCCGCGCGCCCAGCGTCTCGCCGCCGGCACCTTCGAAATACAGCGAGGTGGTGTCCATGAACACGACCGAGAGATCGGTGAACAGATCATGCCGCCGGGCGAAGAGACGCTCTTCCACCAGATCCTTCACCGTCCGTGGCGCAAAGGGCGTGGCATCCGTCTGCTCTGCCTCCGGCAGTTCCTCGCCGAGCCAGGCCATGGCACGGTAGAGGTGATGCAGAGCGAGATCCTCGGTGCCGGGAATGTCGTAATCGTCGAGCCATTTGTCGCAGGCACGATCCGAGCCCGAGACCATGATCCGGTGGAGCACGGTGGCGAACACAGCCCTCTCGACCGGAAACTCGAACTGCCGACCGGCCAGCAGATCCTCGAGTACCGCAGCGATCCCGTTCTCCTGCCACAGTCGGCCGAACAGCAATGGCGCGCCGAACCGCCGCATGTTCAGCGTGGTCACCTCATTCTCCATGGCGGAGAGCAGCATCATCTGCTCGCAATGGCGGGCGCCGGAGGCCAGGAGCCTGGCGAGCTGGCCGCTTGCTTCGAGTTCGTCCATCCGGCCGATGGTCAGCCGGACGACCTGGCGGACCTTGCCATCGACCCGCTTATTCTCGACGATCTGCAGGTAGCGACGGCCACCTGATGGTTTGATGCGGAAGAACATGACCTCGACTCCGGACACCACGCTATGGAGCCAACCCAAGTATAATCAAAACACAATCGCGCGATACGTGGCACTACGTTTTTGAAAAATCCCCAAACAGCTCAGAAAAAACCATTATCTTTCAATCTCCTATCGCGCCCCTTCTCGTATCGTTCCGGGTTCTACTGTTGAAGTCGGGTCAAAGTGGGGAAAACGGCGCTCTATAAAGCGCTACGTGGCTGAGGAAGCAGGCGCCAGTAGCAACGCAGCCGGAATGTTCGCGAGACGTTCGATCTTAGCGTTGTTTAGCTAACAACCGACGCTCTGTCCTCGATCACCCTCCGGACGCGTCGAG
>JAKAVN010000025.1 GCA_021827495.1 Deltaproteobacteria bacterium | reverse complement strand
AGCCACCGCCGCAGGTTCGATTACCGCGAGCGCCGCGCCCACCGGCAAAGTCTGGCCCTCGGCCGCGATCAGCTTGGCGATCACACCCGCGCCCGGCGAGGGTATTTCGGTATCGACCTTGTCAGTCGAGATCTCGCACAGCGGCTGGTCCTCCTCGACGCGGTCGCCCTCCTTGACCAGCCATCTGGTGACCGTCCCCTCGACCACGCTCTCGCCCATCTGCGGCATCGTTACTTCGATCGACATGGCGGCCTGCCCCTAATACGCCGCGAGCTCGCGGATCGCCTCGACGATCTTGTTGGTGTTGGGGAGAATGTACTCCTCCAGCGGCGGACTGAACGCGGTATGCGCATCGAGCGCGCAAACCCGCCTTATCGGTCCGTCGAGATAATCGAAGGCGTGCTCGGCGATGATCGCCGCGACCTCGCCGCCGATACCGCCGGTCAGCCGATCCTCGTGCACGATCAATACTTTGCCGGTCTTGCGCGCGGTCGCAAGGATCGCCTCGCGGTCCAGCGGCAGCAGGGTGCGCAGGTCGAGCACCTCGACCTTGAGTCCGCCTTCCTTCTCGACGATTCGGGCCGCGTCGAGCGACTGATGCAGCGTCCCACCGTAAGTGATGATCGAAAGGTCGCGGCCCTCGAGCCGCAGCTCGGCCGGCCCGATCGGCACGGTGAAGTCGCCCTCGGGCAGGTCTTCCTTGATACTGCGGTACAGGCGCTTGTGCTCGAAATAGATCACTGGGTTGTCGTCGCGCACCGCGCTTTTCAGCAGGCCCTTGGCGTCGTACGGCGTGGCCGGCGCGACCACCTTGAGACCGGGCACGCGGGTGAACCAGGCCTCCGGGTTCTGCGAATGGAAGAGCGCGCCGTGCACGCCCGCGCCCGAGGGGGCGCGCAGCACCAGCGGGCACGAGGCCTGGCCGCCATGGCGGTAGCGCAACGTCGCGGCGGTGTTGACGATCTGGTCGAAGGCACAGGAGATAAAATCGCCGAACTGCATCTCCAGCACCGGACGCATCCCCAGGACCGCCGCGCCGATTCCGGCGCCGACGATCAGTGTTTCGGAAATCGGGGTGTCGATCACGCGGTCTTCGCCGAAGGCCTCGAGCAGCCCCTCGGTGACCTTGAACGCGCCGCCCAGCTCGCCCACGTCCTCGCCCATCACGAAAACGTTGTCGTCGCGGCGCATCTCTTCATGCAGCGCCTGGTTGATAGCTTTGAGGTAGGTGGCTTCCATCGGGCTCCAGCAGTTGAGGTTCGGGGAGCGGGATTTTTTTTGCGCGGCGGTCAGGACCCGCGAGGGTTGCCGGCGGTGGCGGAGGAGCCCGACGGCGCATAGAGGTCCTCGAGCGCTTCCTCGGGCCGGGGCAGCGGGCTCTGCTCGGCGAATTCGACCGCGCCTTGGACGGTCGCGTTCACCCGCGCGTCAACCTCTTCGCGGATGCGTTTGAGGTCGTGGCCCCTTTTCTGCAGATAAAACTCGTATTGTGGGATCGGGTCGCGGCTTTCCCATTCCACCAGCTCTTCCTTGTCGCGGTAGAGCGCCGGGTCGTGCTCGCTATGGCCGCGGTAGCGGTAGGTCTTGCATTCGATCAACGCCGGGCCGCCGCCCTCGCGCGTGCGGCTCATCACACGCTCGCTCAGTTCGACCACGGCGAGCAGGTCGTTGCCCGAGACCACGTGGCCCTTGAAGCCGTAGGCCGTGGCGCGCGAGGCGACGTCCTCGATCGCCATCTGCTTCTCCAGCGGCGTCGAGTAGGCGTAGCGATTGTTCTCGCACACGAAGACCACCGGCAACTTGCGCACCCCGGCGAAGTTCATCGCCTCGTGCACGTCGCCGCGCGAGGCGGTGCCCTCGCCGAAGAAGGCGACCGCGATATGCTTTTCCTTCCTGATCTGGAACTTGAGCGCCGCGCCGGCCGCCACCGGCAGCGACGACCCCAGCATCGAGGTCGAGCCGAAAATTCCATGCTCCAGGTCGCCGCCGTGGAGAAAGGAGTCCTTGCCGCGCGACAGCCCCGTCTCCTTGCCCATCAACTGCGCCATCAGGCGGCCCGGATCGACGCCGCGCATCAGGAAGACGCCGAGGTCGCGATGCAGCGGGGCGACCAGGTCGCCCTCCTGCAGCGGCGCGCAGATGCCGGTGACGATCGCTTCCTGGCCGGCGCCCGAGTAGACGCCGCCGAGAATCTTGTTCTGCCGATGAAGCCGCGAGACGCGCTCCTCAAAACCCCGGATGAGCTTCATCCAGTAGTAAAGTTGCAACTCGTATTCGACGCGGCTGGCGCCGCTAGCAGCGGGCGCGCTCGCGCCTTCGACCTCAGCCATCATGCACCTCGCCGGGCACCTCGCCGGTCAGCATCTAATGCTCAGATTATCGCAGCCTTACCGTTCACACAAAAGCGTGTATTCTTCGCCCGCGCTGCGCCGAGGCTCGGGCCAGCGCCGCAATTGCGCGCGGGCAGATTGTCCCACCGCCGGGGCGCGACTATCAGTTGCGTCCGGCGCGACGGCGCGGCCTGACCCGCCGTTGCCCCGTACACTATGGGCCGCGATCGGGCGGGGGATGGACATTCGCTCGACACGGCGACGTTCAGGGTATGCGATGGCAGCGGGGCGGGTTTGCGGGGGTTGGGGAAATAGCCTATAAACGGCGATGCAATGACGACTGCGCAGCCCTCGGCGGTTGTGGGGCGCTCCGGATCCCCGCAAATACGCGAAATCCTTGACCGGGCGCGCGGCGGCGCGCGGCTTGGCGAGGCCGACGCGCTTGCGCTTATCGAGTGCTCGGCGGACGAACTGCCGGCCCTGCTGGCGGCGGCGGGCACGATGCGCGATCGCGCCAAGGGGCGCGTCGTCACTTATTCGCGCAAGGTCTTCCTGCCGGTCACCAACCTCTGCCGCGACCGCTGCACCTACTGCACGTTTCGCAAGGACGCGGGCGATCCGGGAGCGTGGACGATGGCCCCGGCCGAGATCGCGCAATGGTCGCGGCGCGGCCGGGCGCTGGGATGCCGCGAGGCGCTGATATGTCTGGGCGACAAGCCCGAGCTGGCCTTCAAGGAATACCGCGAGACGCTCGCGCGCCTGGGCGCGCGCAGCACGATCGAGTACGTCGCGCGGGCCTGCGAGATCGCGCTCGGCGAGGGCTTGCTGCCGCATACCAATGCCGGCATCATGACCCGCGACGAGATGGTGATGCTGCGGCCGCTCAACGTCAGCATGGGGCTGATGCTCGAGAACGTTGCGAACCGGCTGCGCGGGCGCGGCCAGGTCCATCAATGGGCCCCGGACAAGGACCCGGTGGTGCGGCTGCGGATGATCGCGGAGGCCGGCGAGGCGCGCGTCCCGTTCACCACCGGCATCCTGCTCGGGATCGGCGAGACCCCGGCCGAGCGGGCGCAGAGCCTGCTGGCGATCCGCGATTTGCACGAACGCTACGGCCATATCCAGGAAGTGATCATCCAGAATTTCCGCGCCAAGCCGGAGATCGCGATGGCCGGCGCGCCGGAGCCCGACGCGATGGAGATGGCGCGAGCGATCGCGGCCGCGCGCCTGGTGCTGGGTCCGCAGATGAACGTGCAGGCGCCGCCCAATCTATCGCCCAACGAGATCGAGATGTTCCTGGCCGCCGGGATCAACGACTGGGGCGGCATTTCGCCGCTCAGCAAGGACTATGTCAATCCCGAAGCGCCGTGGCCGCACCTCGAGCGGCTGGCCGAGCGCTGCGCACGGGCCGGCTTCGAATTGCGCGAGCGGCTCGCAATTTATCCCGAATACGTCGATGATTACTGGATCGACCCGAAGCTCCGTCCGGCGCTCGCACGGCACGGCGCGGAGATCGACGGAGGTGCATCGTGAACCTGCAAGAGCTGCGCAACTATGTCGACGAGATCGAGGCCGCGCCGCTTGGCGCGCTGATGGACAAGGCCGGCCCCGGCGTGCGCGCGGCGCTTAAGCGCAGCCTGGAGCGCCAGGAGCTGACGGCCGAAGAGGGCCTGCTGCTCTACACCGCCGAGGGCGACGATCTCAGCGCCGCGATAAAATGCGCCGACCTGGCGCGCGCCGAGGACGTCGGCGGCGAAGTCACCTACGTGGTCAACCGCAACATCAATTTCACCAACATCTGTTTCGTCGGATGCCAGTTCTGCGGCTTCAAGCGCCAGCGCTGGGAGTCGGACGCCTACGACCATTCCGGCCAGGCCATCCTCAACAAGGTCGGCGACGCGCTAGCGCGCGGCGCGACCGAGATTTGCATGCAGGGCGGAATCAATCCGGAGATGCCGGACTTCAAGTACCGTGACCTGCTGCGGACGATCAAAGGCAGCTACCCCGAAATCCATATCCACGCGTTCTCGCCGATGGAGATCATGTTCGGCGCACGGCGCGTGCGGATGGAGTACCCGGAGTACATCGCGATGCTGCGCGAGGCGGGACTGGGATCGATTCCCGGCACCGCGGCCGAGATCCTCGACGATAGTGTGCGCGAAATCTTAAGCCACAAGAAGGTCGACGTCGCCACTTGGGTCGACATCATCACCACCGCCCACGCGCTCGGCGTGCCGACCACCGCGACCGTGATGTACGGGCACGTCGAAAGCCCGCGCCACGTCGTCAACCATCTCAGTCTCCTGCGCGACATCCAGAAGCAGACCCACGGCTTCACCGAGTTCGTGCCCCTGCGCTTCATCCACGAAAACACGGTGCTCTTCCGCAAGGGGCTGGTCTCGGAGCCGCCGCCCAAGGGCACGCTCGACTTCCAGATGTACGCAACCTCGCGCCTGTTCCTGCGCGGGCAAATCAACAACCTGCAAACCTCGTGGGTCAAGCTCGGCGTCGAGCTCGCCGCACTCACGCTGAAGGCCGGATGCAACGATTTCTCGGGCACGCTGATGGAGGAAAGCATCACGGCCCAGGCCGGCGGGGATGCCGGCGAGTTCGTCGCGGTCGACGTAATCGAAGAGCAGGCGCGCGCGATGGGCCGGGTTGCGGTCGAACGCAGCACGCTTTACAAGAAGCTCTACGGGAAGAAGGCTCCTAATGGCGCGCGGCCGATCACCACGGTTCCATCCCCACAGCATCAGGCCGATCACCACGCTTGCGGGGGGAGTGGGTGCGGCTAAGTTCCTGCGCGGGCTGGTGCGCGCCGCCGGCCAGCCGCGGCAGAGCGTAATCGTCAACACCGGCGACGACGAGGAGTTCTACGGACTCCACGTCTCGCCCGACCTCGACACCATCGTCTATACGCTGGCCGGGGCCTCCAACCCG
This sequence comes from Deltaproteobacteria bacterium, assembly GCA_021827495.1. Taxonomy (GTDB): domain Bacteria; phylum Desulfobacterota; class Binatia; order Binatales; family Binataceae; genus JAKAVN01. Next base: position 25,467 of record JAKAVN010000025.1, on the reverse strand, counting down.
GCGACCGGATGGGGCCTTGAGGGCGAGAGCTTCAACGTGCTTGGCGCGCTGGACCGCTTTTACGGCCAAGCCTGGTTCAATCTGGGCGATCGCGACCTCGCGACCCATCTGTTCCGCACCGAACGGATGCGCGCCGGCGAGCGGCTGAGCCGGATCACGGCCGAGATCGCGCGGCGCTACGGGGTGCGCGCGCAGGTGATGCCGATGAGCGACGACCGCGTGCGCACCTTCGTGAAAGTGCGCGGGCGCGGCGCCATCCCGTTCCAGGAGTACTTCGTGCGCCGGCGCTTTCGCGGCGTGGTCGAACGAATCGAACTGCGCGGCGCGGCGCGCGCGCGGCCGCTCGGCGCGGCGCTCGGCGCGATCCGCTGTTCGGCCGCGGTGATTATTGCGCCGTCCAATCCGTTCGTCTCGATCGGGCCGATCCTCGCGCTTGGCGGGATGCGCGATGCGCTGCGCGGCGCGCGCGCGCGCGCCGCCGCGATCAGCCCCATCGTCGGCGGCAAGGCGGTCAAAGGCCCGGCCGATAAGATGTTGCGCGGGCTGGGCCACGAGGCCTCGGCGCTCGGCGTGGCGCGCCTCTACCGCGACGTCTGCGCGGTCTTCGTGCTCGACCGGGCCGACCGGCGCGCGGCGGCGGCGGTCGAAAAGCTCGGGATGCGCGCGGTCGTCACCGACACCATCATGGCCGATGAAGCGCGTGCGGCCCGCCTGGCGGACGTGGTTCTGCGCGCCCTTGAGGTGTAGGCTGAACGGTCAATGAGATCGGTGACCTTCACCGCAATCGAGGGCATCCCGCTGGTCGGCCCGGGCGACAACCTAGGCGGGCTGATTTGCGCGGCGATGGCCGCGGGCGGGATGCAACCGGCGCGCGGCGATATCCTCGTGGTGTGCCAGAAAGTAATCTCGAAGTCCGAGGGACGCACGTGCGAGCTGCGCGACATCGAACCCTCCGCGCTGGCCACGGCGTATGCCGCCCGCTGGGACAAGGACCCGCGCGCGGTCGAGCTGGTGCTGCGGCAGACCAGCCGCATCGTGCGCATGGACCACGGCGTACTGATCGTCGAGACCGGCCCCGGATGGGTCTGTGCCAACGCCGGGATCGACGAGTCCAACAGCATGGCCGACGGGCGGGCGATTTTGCTGCCCGAGGATGCCGACCGCTCGGCCGCCCGCATCCGTGAGGAGATTCGCAAAAGCACCGGAGTCGAGATCGCGGTGCTGGTAACCGATACGTTTGGGCGGCCGTGGCGCGACGGCCTGACCGAGGTCTGCCTGGGGATCGCCGGGATGAACCCGCTGCTCGATTTGCGCGGCACCAGCGACTTAAGCGGCCGCGAACTGCATCACACGGTGATCGCCGTCGCCGACGAAATCGCCGCGGGCGCGGGCCTGCTGATGCCCAAGGCGGGCGCCATCCCGGCCGTGCTGGTGCGCGGCTACTCCTACGAGCCCTGCGCGGGCAGCGCGAAAGTCCTGATTCGCCCCGCCGAGATTGATCTGTTCCGATGACCCGGGGAACGTGAGCATCGTGGACCGAAGCAAAATGGGCGGCGCCGCCGCCGCGATCGCGCCGGCCAGCGCCGCGGTGAATCCGGCGCGCGTGGTCGAGGCCGATTTATATAGCGCCGAGGAGAAGCTTGGCGCGCTGCTCAATTCCAACGAGGCGCTGATTTCGGAAATCTGCCATTACCTGGTCGACGGCGCCGGCAAGCGGCTGCGCCCGGCCTTCGTCCTGCTGGTCCATCGCGCCTGCGGCGGCACCGACCGCACCGCGCCCAACGCGATCGACGCCGCGATCGCGATCGAACTGATCCATTCCGCCACGCTCCTGCACGACGACATCATCGACGGCGGGATGCTGCGGCGCGGCAAGCCGTCGGCGCTCGCGCGTTACGGCCCGGCGGCGACCCTGGTGGCCGGCGACTATCTGTTTTGCCGCGCCTTCGAGCTGTGCGGCCGCTTCGAGGAAAACCTCGTGCGCACGGCCGCGCAGGCCTGCATCCAGCTGACCGAGGGCGAGGTGATGGAGGGGCGGCTGCGCCACAACGCGGCCACCAGCCTCAAGGACTACCTCGCCGTAATCGCGCGTAAGACCGCCTCGCTGTTCGCGGCCGGCGGCAAAGTCGCGGCCGACCTCGCGGGCGCGCCGCGGCGCACCATCGACACCATGCAGCATCTCGGCAGCTCGGTCGGGATGGCGTTCCAGATGATCGACGACCTGCTCGACATCCTCGGCCCCGAGGAGAAGATCGGCAAGTCGGTCGGATCGGATTTGCGCGCGGGCATTCCGTCGCTGCCGGTGGTGCTGGGCGTGGCGGCGAATCCGGAATTGAAGGCGCTCGTCGGCAACGGCACGCGGATGGAGGGCGCGGCGCTGGAGCGCGCGCTCAGGGTGCTGCGCGAGCCCAAACTCGTCGCGCAGGCGCGCGCGATGGCGGCCGAGCAGGGGCGCGTCGCGATGGCCGCGCTGGGCGAACTCGCCCCGTCGGTCTACCGCGACAGCCTCGCCGCGCTGATCGACGACCAGTTGCGCCGCGAAGTGTGAGTGGATCGCACGGTCAGGCGAGCGCCGCGCGCACTCGCCCGATCGCCATCCAACTCGGCTGATCAACAAAAGTGGCGTGCCCCGGCCGGGGGCGCGATCATCCCGCCGCGGGGACGTAGCCGCGTTCGGCCGCCACGTTCACTTGCGCCATCGCGCCCTTGAGTTCCGCGCGGCTGGTGTTGAGCTTGCGCAGCGTCGGAACAAGCGCATGCTCCATGAACATCCGCGGACTGATGCCCGCGCCCGAAGTGCGCAGCCGCTCCTGGTAGTCGGGGATGAGGCCATCGCCCGGCATTTTGAAATTCGCGATCACGTAGGCGAGATCGAGCAGCGTACCGCCGCGGTCCTCGGCCAGTTCGAGTTCGACCGCTGCGCGATAGAAGCCAGCGTGCGCGGCCTCGTCGCGGCTCAGGTAAAAGAAGATCGCCTCCAGCACCTTGTCGCCCTCGCTCGCCGCGATGTCCTTCTGCGCTTTGTAGGCGATATAGGTCGCCGCTTCCTGGAGCGCGCCGTAGCAGGCCATCTGGCGGCGAGTCTGGAAAGGCAAACGCCAGACCTTGGAAAGGACGCGCTCCTCGAAGGCTGCGACCTCGGCTTCCGAGCGCAGGCCAGAGCGCGTGAGGTATTCGCGGAACACCAGCCCGTGCTTGGATTCCTCGTAGCTCCAACAAGCCTGGAACCAGGCCGTGCCGAAGATCGAACGGCTCAACTCGACTCCGCCAGCGCTGTAGTCGGGCAGGTAAAGTTCCTCGGCGCAGAAGATTTCGATGCGGGCCGTTTTCCGCTCGCTGCCGATGGAACTGCCGAGCGCCTCCCACGGCACATCGTTGAACATGTTCCAGCGCCGCTTGCTTTCGGCGACCTCGAAAAACTCGAGGTACGCGCGGTACATCTTTTCCCGAAGCGCGAGCGATGCGGCCATCGATAATTACCTTTGGCTTGCCACAGTCAGATTTCTTGCGCCATGCATCAGGATCGATCCACGAGCAAGGTTGCCGAATTGCGCCCGGGCACAATTGTCCTGACAGCCCCGGTTTCAGGAACAAACTAAAACCCCATCGTCAGCCGGCAGGCGAAGCTGGAAGGATGTGTCACGTGGGTGACCGTCCTGACCTTATGCTTTCGCGATGAACAAATATAGTGCCACCGCGCTTGGCATACTCGCGCTCATAGCAGTCACTTATGGCGAATTGCGGACGATGGCCGCCACAATGCGCATATGTGAAGCGTGAAACGGTCGTGGCGGAAAATGAACCAAGGGCCGGCGCTTTCCTTGCGGTTCGTCACCGGCGCTTGATGCGGACGGATGCGGACGGACGTTCTTTTTCGGTTGACAAATACGAAAAAAAAGCGAAAATCCGATCATGGCAGCTTCTCCCGCCACTTTAGCCCAGACCGTCCCGCAGCCTCTCGCAACCCCGCCGCTGCGCACTCTTACCGACCGACAAATAGCTGAATTTCCAAGAGTTTTTCGCGGCCGCGAGCTTACCCGCAAGGACCGGCGCCTAAGCTGCGGCATCGTTTCGCTCGACGCCATCCTGGGCGGCGGAATCGTCCGTGGCCGGGTGAGTGAGATCGTCGGGCGGCCCGGGCTTGGGCGAACTTCGCTCGCTGCCGCCTTCGCCGTTATCGCCACCCGGCGCGGCGAGGTCGCCGCGTGGATCGATTCGGCGGGGGCCTTCGACCCGCGCAGCATCGCCGCGGCGGGTGTGGACCTCTCGCGGATTCTTTGGGTCGGCGCGGATGCGGCCGTGCCCGCGCGTGCTTCGGCCGCATCGCCGAACAGGGAATTTGCGTCCGCAGGATCGATCGCGGAGCTGCGGGCGGCGATCAAACCGGTGTTGGCGCCGGCGCTTTTGGCGGCCGAGATGGTTTTGAGCGCGGGCGGTTTCGGCCTGGTCGTGATCGATCTCGCCGGCCGCGCGCGGACGCTCACGCTGAGCGCGGCGCTTCGGCTGGCGCGGGCGGCCGAGCGCAGTGGCGCCGCCGTGATCGTCCTGGCCGAGCGCCGGACCTGCGGAACCTTCGCCGCGCTCAGCCTCGTGCTCAGCCGCGCCCGTCCCTTCTTCAGCCGCACGGCGCCGGGCGCTCCGGCACTGTTCGATGGGATAAGGGTCGAGGCATACGTGGCGCGCAACAAGCTCGGCGGTTCAGGCCAGGCGGCGGTATGGCGTGCGCTCGTCGATCCAACATCGCCCGCCATGCCAACGGCCGTGCCCACGCTCGCACGGGAGGCTCGAATCGCAGAGGCTGCGGTGGCGGCGCGCCGTAACGCTATTGCAACGCCCTCGCCGCCCGTGGCAACCGCATCGCATCGCGATCGTCCCCAAGCACATTCGGTAAGGAGATCGCGCAGCGGCAGGGCCTACGAATACGCCAGGTGATGTCCGTCTTAGCCGGCATGGAATGCCGGCACCCATGATTTCAATGATCGAACGCCGCATATCGCCGAAAACAACCACCATCGCCGGCGCCGCCGAAGCTGCGCGCGATTCGCTTTTGCCGCCGCCGCTGCAGTGCGGCGCCCCAGCCAATGCCACCGCACCTGCGGCAAACCGTCGGATCGCATGCATCCTGGTTGCGGACTTTCCGCTCGCCGCGGCAGTGCGCCAAAGCCCCGAGCTGCGCGACCGGCCGCTAGTGCTGATTGAATCCGCCGGGCGGCGCGATCCGACCGGCGTCGCCAACATGGAATGCCGGTTCGTATCGGCGCGCGCGCGTGCGATGGGTGTGCGGGCAGGGATGACGGTGGCGAGGGCGCGCGCGGCCGCCGCGGGACTGGCCGTGGCGAGCCGTTCGCCGGCCGCCGAAGCGTCCGCCGCCGAGGCGCTTGTCGATGTCGCCGTCTCGCTCTCGCCGCTGGTCGAGGCCGGCGCCGATGGCGAAGTCTATCTCGACCTCGGCGGTCTTAAGCGGTTCCATCAGCGGCTCCGCGCCAATCCGTATCGCGAGGGCGACGGGAGCGCGGCGGACGAATCATCTCCGGCGGAGGAGAGGCCGGATGCCGAGACGGCACTTGCACAGGAAGCGCTTGGCCGCGTGGCGCAGTTGGGGATGGAAGCGGCGGCCGGGATCGCGTCGAGCAAGGAGGTCGCACTGCTGGCGGCGCGATGCGGTGGGGCACGAGTGATCGCAGCGGGCCGGGAGGAGGAATTTCTCAACTGGCTGCCGCTCGACCTGCTCGAGCTTGACGGCGCCGGCGGCGAACGCAGCGGCGCGGAGCTGGAGCAGCGGCTGGCACGATGGGGTATCCGGCGGCTGGGCGAACTGGCGCGGCTGGATATTCGCGCGGCCGGCAGCCGGCTCGGCGCCCGCGCGGTCGAGTTGATGCGGATCGCGCGCGGCGAGTGCCGCACACCGCTGAGGGCACGCCGGGCGGCCGAAAACTTCGCCGAGGCGGTCGAACTGGAATGGGGCGTGGACAGCCTCGAGGCGATGGGCTTCGTGATGCGCGCGATGCTCGAGCGGGTCGTCGAGCGGCTCAAGCTGCGCGGGATGGCGGCCGGCGCGATCACGCTCGCGCTCGAGCTCGACGGCCATCGCCGCGATACCCGGCGCGTCGCGCTCCCCGCGCCGACCAGCGAGGCGCGCTCGCTGCTCGCGCTGATCCTGCTCAACCTTGAGGCCGCGCCGCCGGCCGCGGCGGTGGAAGCGATCCGCATCACCGTCGAGCCGCGCCCGCCGCGCGCCGTGCAGGCCGACATGTTCGCTCCGCCCTGCCCCGCACCCGAGCGGCTGCACGTCACGCTCGCGCGGCTGGCCGCGCTATGCGGTCCCGGCCGGGTGGGCACGCTCGTGCCGCGCAACTCTCATCTGCCCGACGCGGTCGAGCTTGGCCCGTTCGCGCCGCGTCCGGCCATTGCGGCGGCGCCGGCGCCAGCGCAAACCGGCGCGGCGGCGTTAACCGATCGCGGCGCCGGGAACAGCCACGGCGCCGCCGCCGTGGCGCAACTGGCAATGCGGGCGATTCGGCCGCCGCATCAGGTCGAGGTGTTATGCACCCGCGGCGGCGCGCCGGAGTTCGTGCGCGGCGAGGGCTGCGGCGGGCGCGTGGTCTCGTGCGCCGGACCATGGCGGATCGCGGCGGCCGCGGCATTCCCTACCGGCGGCCATGACAACCATCAGGGAGCGCCCGGCGCCGCGCGCGATTACTACGATGCCGCGCTGGAGGACGGCGGCGTGTACCGGTTGCTATGCGACCTGCGCTCGGGCGAGTGGTACATCGACGGGATTTACGATTGATCCCCGCTTGAGCGCAACAACCCCCCCATGCCAGCGGCTGATTATATAGAGTTGCGCACGCGCAGCGCATTCAGTTTTCTCGAAGGCTCCGCGCTGCCCGAGGATCTGGCCGAGCGCGCCGCCGAACTCGGCTACCCCGCGCTTGCGATGGGCGACCGCGACGGGCTGTACGGCGCGCCGCGCTTTTACCATAGTGCCGCGCGCGCCGGGATACGCGCGATCGTCGGCGCGGAGCTGACGCTCGATTTGTCCTCGGCGGACGCGCCGTCCGAGTATGATCCGGGCCGCGATCCAGGCGGCCAGCGGCTCTACGTGCTGGTGCCCGACCGCGAGCGCTACCGCAATCTGTGCCGGATGATCACCGCCTCGAAGCTGCGGCCGCTCAATCCGGCCGAAGCCGAGGCAGGACGCGCCGCGCCGGCCACGCCGCTTGCGCGGCGATCACGCCAGGCAGCGGCGTTTCGCCACGGGCAAAGCGACGGCGGCGGAGCCGCGGCGCGCGGGCTGGTGAAAAAAGGCGCGAGCCGCGTCACGCTGGACGATCTTGAGCGCTACGGCGCGGGGCTGATCTGCCTTGCCGGCGGCGCGCGCAGCCCGCTTGCGCTCGCACTCACCCGCGGCGGCGATCCGCGCGCGCTGTGCGAGCGGCTCGGCACGATCTTCGGCTGCGGCAATCTCTATATCGACCTCGGACGCCATCTCGATCCCGCCGAGGAGCGGCTCAATCGCCGGCTCGCCGCGCTCGCCGCGGCGTGCGGCGTCCCGCTGGTCGCAGCCAACGACGTATGCCATACCGGCGCCGACCGCGCGCTGCTCGACGCGCTCACCTGCATCCGGCTCGGCCTCACGCTGGAGGAAGCGGGGCGGGCGCTATGGGCCAACGCCGAGCGGCGGCTGAAAGCGCCGTCCGAGATGGCCGCGCTGTTTCGCGATCTGCCCGGCGCGGTCAGCGCCACACGCGCGATCGCCGAGCGCTGCGCGTTTAAGCTTTGCGACCTTGGCTACCGCTTTCCGAGCTACCCGCTGCCGTTCGGCGAGACCCCTGACAGCTACCTGCGGCTGCTGGTCGAGGCCGGGGCGCGCGAGCGATGGGGGCCGGCGCCCGGCGCACGCGTGCTCCACCAGCTCACGCACGAGCTCGAAATAATCGCGCGGCTCAAGCTCGCCGGCTACTTCCTCATCGTCTGGGACATCGTGCAGTTCTGCCGCGAGCGCGGAATCATGGCGCAGGGGCGCGGCTCGGCGGCCAACAGCGCGGTCTGCTACGCACTGGGAATCACGGCAGTCGACGCGGTCAGGATGGACCTGCTGTTCGAGCGCTTCCTATCCGAGGAGCGCGGCGAATGGCCCGACATCGATATCGATCTGCCGAGCGGCGATCAGCGCGAGAAAGTCATCCAGTACGTCTACCGCCGCTACGGGGAGCGCGGCGCCGCGATGACCGCCAACGTGATCGCCTACCGCACGCGCAGCGCCGTGCGCGAGATCGGCAAGGTGCTGGGCTTCACCCCCGAACATATCAACCGCCTCGCGCGGCTCAACTACGTCTACGAGTTCCGCGACAGCAACGACGAACTGGCGGCGCTGCTCAAGCGCGGCGGCGTCGATCTCGAGACGCCGCGCCTGAGCCGGCTGGTCGCGCTGGTGCGCCAGATCCAGGGCCTGCCGCGCCATCTCGGCCAGCATAGCGGCGGGATGGTGATCGGCGCGGGGCCGCTCGATGAAGTCGTGCCGCTGGAGCCGGCCACGATGCCGGGGCGCGTGGTGATCCAGTGGGACAAGGAGGACTGCGCCGACCTCGGGATCATCAAGATCGATCTGCTGGGGCTCGGGATGATGGCCGTGCTGGAGGAGGCGATCCCGCTGGTGCGCCAGAGCGCAGGCGTCGAAGTCGACCTCGCCCATCTGCCGGCCGGCGACCCCGCGGTCTACGCGATGCTCTCGCGGGCCGACACCATCGGGGTTTTCCAGGTCGAGAGCCGCGCGCAGATGGCGACGTTGCCGCGGATGAAGCCGCGCACGTTCTACGATCTGGTGGTCGAGGTCGCGATCATCCGGCCCGGGCCGATCGTCGGAAAAATGGTCCATCCCTACCTCGACCGGCGCGCCGGCCGCGCGCGGGTGGCCTACGACCATCCCGCGCTAGAGCCGATTCTGCGCCGCACGCTCGGCGTGCCGCTGTTCCAGGAGCAGTTGTTGCGGATGGCGATGGCGGTGGCCGGCTTCAGCGGCGGCGAGGCCGAAGAGTTACGGCGCGCGATGGGCTTCAAGCGCTCGGCGGCGCGGATGGAGAAGATCGAGCGGCGGCTGCGCGCGGGGATGGCGCGCAAGGGAATTGCCGGCGCGGTCGCCGATCGTATCGTGCGCTCGATCACCTCGTTCGCGCTCTACGGCTTTCCCGAGTCGCACGCCGCCAGCTTCGCGCTCATCGCCTACGCCTCGGCTTGGCTCAAGTGCCATCACCCGGCGGCGTTTTTCGCCGCGATGCTCGACTGTTATCCGCTCGGCTTCTACCATCCTTCGACCCTGGTCAAGGATGCCCAGCGCCACGGCGTCGTGATGGCGCCGGTCGACGTGACCCGCTCGGACTGGCGCTGCACGCTGGCACGGATCGGAAACTGTCACGACCCTGTTGTGCCTGCGCGCTCTTCGGGTGATTTTCGTGATCCCATGCCCGCTCCCTCTTCAATGCCCGCACCCCCTTCAGGGGGCGCGGGTCATGGTGCGGGGGCGTTCGCTCTGCGCCTCGGCCTTAGGTGCATCGCCGGACTCCGCGCGGAAACCGGCGCGCGCATCGAGCGCGCGCGCGCGGCCCGTCCGTTCGCCTCGATCGCCGACTTCACCGCGCGCGCCGCCCCCAGCCGCCGCGAACTCGACGCGCTCGCCTACGCGGGAGCGTTTGCGGCCTTCGGGATGGGCCGGCGGGCGGCGCTATGGCAGGCGGCGGCGGTCGAGCGCGACCCGGGCGGGCTCTTTGCGGGCGTCGAGCCGGCGGCGGGCGCCGTGCCGCTGGCCGAGATGGACGCGGTGGCGGAGACCAGCGCCGACTACGCCGCCACCGGCCTCACCGTCGGACCTCATCTGATGGCGCATCTGCGCGGGAAGTTGCGCGCGGATGGCGTGCTCGCCGCCGCCGAGCTTGCGCAGGCGACGCACGGCGCGTGGGTGAAAACGGCGGGGGTCGTGATCGTGCGCCAGCGTCCCGGCACGGCGAAGGGGTTTTTCTTTCTTACGCTGGAAGACGAAACCGGGATTTCCAATGCGATAGTCATTCCCGATCTGTTCCAGGCCCATCGCGCGCTGCTGCACAATGCCGCGATCCTGATGGTCGAGGGGGTGTTGCAGAAGCAGGATGGAGTGGCCGCGATACGCGCGCGGCGCTTCAGGGAGTTGCGCCTGGCCGCCGCCCTGCCCCCGGCCCACGACTTCCACTGACGCCGCTACTTCTGCGCCGATGCGCCGCCAGGTTTCAAATGTCCGCCATGTTCACTCTGTCATACTCCGCGCATACTCCGCGCGGCCAGCCGATAATCGAAGCCGCGGGCCCGGCGGGGGAACTTTTCATCAGTCCTGCTCTGAGCTAATGAGCAAGCCTGACGGGTGTGGCTGGAAAATCAATCCGCAAGGCGCCGCGCATATCGGCGCGGCGTGAGGCGTCGTTCGAGCTCGAGCTGCGCGGCCCGCTCGACCCCGCGGCGTCGCTCGAGATGTTCCGCCGCTCGGGCGACGACCTGCTCGATCGCTGGGACGGCAGGACTTTCCTGCGCACGGTCGCGGCCAACGGGCGCACGGTCGCCTTCGCCACGGCGTTTGCGGGAACGCCGGCCCGCCCCGCCCTGCGCGTCACCGTCGAGGCCGGCGAGTACGCCGAGCCGGCCATCGCCGCCGCAGGCGCGGCTTTCGTGCCGGCGCCGCGCGGCTTTGCTGAATTGCGCCGCGCCGATCCGGTCCTCGCGCGGCTGGACGCGCGCTACCGCGGCTTCAGGCCGGTGCTGCAGCTCAATCTGCTGGGCGCGCTCGTCCGCTGTATCAGCGCGCAGCAGGTCAACCTGCGCTGGGCTTGCGAGACGCGGCGGCGGCTTGCAGAGCGCTTCGGCGACCGCCACACGGTGGCTGGCGCGGCCGTCTACAGCCTGAGTGCCGAGCGCCTCGCCAACGCCGCGCCTGCGGAGATTCGTGCGCTCCAGTTCACCAATCGCAAGGCCGAATTTATCGTCGCCGTGGCGCAGGCGATCGCGCGCGGCCAAGTAAGCGTGGAGCGGCTCGCGGCGCTCTCCGATGCCGCGGTTATCGATGAGCTGGTGGCGCTGCGCGGGATCGGAGTGTGGACCGCCGAGTGGATTCTGGCGCGCACGCTGGGGCGGCCGCGCGTCGTCGCCGGCGACCTGGGCGTGCGCAAGGCGGTCGGCATCGCCTACCGCAAGGGCGCGATACCCTCCGAGGACGAGGTTCGTGATCTCACCGCGCATTGGGGGAGTTCGGCCGCGTACGCCCAGGCGCTTTTGCTCCACGGGCTGGGAGAGAAGGAACTCGAAGCCCTGGCGGCGGCGCGCTGAGCGGCGCCGCCGCGTGGTCTTTCGACGCTGGTTCCGTTTGCCGTCCGGGCCGAATCGCCACCACCGCCGGCCTAACGCCGGCCCGGCGGAATGCGCTATTGTACGGAGTGGATTTGGGGAAAATAATTCCGCCGGAGAGGTTGCATGAAGCTTGCCAGTAAGGTGGCGCTGATAACCGGCGCGGGCTCCGGGATGGGCCGCGCGGGCGCGCTCCTTTTCGCAGTTGAGGGCGCTAAAGTGGCGGTGGCCGATATCGACCAGCGCGCCGCCGAGCTAACCGCGCGCGATATCGAGGCGGCCGGCGGCAAAGCCATCGCGCTTGGCGCCGACGTCTCGAAGAAGGAAGACGCACAAGCGATGGTCGCCACGACGATCGCAAAGCTGGGCGTGCCAGACATCGTGTACAACAACGCCGGGATCGAGGGCGAAAGCGCTTTCCTGGCGCAGATGAGCGAGGAAGCCTTCGACCGCGTGATCGCGGTCAATTTGCGCGGCGTATGGCTCGGGATGAAGTACGCGCTGCCGCACATGGCGGCGAAGGGCCGCGGCTCGATAATCAACACCGCCTCGATTGCCGGCATGGTCGCGATGCGCGGCGCGGCCGCCTACTGCGCGGCCAAGGCCGGCGTGATCGCGCTCACCCGCGTCGCCGCGCTCGAGTACGGCCGCTACAATATCCGGGTCAACTGCATCTGCCCCGGCACCATCGATACGCCGATGATGCGCCGCGTGCACGGCGGAAAAGTCCCGCCGCAGGCGCTGGGACCCTCGGTCGCGGTGCTGGGCCGCGCAGCCGAGCCCGAGGAGATCGCGAAGATGGCGCTGTTCCTGGCGAGCGACGACGCATCGTTCGCAACCGGCGCTCCGTTCGTGGTCGATGGCGGATGGACGGCCGTCTGAAACGCGCCTGCCGTGCATCAATTGCCACATAGGATGAGACCATAACGATGGCAGCAACGGGCGAAATCGACAGGGAAAAAGCCAAGCAGGCCGCGTTACAGATTCTGAACGACGTCGCAAGCGCGATGCATGGCGCGATGAATTTCATCGGCGACCGCCTGGGCCTGTTCAAGGCGATGAAGGACGCCGGACCGCTCACGATCGAGGATCTCGCGGCCAAAACCGCGCTCAACCAGCGCTACCTGCGCGAATGGCTGAACTCGATGGTGGCCGCGCAGTACCTCGAATACGACCCGGCCAGGCACACCTACCTGCTCACGCCGGAGTACGCGATGGCGCTGGCGGATGAGGACTCACCCTACTTCGTGGGCTCGTACTTCCAGGTCGTGCAGGCGGTAATGTCGGTTGCGCCCAAGGTGGCCGAGGCGTTTCGCACCGGCGGCGGAATCACCCAGGCCGAGTATCCGCCGTGGATGTTCGAAGCCACCGAGCGCAACTCGCGGCCGCGCTACCAGTCCAAGCTCACGCGCAAGTGGATCCCGGCGATGCCGCAGGCGGTCGAGCGCTTGCAGCGCGGCGGGGCCGCGGCGGACGTCGGCTGCGGCGGCGGACGGGCCGCGATCCTGATAGCCAAGGCGTTCCCGGCCTCGCGGCTGTTCGGCTTCGACCTCCACGCCGAATCGATCGAACGTGCGCGCCGCAACGCGGCCGCGGCCGGCGTCGCCGACCGCGTGACTTTCGAGGTCGCCAACGGCACGCAACTCCCCCCCGGCAAGTTCGACCTCGTCACGACCTTCGACGTCGTCCATGACTCGGTTGACCCGGTCGAGCTGATGAGTTCGATCCGCCGCTCGCTGACGCCCGGCGGCACCTACCTCGTGCAGGAGCTAAACGTCTCGTCCGAGGTCGAGGAAAATATCCGGCCGATGGGCAAGATTGTCTACTCGATCAGCACGCTGTACTGCATAACGACTTCGCTGGCGCAGGGCGGCGCGGGAATCGGCGCCGCGATGGGCGAGTCCAAGGCGCGCGAGCTGGCCGCCGCGGCCGGTTTCATGCACTTCCGCAAGCTCCCGATCAAGGATCAGTTCGCGGTCCTCTACGAGCTGATGGAATAGCCGGACGCACGGGCCGCACGCGCGCGCCGTCCGCAACGAATGGAGGCAGTCGATGGCGACGGGAAACCCCAGGTTTGGACTCACGCTGCCCAATCGCGGAGTGGTAATCGGCGCGACTACGGTGGCGGAGATGCTCGAGATGGCCGAGTGGGCCGACGGCAGCGCCGCGTGGGATTCGGTGTGGGTGGGCGACTCGGTGTTCGCCAAGCCGCGCCTCGACGCGATCGCGCTTTTAAGCGCGCTCGCCGTGCGCACCCGGCGCGTACGCCTCGGGCCCGCCTGCTTCGCCAGCACGCCGCTGCGCAACGCGCTCATCCTCGCCTACCAGTGGGCAAGTCTCGACCTCATGTCGGGCGGGCGGACCATCTTCGTCGCCTGCCAGGGGCAGCCCGACCTGAGCGGCGGCGCCTTCGACCAGGAGTTCCAGGCCTTCGGCATCGAGCCCGCAAGCCGGATGCGCCGGATGGAAGAGGCAATCGAGATCATGCGCCTGACCTCGGCGCGCGAGCACGCTGACTACGAGGGGCAGTACTACAAGTTCCGCAACCTGACCGTGCTGCCACGTCCAGTCCAGCAGCCGATTCCAATCTGGGTGGTCTCGAATCCGCAGATGAACAAGCCGCGCAACGTCGAGAGCGGATACCGGCGCGTGGCGCGCCTGGGCGACGGCTGGATGACGACCTTCAAGCCGCCCGCCGACGTCCGCCGCTCACTCGAGATGATTCGCGGCTACGCCAGGGACTACCAGCGCACCCTCGGCGACGGCTTCGAGGTCTGCGTCTACTACAACATCAACGTCAACGAGAATCGCGCGGCGGCGCTCGAGGAATCCAAGCGCTTTCTCGATGCCTACTACACCGCCAACTACCATCGCGACGCGCTGAGCCAGTGGGTCGCGATGGGATCACCGGCCGAGTGCATCGCGAGCATCCGCGCCTTCGCCGACGCCGGCGCCACCACCATCACGCTCCGTCTCACCGGCTACGACCAGCGCGCCCAGTTCAAACGCGTGACCGAGGAAGTTCTGCCGGCCTTCGCCTAACGCCGCCGCGCGCGCCCCGGGCCCATCCGGGCGCACACCCGATTCATGGCGGGCCGCGCGCGCCGGCGGCCCGCGGCGATGAGATCGTCAGGCCGGCGCGATCTCGCCCATCCGGCCTTCGCGGTAATCCTCGAACGCTTTGATGATCTCTTCCCTGGTATTCATCACGAAGGGGCCGTAACGCACGACCGGCTCGTGTAACGGCAGGCCGGCGATCAGCAGCGTTTCGAGCGGCTCGCGCGCGCTCTGCGGCGCGGCGATCGACACCGCGTCGCCGTCGCCCGCGAACATCACCATCTGGCGCTCGACCGCGGCCTTCTCATCGCGGCCAAAGCGGCCCTCGCCGCCGAAGGCGTAGGCGAAGGCGTTGTAATCGGCGGGCGCCGGCTGCACGATGCGGGTGCCGGGCTTAAGCGTCCAATGCAGATAGATGATCGGCGTGCGCGTGTTGATCACCGCCTTCACGCCCATCGCCTCACCCGCGATCACCCGCACCGCCGCCTTGCCATCGGCGCTGGCGGCGGTAGGAATTCCTGCCGCGGGAATCTCCTGGTAGTGCGGGCGGATCATTTTGTCGCGCCGCGGCAGGTTGACCCACAACTGAAACCCGTGCATCCGGCCGCCCTGGCGCTCGAAGTCCGCCGCCGGCATTTCGGAGTGCACCACGCCGGCACCGGCCGTCATCCATTGCACGTCGCCGGGCCCCAGCCGCCCGGCGTTGCCGTGCGAGTCGCGATGCTCCATCTTGCCCGCGATCATGTAAGTGACGGTCTCGAAGCCGCGATGCGGATGGTCGGGCGCGCCCTTGGCCTCGCCGGGACCGAGTTCCACCGGCCCCATCTCGTCGAGCAACAGGAACGGATCGAACAGCGCCAGCCCCTGGCTCGGAAAGGGCCGATTCACGACGAAGCCCGCGCCCTCGAGCGTGCGCGTCGCATCGACGATATTCGCCACGGAGCGGATTTTTCCGTTAGAGATTGCCATCGCACCGCCTCTGCCTGCTAATCAACATAACCATCGTGTCAAGTGGAACGCCACGCCACGCCAACTCCTTGGGGAATCGTGGGGGCGCCGCGGCGCCGTGCACGCCTGACGGACGCTATGCGGAGGAGCTTTGAACTGCGGTTTCAGGCGGCCGCGCGATGCGCCTACTCCAGCGCGGATGACGGGATGTAGCCCTCCAACCCGCTGCGCATCTTGATCTTCATATAATTGAGCGCGATGCCGACGACGTGCACCGCGTGCCCCTGGTGCACCTCGGACACTTTCTTGCCCCAGCGGTTGGGCGCGTCAAGCACGGGCGCGTTGTGCGTCAGCATGAAGAGCTTGTCGGCCGGCGCGACCATCTCGACCGCCGCGGCCAGCACGTACCCATCCTGCCCGCTCTTGAGCTTGACGCGCAGAAAATAGTGCGTCGAGCCGGTCACCATCACGAACTTGCCCTTCTCACCCTTCTGGATGTGCGCGCTCTTGTTACTCGGCTGGGCGTATATCCAGGTCTCCTCTTTCAGGCGAAGCTTGCCCTGCCCCGGCTCGACGGGGACGGCCTTGACCGCAGCGGCGGAAGCCCTGGTGACGGGCGCATGATGGACCGCGGGCGCCCGCGTAATACTGCGATGATGCGTGGTCGCCGGCGCCGGCGCCTCTCCCCCGTTTGGCGAGATCGACGTCGCGGGCAGCCCTCCCATGCTCTCGTCACCGCCAGTCTGAGCGAGCGCCGAGGCCGGCAGCATCACCCACAATCCCGCCGCGGCCAGCGTCATCATCCACGGCCACGCGTAAGCGCGAAACTCTCGCAACCTCATCTTTGCCTCTCCCGCAGCTGGCTCAATTCGACTTACCTCTCTTCAACATGCGCCGCACACCGTACAGCGCGTGACGTCGCATGGCTTGGTCTGATGCTCGTAGTGCGCCTTCTTGCGCTCGGAGGTCAGGAACCATTTTTCGATGTGATGGTCGATGAAGTCCCAAGGCAGAATCTCGGCGTGCGCGTAGTTGCGCGTGACGAAGCGGTCGGGATCGACGAGCGCGCCGGCCCCGCCGCCGGCGGCCGCCTCGCACTTGATGGTTTTCAATCCCTGCCAGATTTCGCCGGGCAGCTCGCGATTCTCCGCGCTCAGCCGCGCCAGGATCGCGCCAACCCGGCGGTCGCCGCGCGAGACCAAGGTCTGAAAATAGGCTTCGCGCGGCGACTCGGCGTCGAGCTCGACGCCGGCGTCCAGGCGCATCAGGTGCGAGCGCACCAGCGCGATCTTGCGCTTGAGCTCCTGCGCCTCCTGCATCGCGTCCCATTGAAACGGCGTCCACGGCTTGGGCACGAAGGGGTTGAGCGAGACGCTGACGTGGCCGACGCGGCGGCGCTGCGCGCGGGCGCGGGTGACGATCCGGCCGACCAGCTCGGCGATCGCGACCACGTCCTCGTCGCGTTCCTCGGGCAGGCCCAGCATAAAGTAGCACTTTAAGTTCTCGACGCCCTCGCCCATCATCATCTCGGCCGCGCGCAGGATCTCGGGCTCGGTCAGGTTCTTGTTGATGACCTTGCGCATCCGCTCGCTGCCCGCCTCGGGCGCGACCGTTACGCTGTGATTGCCATTGCGCGCGAGGGCCGCCGCCAGCGCCGGCGAGATGCAGTCGGCCTTGAGCGATGACGGCGAGAGCCGTCCGCCGCGATCGGCGACCGCACTGGCAATGTCGGCCACGCCCGGCACGCTCGCCATCTCGGCGCCAACCAGCCCGACGACCCCGCGCTCTGAAAGTCCGCGCTCGGCCTCGGCGATCAGGTTTGCGGGACTGCGGTAGCGAATCGGGCGGTACATGAAACCGGCTGCGCAGAAACGGCATCCCCATTGGCATCCGCGGCTCGCCTCGACCAGGTACATGCCGCCGAAAACGGATTCCTCGGTGAGAATCAGTGACGCGGTGGTAAAGCGGTTGAGATCGCGGATGAGGCGGCGGTTGACGAGTGGACGGCACGGCCCGCTGTAATCGACGCGCGCGATGCGGCCGGCGCCATCGTAGACCGGCGTGAAGTAGTCGGGAAGATACGCGCCATCGACCAGCGCGAGCGCGCGCAAGCGCTCAGCGCCAGTGAGGCCGCCGGTCTCCCGAAAGCGCGCGATAAACTCGGGCACCATCTCCTCGCCCTCGCCGATCAGAAAGAGATCGATGAAGTCCGCGATCGGTTCGGGGTTGAGAAACACCGCCGAACCGCCGGCGATGATCAGCGGATAGTTGCGCCCGGCGCGCTCGGCGCGAGTGAGCGGGAGGCCCGCCATCCGCAGCATCGTCAGCACATTGAGATAGTCGGTCTCGAACGAAACCGAAAACGCGATCACGTCGAAGCCGCCGAGCGGCTCGCCGCGCTCGAAGGAGACCAGGCGCTCGCCGCGCGCGCGGATGTGCGCGCGTTCGTCAGGGTCGGGCAGAAAGGCGCGGTCGGCGGCGACGCGCGGGTCGGACTCGAAGATATGGTAGACGGCCTGGAAGCCGAGATTCGCCATCCCGAGCCGGTAGACGTTGGGATAGACGACGCAGAGCCGGTTGTCGCCGCCGCGATGGCGCTCGAAGAGCACTTTTTCGCCGGCGATACGTTCGCGCGCGCGCTTTCTAAGGAACATCGATAAGGGCCTTGCGGCCCCATAGAGTTAACGCCTAAGCGGCGGTCGGCTCAAGTGGCGCGGCGGGCCTGAGAGAGCGCCTGATCATTCGACAAGCACGGGCCTGCCGCCCTGCAATTTGACATTAGGCAACTGGTACGCCGCGGCATCGCGCAGCTTCTGTGCCGGAAGACGCAAACCGAAGGTATGCGTTCTTCCTCCACCTTGAGTGCCAGCCGTGCTGCCTTCGTAATTCCAATCGGGCTTGTCCACAAACACGACATCGACGCGCCAGACGACGACCGCCTTACCCGATTTGATCTTGCGTGTAGCATCGACGAGATAGCGCCAAATGATGTACCAGTCCGGATGGTCATAGTGAGACTGAACGGCCCAAGGACACGTACTGCCCTTCGATTCAAGTGCGAGTTCCGGCGGTGGATTGAGACGCCCGCCCAGGGACAGGTCGGGGAATCTCTGCTGCGCGACGTCAGAGTGCTTGTGGCGTTTATACGGGCTGAATGCGTCGAGCGCTCTTACACCAAAAATCCCAACGATGCCGCTGAAGACGTTGGCCTGCTCGTAATAGAGTTCGACCAAATCTCTCGTGTGATCCTCCACAAAATCAACGGCCGTCCGGATGTGAACTGGCGTCAGACCTTTCGGCAAAGAGATCGCGGGTTGGGCCACGGCCAGAGGATGCGCCAATCGCGGGCAATTGAGCAAGTCTGGGAATAGCTTCGCTCGCCATACGGAAATAATCCGGGTCAGACTCGAGGCCGACACTCTCGTAACCTACCGCGAGCGCCGCAGCGATCGTGGACCCGGCGCCCATGAAGGGATCAAGGACGAGGCCGATGCCGAAAGGCAGCGCAGCGCGAACCAGCTGGCGCATGAATGTTTGGGGCTTGAGTGACGGATGAGGCGCGATCGCGCGCTCCTCGGCGCGCGTGGGCGCGGAGCGAATTACATCCGTGAAGGGCTCAAGCGCTGATATTCTACGCAAACCACCGGTCTTCCATTTGCGCAGGTTGTCCTGCACCCGCCCCTCGCAAGGCTTACGAAAAAGCCCCCACGGCTCCCAGCAGGAGCGCGGCATTACCGTGACTTCAGAAAATTCCTTGTGCGCATTCTTGGGCCGGTCGCCACCGCGCAGCGTCTGCACGAGGCGAATGATCTCTCCCCGTTTTTCCAGGCCCGCTTCAATAAATGGCACATATACCAGATGAGAAAGCAGCGGGTTGGTGGCGATGAAAATATGTCCGCCCGGGACGAGTACTCGCATCGCTCGCTGCGCGAATTCCGCGAAGAACGAACGCAGCGCCGATTTTTCGTTCCCGGCCAGCACCGTGAAGCGAGGAACCGGGTTGCGTTTGCAGCCGTCGAAGGACGGAGGGATGCGCCACACTCCGCCTTGCCCGTTGCGCAGCTTACGTTGTTCGATGTCGGTGTATTCCTTCAATCCGTAAGGAGGGTCCGTGACGATTGCCTGAACGGATTGCGCTTCGCGCGAGTCCATCCAGACGAATGCATCTGCGAGATGGATAGTATAATGCGTCTTGCCCACAGTCCCGCCGTGGCGTCCCATCACTACAATTCCTCGATCATTGCACTATAGCGCGAGAACCGCCAAGACGCTTCAGCCCCCGATGCGATCGGGGTGGCAATACAGGTTGAAGGTGCCATCGCGAAGGAAACCAACCAGCGTGATGCCGACTTCCTCGGCCAACTCGACCGCCAGCGACGACGGCGCCGAGACCGCGGCCAGCACGGGAACGCCGCCGGCCGCCGCCTTCTGCACGATCTCGAAGCTGAGCCGCCCGCTCACCGCCATGATCGCGGCCCCAAGCGGCAGCATCCCGTTCATCAAGGCGTGGCCGACGACTTTGTCGACCGCATTATGGCGGCCGACGTCCTCGCGCAGCACCTTGAGTTGCACGCCCGTGGCCGGCGCCGCGGCGCGGCCGTTTCTGCGCGCGCCGTTCGCGCGCGCCGGCGCGCCTGCCGCAACGAACAGCGCGGCGGCATGCAACCCGCCGGTTGCGGCGAAGACCGCCTGCGCGTGGCGCATCATCGGCGCGAGTTCGAGGATCGCACCGGGCGCGATTGTTAACCGCGCGGCGATGGGCGCGATACGGCGCTGGATCGCCTCGATGCTGGTCTTGCCGCACACGCCGCAACTCGACGAGATGGTGAAGTTGCGCTTGAGCCGCTGGCGCAGGCTCGCCGCCGGAACGTTGAGGATGACATCGACCGCGTTGGGGTCGGGCTCGCCCTTGGAGCCGCGCAGGCGGCGAATCTCGCCCAGGTCGGCGCGCGATTCGATAAAGCCCTCGGCGAGCAGGAAGCCGGCGACGAGTTCCTCGTCGTTGCCCGGCGTGCGCATCGTGAGCGTGAACCGCCGCCCGCCCAGCCGGATTTCGAGCGGCTCCTCGACCGCCAGCCGGTCGTCCTCGAGGTCGAAGTGCCGGTCGCGGAATTTGCGCGCCGGATGGCGCCGGATGCTCTCGGCCACCGCGGCGCGCTCGGCGCCTTGCGCCATCCGATTTGCATCGTCGGGCATTTGTACCGCCGGATCCGGCTATCCGGTCGCCTTCGCGGAGGCCTCGCTTTCGAGCACGCGAACCGCGTCGCGCGCGATCTGGTTGAGGCCTTCACCACCGCCACCAGCGAGGTGCGCGATAATTTCGCGCCGCATCCGCGGCTCCCAGAAGTCGCGCAGATGCTGGGCGGTCGCGGCTACGGCCGCGGCGCGATCCGGATTCGCGGTGCGGAAGAAATCCGCGATCTGGTTCGCCATCGCAACCAGGTGATGGATGTCCATTGCCGATGCGCGCTACCGCCGCTAGCGGTCCACAGCCGCACGCGCGTCCGCGCCCTGCCCCGCCGCGCGATGCGCGCCGGGGCCTGCGGCCGGCATCACCTGCACCGCAGTCACCTTATACTCGGGGCAGTTGGTCGCCCAGTCGGAGTTCTCGGTGGTCACGAGGTTGGTGCCGGAGGACTGGTGATGGAAGGTCGTATAGACGACGCCGGGCGGCACGCGCTCGGTGATTTGCGCGCGCATCGTGGTCTCGCCGGCGCGGCTGCTGATCTTCACCCACGCGCCGTCGCGCACGCCACGCTGCTCGGCGTCGTGCGGATGGATTTCAAGCAGGTCCTCGTGATGCCACACGACGTTGGCGGTGCGGCGGGTCTGGGTGCCGACGTTGTACTGGAAGAGGATGCGCCCGGTGGTGAGAATGAGCGGAAAGCGCGGGCCGGTTTTCTCGTCGGTCGGGATGTACTCGGTGATCACGAAGCGGCCCTTGCCGCGCACGAACTGCCCGATGTGCATCACGGGCGTGCCCGCGGGCGCCTTGTCGTTGCATGGCCATTGCACGGAGCCGAGGCGGTCGAGCTTCTCGTAGCTGACGCCCGCGAAGGTCGGAGTCAGCCGCGCAATCTCCTCCATTATCTCGCAGGGATGTGCGTAGTGCATCGGGTATCCGAAGGCGGTCGAAAGCTCGCAGGTCACCTCCCAGTCGGCCTTGCCGGCCATCGGCGGCAGCACTTTACGTACGCGCGAGATGCGCCGCTCGGAGTTGGTGAAGGTTCCGTCCTTCTCCAGGAACGACGAGCCGGGCAAAAAGACGTGAGCAAATTTCGCGGTCTCATTGAAGAAGATGTCGTGCACGATCACGCATTCCATCGCGCTCAGCGCGGCGGCCACGTGATGCGTGTTGGGGTCGGACTGTGCGATATCCTCGCCCTCGACGTACAGCCCCTTGAAGCTGCCGTCGAGCGCCGCGTCGAACATGTTGGGGATGCGCAGGCCCGGCTCCGGATCGAGCTTGACGCCCCATGCCGCTTCGAAGCTGCCGCGCGTCGCGGCGTCGGAGAGATGGCGGTAGCCGGTCAGCTCGTGCGGGAACGAGCCCATATCGCATGATCCCTGCACGTTGTTCTGGCCGCGCAGCGGATTGACGCCGACGCCCTCGCGTCCGAGGTTGCCGGTCGCCATCGCCAGGTTCGCCATCCCGAGCACCATCGTGCTGCCCTGGCTATGCTCGGTCACGCCGAGGCCATAATAGATGACCGCGTTGCGGGCGGTAGCGTACAGGCGCGCGGCGGCGCGGATCTGATCCGCCGGCGTACCGATTAGCGGCGCCATCACCTCGGGCGAGTTGCGCTTCTCGAGAATGAACTTTTTCCACAACTCGTAGGCGGGCCATTCACAGCGCTCGCGCACGAAATCCTCTTTGGCGAGACCCTCGCTCAGCACGACGTGGGTGATCGCGTTGATCAGCGCGACGTTGGTGCCGGGCAGGAGTTGCAGATGGTAGGCGGCCTCGATGTGCGGCGTGCGCACCAGATCGATCGCGCGCGGATCGGCGACGATCAGTTTTGCTCCCTCGCGCAGCCGCCGCTTCATCAGCGAGGCGAACACCGGATGGCCGTCGGTGGGGTTGCAGCCGGTCACCAGCATCACGTCGGCATGGAGCACTGAGTCGAAGTCCTGGGTGCCCGCCGAGGTGCCGAAGGCGGTCTTGAGCCCGTAGCCGGTGGGCGAATGGCACACGCGCGCGCAGGTGTCGACGTTGTTGTTGCCAAACGCCGCGCGCACCATCTTCTGCACCAGGTAGGTTTCTTCGTTGGTGCAGCGCGACGAAGTAATTCCGCCGATCGAGCCAAGACCATACTTGGCCTGGATCTCCCTCAGGCGCTTTGCCGCGCAACCAATCGCTTCCTCCCATGAAACCTCGCGCCACGCGTCGCTAGTCCCCTCGCGCACCATCGGCCTGAGCACGCGGTCCGGATGCGTCGCGTAGCCCCACGCAAAACGCCCCTTGACGCACGCATGCCCGTGATTCGGCATCCCGTCCTTGTGCGGCAGCATCCGCACGATCTCGTCGCCCTTCACTTCCGCCTTGAACGAACACCCGACCCCGCAGTAGCCGCAGGTGGTGGTGACGGAGCGCGCGGCCACGCCCTTCTCGAGCATCGACTTCTCGATCAGCGCGTCGGTCGGGCAGGCTTGCACGCAGGCGCCGCACGAAACGCACTCGGATTCTAAAAACGGCTGATGCTGGCTGGGCGAGACCACCGAGTTAAAGCCGCGCCCATCGATCGTCAGCGCAAAGGTGCCCTGGATTTCCTCGCACGCGCGCACGCATCGCGAGCACACGATGCATCGCGCGGGATCGAACGCGAAGTACGGATTGGAGGCGTCGCGCCTGGCGGCGAGATGATTCCTGCCGTCGCCGCCGTAACGCACCTCGCCGAGCCCCACCACGTCGGCCATCGCGTGCAGCTCGCAGTTGCCGTTGCCCGCGCACGCCGCGCGGTCCGGCGGATGGTCCGACATGTAGAGTTCCATCAAGCCGCGCCGCAGCCGCTCGAGCATCTCGGACTTCGTGCGCACCTTCATCCCCGGCTCGGCCGGCGTGGTGCACGAGGCGGGATAGCCGTTGCGGCCTTCGACCTGGACCAGGCACAGGCGGCATGAGCCGAACGGCTCGAGCGCGTCGGTCGCGCACAGCTTGGGAATCGCAACGTCGGCGAGCGCGGCGGCGCGCAACACCGAAGTTCCCTCGGGCACCGTCACTTCGCGGCCGTCAACCTCAAGCGTGACGAGCCTGTCCGAAGTCCGCGGCGGCGTCCCGTAATCACGGTCGCTTTTGGATAGCACGGCTCAATCTTCTCGCGATGCCGGTGCGGCCCAATCCAGGCGGCCTGGAAAATTGGCCGCGCCCGGCGACGACCATTTTAGCCAGCCTGGCAACTTCAACCAGTTGATTAAATTTAACCCTTTCAGCCTGCCCATGCCACGTCGCTCCGGGAAAGGCCAAAGTCCTCGGGAAAATGGCGCAGCGCGCTCAGCACCGGCAGCGGTGTTAGACCGCCCAGCGCGCACAGCGATCCGTAGGTCATGGTGTCGCAAAGATCGCGCAGCAATCCCAGCGCGGCCTTGCGGCCGGGCCCGCGTGCGATCCGATCGAGAACCTCGGCGCCGCGCGTCGAACCGATCCGGCACGGCGTGCATTTGCCGCACGACTCGATGGCGCAGAACTCGAACGCCCAGCGCGCCTGGCGGGCGAGGTCGACCGTGTCGTCGAAGACCACGATTCCGCCGTGGCCGACGATGCCCTTGTTGGCGGTGAACGCCTCGTAGTCCATCGGCAGGTCGAGCATGCTTTCGGGAAAATAGGCGCCCAGCGGACCGCCGACCTGCACCGCGCGCAGCCGGCGTCCGCTCCAGGTGCCGCCACCGTACTCGTACACCAGTTCGCGCAGGGTCGCGCCGAAGGCTTTTTCGACCAATCCCGGATGCTTGACGTTGCCGGCGAGCTGGATCGGCAGCGTGCCGCGCGAGCGGCCCATCCCGTAGTCCTTGTACGCCGCGCCGCCGCGCTCGAGGATTATCGGCACGGTCGCGAGCGAAACCACGTTATTGACGATCGTCGGCTGTCCGAACAGCCCGGAGATCGCGGGCACCGGCGGTTTGTAACGCACCATCCCGCGCTTGCCCTCGAGACTCTCGAGCATCGCGGTCTCCTCGCCACAGACGTAGGCGCCGGCGCCGACTCGCACTTCGAGATTGAAGGTATGCGCCGCGCCGGCGATTTTCTCGCCCAGGTAACCGCGCTTGCAGGCCGCGCCGATCGCCTCGTTCAACGTGCGCAGCGCGTGCGGATATTCCGAGCGCAGGTAGATGTAGCCCTGCGTCGCGCCCGCGCACACCGCGGAGATCGTCATGCCCTCGATCAGGACGAACGGGTCGCCCTCCATGATCATGCGGTCGGAGAAGGTGCCCGAGTCGCCCTCGTCGGCGTTGCAGACGACGTATTTCTGGCGCGCGGGGGCCTGCTGCGTGGTGCGCCATTTGATTCCCGCGGGAAAGCCCGCGCCGCCGCGCCCGCGCAGTCCCGACTCGACAACTTCTTCGACGATCTTTTCCGCCGGCATCGAAAGTGCGCGCCGCAATCCGCGATAGCCGCCGTGCGCGATGTAATCCTCCAGCGAGACCGGATCGGTAATCCCCATGCGGGCGAAGGTCAGCCGCTCCTGGCGCTTGAGATAGCCGATCTCCTGCGTGAGCCCGAGGCCCAAGCGATGGCGCGCGCCGGCAAGAAAGCCGGCCTCGAAGAGCGCGGGGACGTCGGCTGGCGTGACCGGGCCGTAGGCGGCGCGGCCGCGCGCGGTCTCGACCTCGACCATCGGCTCCAGCCAGAACATCCCGCGCGATCCGTTGCGCACCAAGCGCAAATCGATCTTGCGCCGGCCCGCCTCCGCCACGATTGCATCGGCCACCCGGCCCGCGCCGAGCGAGAGCGCCGAGGAGTCGCGCGGGACGTAGACCGTCGCGCTCATCGGCGGCCCTCCTTGCGCTCCGCCAGCAGTTCATCGAAACGCGCCAGGCTCACCCGCCCGTGAAGCTCGCCGGCGAGCACCATCGCCGGCGAGCATCCCCACTGACCCAGGC
>JAKAVN010000024.1 GCA_021827495.1 Deltaproteobacteria bacterium | reverse complement strand
CGATCTGCACAGCCGCTCGCCGATAAGCTGGCCGGCCACGCGATGGCCCTCGACGTTCCAGTGGCCGAAGCCGATCGTGCTGTTGGCAAAGCCGTGCAGGAAGGCATGATGGGCCTGGGCGTACTGGTACAGCGGCTCGGCCAGCGTCAGCACGTCGAAACCGTCGCGCTCGCCGAGCGCGGCGATTTGGCGGTCGGGATAGAACAGGTCGCTGGCGCCGATGCGTTTCATGAAATTTTTGCGCACCTGCTCGTCGGGCCATACCTGGATGCTGGTGTCGAGCGTGACGGCCAGGAACGCCGCGCCGTGCCGGGCGACCTCGCGATGCATTTGTTCGAGAAGGTCATCGGTGACCCGCCAGGCGTCGCGCCATGCCGGCTCGGCGGGCGGCTTGTAGATGTCGTAGTTGATCGCGCGTTCGACCGGAGATTCGGGAGTCGGCTGTTCGTTATGAGTGCGAAGGATGGTCCATGCCCCGCCGAGCAGCGAGAGCATCCCCGCCCGGCGATAATCGAAGCGCGCCATGCACCACAGGCGAAACGAATTCGAGCTGTCGAACGGCCCCGCCGGCGCGAGCTTGCCGTCTTGCTCGACGAAGAATGGCCGGCACTGATCGCCTTCGAGCGAGACCGAGTTGTTGCGGATGTCGTTGCCCAAAAAGATCGCGAGCACCACGATGTCGGGTTGGTAGGCCCATACTTTCTCGCGCAGCGTCACCAACTCCTGGGCGGTGCCGTAGCCGTCGACGCCGAAGTTGAGCGCCTCGACGCGCCGCCCCTTGAGCAATGGACATTGCGCGAGCTTGCGTGCGGCGACCGAGGCAAAAGTGTCCTCGTACGGCACCTGGATCGCCTCGGCATAGGAGTCGCCCAGCACCGCGACGCGGACGGTGCCGGGCGGCTTGGGCTTGGCGAAGTCGGGGCCGCGAAAGCCGGCGCTATTGATCTCGACGTACGAGGCGCCCTCGCGCCGGTAGTAACCGTCGGTGTTCGGCCGCAGCCCCCATCCGCGCGCCGCGTCATAACAATAGAAGTAGGGGAAAAAGTGGTTGGCGATTCGCACGCCGCCCTCCGCAATCAGCCCTGCGCAGATCACGCCGAAAATGATCAGCACCGCCGTGCCCGCCGCCCTACGAATCATCTCATGCGTCCGTGATAAATCCGTGCGTCCCGCGCCGCCGCGCAATGGTGCGCAGCCGCCGGGGCGGTCTCGTTGACGAAAATCATCCTATCAACATAACCTAAGCCCAAGGCGGATGGCAGGCCGCGACCTTCGCCCGCCATGCGCATTTTCGCGCATGGCAGGCGCCGCAGCGAGGGCGGCGCAATCGGCGGCGACATGAGGTCGCGATGCATACCGTGCGAAGCCACGAGAAGATTCCCGACGAAAGCTACCGCAAGATGGTGCTGACGCTGATGGATCGCCAGGCGGGTCGCGAAATCGCGACCGCCGAGGTTTTTGGCCAGTGCGTGATCCACGCGCCCAGCGTCGATGACAAGATCCGCATCACGCGCTACCAGAACGAGGAACTCAAGCATTTCAAGCTCATCGCCAAGCTGATGGCCGAGTTGGGAGTCGATATCGACGCCTACGTGCGCAACCGCCAGAAGGCCGGCGCGCGCTTCACCGGCGACGAGGCCGACATCGGGGTCGAGGACTGGATCGACGCCACGCTTTTCAATTTCATGATCGACCGCGCCGCCACCTTTCAACTCGGTGAATACATCAAGGGCAGCTACCTGCCGCTGGCCAGGGCGAACGAGGCGATCGTCAAGGACGAGGAAGGACATAAGAGCTTCGGCGAGGTCTGCCTCGTGGCGATGTGCCGGGACGAGGCGACGCGCGCCGAAATCCAGCGGCGCTTCAAGAAATGGTTCGTCGCCGCGATGCGGATTTTCGGACGGCCCGGCACGCCCGGCAACCGCTACTGCATCGAGGCCGGACTCAAGACGCGCGACAGCGGCGAGGTCGCCGCAGCCTATCTTGATTCGATCCGGCCGGTGATGGCGCAGTGCGGCCTGCATTTTCCCGCAGGCGGCGAATTGGGCGTGGAACTGGCGCCGCAAACCGATCTCTCGATGTCCCCCTCCGGCGCGCGCGCCACGGTCAGCGCCGGGCGCACGGGCTGAGCGGCGGCAGCGGAGGCGGCAGCGATGGCGAAGTGGGTTGGACAGCCGCTTAAGCGCGTCGAAGACCCGCGGCTGTTGACCGGACGCGGCGTCTTCGTCGCCGATCTGCCGCTTAAGGATCCATACGCCGCGGCGATCCTTCGCAGCCCCCACGCGCACGCGCGCATCCGTTCGATCGACGCCTCCGCGGCGCTGGCCGCGCGGGGCGTAGCCGGTGTGATAACCGGCGCCGACGCACTCGCTCATACGCAGCCGTTTGCAGTCGGCGTGCAGGCGCCGGTCAAATATTACTGCCTCGCGACTGACAAGGCGCGCTTCGTGGGCGAGCCAGTGGCGGTGGTGATCGCGCGCGACCGCTACCTGGCCGAGGACGCACTCGAGCTCATCCAGGTCGAGTACGAGCCGCTGCCGGCGGTGGTCGATCCCGAGGACGCGCTGAAACCCGGTGCGCCGATTCTGCACGAGGCCGCCGGCTCCAACCAGGCCTGCCATCGCGAGATCGTCTACGGCGACGTCGAGGGCGCTTTCGCCGCGGCCGCCGTCGTCATCCGCGAGCGCTTCCGGTTTCCCAAATATTCCTCGACCCCGATCGAAACCTACGGCGTGGTCGCCGCCTACGACGCGGCCTCCGGCGTGCTCACGATAACCTCCAACTTCATGGGGCCGTTCATCTTGCACGCACTGGTCGCGCGCGCGCTGGGGCTGGCGGAGAACCGCCTGCGCTTCGTGGTGCCGCCCGAGATCGGCGGCAGCTTCGGCATCAAGACCAGCATCTTTCCCTACCTTGCGGTGATGGGGCTCGCCGCAATGCGTACGGGCGTGACCGTGCGTTGGATCGAGGATCGCCGCGAGCATCTGCTGGCCTCCTCCAGCGGCGTGGATCGCGTCGCCTATCGCGAGCTGGCCGCGCGCGATGACGGGACAATCCTCGCCATGCGCACGCGATGGTACGACAACGTTGGCGGCTACGTGCGCAGCCCGGAGCCCGGATGCACATTTCGCCCGGTCGGCAACTGGGTCGGGCCGTACCGCTTCGCCAACCTGGCCGCCGACGCGCACGTCGTGCTGACCAACAAGAGTCTGACCGGCCCGAATCGCGGCTACGCCTGCGGCCATCTGTACTTCGAAATCGAGCGGATGGTCGATCTGTTGGCGCAGCGCCTAGGGATGGATCCGGCCGAAGTGCGCCGGCGCAATTTCATCCAGCCCGGCCAATTTCCGTATCGCACGCCGTCGGGCGGGCTTTACGATTCCGGCGACTACCCGGCCGCGTTCGAACGGGCGCTCGAAGCCGCCGGCTACGATAAGCTGCTCGAGGAGCAGAAGCGCGCGCGCGCGGCTGGACGGCTGTACGGCGTGGGGCTTGCCGTCGCGGTCGATCCGTCGGTTTCCAACATGGGCTACATCACGATCGCGCTCGACCCCGCGGTGCGCGCGCGTCCCGAGTATCTGCCCAAGTCGGGCGCGATCGAGAGCGCCACGGTCAAGATCGACCCGCTTGGCAAAGTGACCGCGATCCTCGGCACCGCGCCGCAAGGCCAAGGCCATCAGACGATCGTCGCGCAGATAATCGCCGACGAACTCGGCCTCGCGCCAGGCGACATCACGGTGGTCGACGAGATGGACACTTTCACCCGCGTGTGGGGAATTTCGTCGGGCACCTATTCGAGCCGCTTCGGTTCGGTCGGCACCAGCGCGGCGGCGCTCGCCGCGCGCAAGCTCAAGGACAAGCTCGTGCGCCTCGCCTGCGCGCTGACCGAGGCGCCGGCCGAGAGCCTGGTCTTCGCGGACGGCCGCGTGATGCCGCGCGGCGGCGGCAGCCGCGGGCTGACGCTGAAGGAATTGGCTGGCCGCGCGCATTGGAACACGCAAGCGCTGCCGCCCGGGATGGAACCCGCCCTGGAGGCGACCGCAGTGTTCGGCTTTCCGCTGGCCGACAGCCCCGACGCGCAGGACCGCGTCAATTCGTCGAACACCTACGGCTTCATCGCCGAGGTGATGGCGGTCGAGGTCGATCCCGAAACCGCGGAGATCAAAATCCTGCGCTACGTGACGGTCCACGACGCCGGCGTGATCATCAATCCATTGATCGCCGAGGGCCAGATCGCCGGCGGCGCACTGCACGGATTGGGCGGCGCACTATGGGAAGAACTGGCCTACGATTCCGAGGGCCAGTTCTTAAGCGGGAGCTTCATAGACTACCTGGTGCCGTCGGCGAGCCAGGCGCCGGTGATCGAAGTCGAGCATCTCGCGACCCCGTCGCCGTTCACCACGCTCGGCGCCAAGGGATTGGGCGAGGCGAGCTCGATGACCGCGCCGGCGGCGGTCGCAAACGCCGTAAGCGACGCGCTTGCGCCGCTCGGCATTGCGATAACCGAATTGCCGATCACCCCGAGCCGGCTATGGCATCTGCTTGACGCCGCGCGCCGGAGGCCGCGATGAAGCCGCCGCCATTCGACTACTATGCGCCAGCCAGCGCCGCCGAGGCGCTCGAATTGCTCGGCCGCTACGGCGCCGATGCGCGTTTGCTGGCCGGTGGGCAGAGCCTGGTGCCGCTGCTGAACTTTCGCCTGAGCGCACCCGCCGTGATCATCGATCTCAACCGCGCAACCGACTTGGCCTACATCAAGGAGGAAACCGGGCGTGTGCGGCTGGGCGCGATGACGCGCCAGCGCGCGATCGAATTCTCGCCGCTGGTCAAAAGCCGCCTGCCGCTGCTGGCCGAGGCGACGCGCTGGGTCGGCCATCTGCCGACCCGCACGCGCGGCACGGTCGGCGGCAGCCTCGCGCACTCCGACCCGGCCGCCGAGTATCCGGCCGTGGCCACGGCGCTCGACGCGGAGCTTGTGGTCCGCGGCCCCGCTGGCGAGCGCGTCGTGCCTGCGGCCGAGTTTTTCCTTGGCCTCATGACCACCGCGTTGCAGCCGGGCGAAATGCTGGTCGAAGTGCGGCTGCCGGCGCTGGCGTCCAATTCCGGTTGGGCCTTCGAGGAGTTCAGCCGCCGCCACGGCGACTTCGCGATAGTCGGGATTGCCGCGATGGTGACCACCGAGCGCGATCGCTGCCGCTCGGCGCGGCTGGCCGCGTGTGGCGCGGGCCCGGTTGCCGTGCGCCTGCGCGGCGCGGAAGAAATCCTCGAGCAGGGTGGCCTTGGCGATCTCAATATAAATGCCGCCGCCGCGCGCGCCGCCGAGCTGGTCGATCCGAGCGCGGACCTGCACGCTTCGGTCGAATACCGCCGCCATCTGGTGCATGTGCTTACGCGCCGGGCGCTCAAACGCGCGCTCGAGCGGGCGCGCGGCGGCGGCGCGGCGCCACTGCGGAGCTAAGCGGGCGCAACCCAACGGAGACGATGCCGATGGCCGAGCCGAGAAAAATCCGCATGACCGTTAACGGGCAGGCGCGCGAGGGATGGGCCGAGCCGCGCCGTTTGCTGGCCGACTTCCTGCGCGAGGATCTCGGACTTACCGGCACGCATATCGGATGCGAGCATGGGATTTGCGGCGCGTGCACGGTCCTGCTTAATGGCGAGGCGGCGCGCTCGTGCCTGATGCTCGCGGTTCAGGCCGACGGGGCCGAATTGATGACCATCGAGGGGCTGGCGCGCGGCGGCGTGCTGCATCCGCTCCAGGAGGCATTCTGGGAGCATCACGGACTTCAGTGCGGCTTCTGCACGCCCGGGATGCTGATGGCGGCGTACGATTTCCTGCGCGTCAATCCCGATCCGACCGAGGAGGAGATCCGCGAGGCGCTCTCCGCGGTGCTCTGCCGATGCACGGGGTATCAGGGGATCGTGCGCGCGGTGAAGGCGGCCGCGGACCGGATGCGATCCGCGCCCTGAACGGCGCGCGCGGCTGCAGCGGGCGGGCGCGCCGGGCCGCTCAGGAAGCGCGCGGCGCGCGTCATCTGATGTAGATTGGGGCCGCGGTGTAGATCGGAAATGCTATGGCAACCGGCGACGG
Source organism: Deltaproteobacteria bacterium (assembly GCA_021827495.1). Classification (GTDB taxonomy): domain Bacteria; phylum Desulfobacterota; class Binatia; order Binatales; family Binataceae; genus JAKAVN01. Next base: position 24,677 of record JAKAVN010000024.1, on the reverse strand, counting down.
CAAACTGGTGGGCGCGCGCATGCGGCGAGTCGAGGACCGCCGTTTTTTGACCGGACGGGGTACTTACGTCGCGGACTATCTTCCCGCGCGCACTTTGCACGCGGCCTTTTTGCGCGCGGAGCATGCGCACGCAAAAATTCTCGCGATCGACGCGGCCGCGGCGCGCGCGAGCGCCGGCGTGGTCGCGGTAGTGACCGGTGCCGAGATGGCGCCGCTGGCGCGTGCGATGGTCGCGGCGTCAACCATGCCCGGCTACAAGGTGACGCCGATTCCGGCCCTCGCCGCCGGAATCGTGCGCTACGTCGGCGAGGCGCTCGCCGCCGTGGTCGCCGAAAGCCGCTACCTCGCCGAGGACGCCTTGGAGCGCATCGGCGTGGAATACGAGCCGCTCGAAGCCGTGACCGACGCCTCGGCCGCGCTCGCGGCGGACGCACCGCTGGTCCATGAAGAGGCCGGCAGCAACCTGCTGGTGACGCGCGAGTTCGCCTGCGGCTCTTTTGACCCGCCGCCACCCGCCGATCTCGTGATAAAGGAACGCTTCAGGTTTCACCGCCACGCCGCCATCGCGATCGAGCCGCGCGGATGCCTGGCCGAGTACAATCCCGGCTCCGGTGAGCTGACGCTCCACTCGTCGACGCAATGCCCCGGCTTGGTGCGCAGCGCGCTGGCGCTCCACCTTGACCTGCCCGAGCATTTGGTCCGCGTGGTCGCGGCCGATGTCGGCGGCGGCTTCGGCGCGAAATCGTCGACCTATCCCGAGGAGGTCGCAGTGGCGGCGCTGGCGCGGATGCTCGAGCGGCCGGTCCGATGGGTCAGCGATCGGCGCGAGGACCTGCTGACGACCTCGCAGGGATGGGACGAGATAATCGACGCCGAGCTGCGGGTTAACCACGACGGCACGATCGTCGCACTCAGCGCGGACGTCATCGGCGACATCGGCGCGTACTCGGTCTACCCGTGGACCGCGGTGATTGAGCCAATCCAGGTCGTGAGCTTCATGCCCGGCCCGTACCGCGTGCCGAACTACCGTGCGCGGGCGCGCGCCGTCGCGACCAACAAGGCGCCGACCGGCCCGTACCGTGGCGTGGGCCGGCCGCCGGCGGCCTTTGCGATGGAAGGTCTTATCGACCGCGCCGCGCGCCGGCTGGGAATCGATCCGGTCGAACTGCGGATGCGCAACTTCGTGCGCGCCGAGGAGTTCCCCTACAAGACCGCGACCGGGATCGTATGGGACCGCGCCGGCTTCATCGAATGCATGAAGAAAACATGCGAAGCATTGGACTACCCGGCGGCGCGCGCGGAGCAGGAGCGAATGCGCGCGGCCGGCCGGCTGATTGGCATCGGCTTCGGTTCGTACGCGGAACTCACCGGCATCGGATCGGCGACGCCGGCGGCGCCGGGGATGCGGGTGCCGGCGGGGACCGAGGCGGCGACGATTCGCGTCGACCCGTCAGGCACCGTGAGCGCGATCTTCGGCGTCGCCTCGCACGGCCAGGGATTGGAGACGGCGCTTGGGCAGGTGGTGGCCGATGAACTTGAAGTACCACTTGAGGATGTGCGGGTGCGCTTCGGCGACACCGCGTTCACGCCCTACGGCACTGGCAGTTACGCCAGCCGCGGCGCGGTGCTGGGCGGCGGCGCCGCGATCCTCGCGGGGCGCGTGATTCGCGACAAGACGCGGCGCATCGCGGCCCATCTGTTGGAGACCGAGCCCGCGGCTCTGGAGGCGGGCGGCGGCGAGCTATGGGTGCGCGGCGGCGCCGGGCGGCGGATCAAGCTGCGCGACATCGCGCAGGCCGCCTACGCCGGGGCCAAGCGGCTGCCGCGCGGGATGGAACCCGGCCTCGAAGCGACGGTCTTTTACGATCCGTACTACGGCACCGCGACTCCGGCGACGCATGCGGTGATGCTGGAGGTCGACCGCGAAACCTGCGCGGTCAGGATCCTGCGCTACGTCGTGGCCGACGACTGCGGCCGCGTGATCAATCCGCTGATCGTCGATGGGCAGATCGAAGGCGGCGTTGCGCAAGGGGTGGGCGGCGCGCTGCTCGAGGAGATCCGCTACGACGAGGCCGGCCAGCTCCTGACCGGCTCGCTGATGGATTATCTGGTGCCAGGAGCGCCCGAGCTGCCCAACGTCGAGACGCATCACCTGGAAGCCGAGTCGCAGGTCACGCTGGGCGGCTTTCGCGGCGCCGGCGAATCGGGGACGATCGGCGCGCCGGCGGCGATCGCCAATGGGATCGCGGATGCGCTCGCGCCGTTGGGCCTCGAGCCCGCCGAACTGCCGCTCACGCCGGAGCGAATTTTTCAGTTGTGCGCTAGATCGGGCGTTTACCGGCTCGCCACCGGCTTAGCGTAAGATGCCGTCGTACCAAAGTCGGCGAGGTGGCTATTTGTACAACGGCGCGGCTTCTCATTAGCTCAGGATCACGTATTCGAAATCCAGCGACTGGCCGTTGATGCCCTTGGCCGGCGGCGCGATCCATCCCGCGACCTTGCCCGGCTCGTACACCGGCCGCATCAGCTCGGCGTTGCGTGCGCGGTCCTCTGCGGTCGGCAGCCATTCGCCAAGGCGCGCCGCGAACTCCTCGGCCGTGAGCACGTTGCCCTGCGGATCGCAGAGGGCCCCCGCGCACGCGCCGACCTTGCGATTGAACTCGACGCGCGGCAGTGCGAGCCGCTGGTCAAGGCCGCGCGCGGCCAGCTCGCGGTTCCATCGCGCAAGCCCGCGCTGGCAGTCCTGCACGTAGGCGTCGCGCAGGATCGCATTCATCGCGCGGCGCAGCGCAATTCGCTCGACCGCACCGCCGGGCAGGCGCAGCTCGTAGTCGCCTTCGAGCGCGCGATGTTCGCGGTAGGCATTGGCGGCGTGCTCGTGGTGGCGCCCCTTGAGCCCGGCCGCGAAGTAGGCCGCCGCGTTGCTCGAGTCCTCGGCGCCGAACAGGTCAAGGCTCTCCGAGCACCACAGGTTGATGTACTTCTGGATCACAGCGAGCGCGATGCCGCCGAGCGCGTGGAGGTCGGCGCGGCCCGACTGTTTCATCAAATCGGCGGTGCGCTGCACGACGCGCTGCACGCCGGTCTCGCCGACGAACATGTGATGGGCCTCTTCGGTGAGCATGAAGCGGGTGGTGCGCGAGAGCGGGTCGAAGCCGCTCTCGGAGAGCGACTCGAGCTGGTACTTGCCGTCGCGGTCGGTGAACATCGCAAAGCAAAAGAAATCCAGCCAGTCGCGGATCGGCGCGTTGAACGCGCTTAGGATGCGCGGATGGTCGCGATGGCCGCTGCGGCGGGTGAGCAACTCCTCGGCCTCCTCGCGGCCGTCGCGCCCGAAGAAGCGGTGCAGCAGGTAGGCCATCGCCCACAGATGGCGCGCCTCCTCGACGTTGACCTGGAAGAGGTTGCGCAGGTCGTATAGCGACGGCGCGGTCTTGCCCAGATGGCGCTGCTGCTCGACCGAGGCCGGTTCGGTGTCGCCCTGGGTCACGATGATGCGGCGCAGCTCCTTGCGGAACTCGCCCGGCACTTGCTGCCATGGTTCGGCGTCGGGATGGTCGCCGAAGCCGATCTTGCGGCTCTCCGGCGGCGCCAGAAAGATGCCCCATCGGTACTCCGGCATCTTCACATACGCGTAGTTGGCCCATCCGTCGGCCGAGGCGCTGATTGCCGTGCGCAGGTAGACGGTGGAAGTGTCGAAGCTGTCGGGCCCGACCTCGTTCCACCATTGCAGGAAGCGCGGATGCCAGGTCGCCAGCGCGCGGCGCAGTTGCGGATCGTGGTCGAGATCGACATTGTTGGGGATTTCGCCGTTCATGGTTAAAACTCCGGCGCGCCGCCGCCGCCCGCACGAATGATCAAGTGCGTCTGTAATCGAATTGCGGACTCTGCGGCTGGCCGTACAGCTTGAGCGCGCCCCGCTCGCCGACCGCGTTGGGGCGCTGGAAGATCCAATTCTGCCATGCCGAGAGCCGTCCGAAAATCCGCGTCTCCATCGTCTCGGGTCCGGCGAAGCGGATGTTCGCTTCCATCCCGGTGAGCGCGTCGGGTGAGAGCGAAAGCCGCTCGCTTACCGCCAGGCGCAGCTCTTCCTCCCAATCCAGCTCGTCCGGCGCCGCCGTCACCAGCCCCGCCGCCAGCGCCGCTTCCGCGTCGAACCGGCCACCGGGCTCGAGCGCAGCGGCGCGTGTCGGCGCGCCGATGAAGCGCGTCCTGAGCCGGCTCAGCCCGTTGCCCATCGGGAAGGTGCCGGCGTTTAGCACTCCGGTCGCGATCCGCCCCTCCACGTCGGCCTTCATATAGATTCGGTCGGCGGCGAGCGCGAGTTCGAACAGCGAGCCGGCGAAGCACGAACCCGGCTCGATTAGCGCAAAGAAACTCTTGGCGGTGAGGTCGAGGCGCTTGAACACGCGTTTCATCATCAGCAGCGTCTCGTTGATGAACCAGTCGTCGCGCCGCTCCCAGAGCGCGCGGTCCAGTTCGAGGACGCGTTCGAGGCCGCCCGCGGATTTGATCAGCACCAGTCCGATCTCGGGATAGTTGAAGCGCAGGCGCAACAGCGCGTCGTCGATTTCGCGGAAAAGCCGCAGCGGGTAGAAGTCGGCGCCGAGCGCCGCCGCCGCGGCCGGAATCGCGGGCGCGTTAGCCGGTCCCGCGACCATCAGTTCGGCCAGGCGCCGGGCCTGATCGAGGCGCAGCGTGAGATGGCGATAGCGGATTTCGGCCTCGCTCTCGGCGGGCGCGAGCGCGTCGAGCGCGATTCCGGCACGGCCCGCGCGTTTCGGATCGACCAGTGACGCCACCCGCTCGCCGACCGCCTCGTTGAAGCGCGAGCGCGGCGCGACCGCGTCGACCAAGCCCCACTTGACCGCGCGTTCGCCGCGCACGCCCTCGGCCAGCGTGGCGAAGACGTCGGCGAGGTCGCGGCGAACCTTGCGCTTGTCGACCAGGCGCGTGAGTCCGCCGGTGCCGGGCAGCACGCCGAGATACGCGATCTCCGGCAGGCTCACGGCCGAGCGGCGATCGTCGACCAGGATTATCTCGCCGCAGGCGAGCGCCAATTCGTAGCCGCCGCCGCTGCATGTGCCGTTGAGCGCGGCGATGTAGTGCTGGCCGCTGTTGGCGGCCGCGTCTTCGATCGCAAGGCGCGTTTCGTTGGTGAACTTGCAGAAGTTGACCTTGAAGCCGTGGTCGGAGTGCGCAAGCATGAAGATGTTGGCGCCGGCGCAGAACATCCCCTCCAGCGCGCTCTCAAGCGTAATCACACTGACCCCCGGATGTTCGAAGCGCAGGCGCGTTACCGCGTCGGCAAGCTCGAGATCGACCGCCAGGTCATACGAGTTGAGCTTGAGCGCGTAGCCCGGGCTGAGGCCGCCGGCTTCATCGACCTTCATCACCAGCCGCGCGCGGTCGCGTTCGGTCTCCAGTTTCCAATGCCGGTAGCGGGCCGGGTCGGTTTCGAATTTTACTGACATTAGCCTCGCCGCTCCGTTGTCGCGGCTTGCCGCGTCCACGAGCCGAAAATGCATCGGCCTCTTTTTTTTAGCGTTCACCAGTCACGGCGCCATCGCTTTTTCTGTCTCTTCCAGGATTTCAAGCGCGAGTTTTCCTGCGTGGGGGACCTCTTCGGACGTTATTGGTGGCTCAATGATGTGGGCTCCGCGATTGCGGAGGTTGTTGAGGCGATCAAGCTGGTCATAGAATTCCTCCCAAATGGGGTAGCCCTTCACAATATTCACGACATCTCCCAAGGTCTAACATGTGGCGGATTTCATTGCGCCGCTGAAATAGGACTTGTTGTTCGGGCTTAGTCAGAAATTCACTGATGGAGTGGGCATTCAGTTGCCTCAATGGCTGCCCGTCGGTTCGCTTGCGATTGCTGCATGACAGGAGAATCAAAGCACAGGTGGGTTCCATCGGCTCTATGAAGTGGCTATCACCGTCGATCACCTTCATCGCTTAACCTCCCGCGCTGGTCTTCTGCGCCGGGATTGGCGGGAGCGCACTATCGATTTTCTTCTCCTAGCAGAGTTTGCGGCGCCCGCACAGCCAGTGTGCGGGCGCCGCCGCCGCGAGCGAAGCAGCCAGGCGCCGGAGGCTTTCCCATTGCGGGCCGAACCGGATTATAATCGCGCCGCACGGGCTCACGATGGTCTGAGCGGCGCGGTGCGGACTCAGCGGCGAGATCAAATTTCAAGCGGGATCGAACAGGAGGAGCGATGTACCAGACCTTGCAATACGAATGCGCGGACGGGATCGCGACGGTGCGCTTCAACCGGCCGGGAAAGCTCAACGCGATCAACCCCGAGATGATCGAAGACCTGCGCAAGCTGGTGGCCGATATCCGCGCCGACCCCGGCGCGCGCGTGGTGGTCTTTACCGGCAACGGACGCGCGTTCTGCGCCGGCGCCGATATCGCGGCGCTGGCCAAGGTCGGCGGGCCGCCGGACTTTATGAACTTCATCGAGAACGTTCAGACGGCGCTCAATGGGATCGAGGATCTCAACCGCCCGACTATCGCCGCGATAAACGGAATCGCCTACGGCGGCGGATGCGAGATTTCGCTGTGCTGCGACTTCCGCATCATCGCCGAAGACACCAGCATCGGCGTGCCCGAAATAAAGATTGGTCTGTTGCCCGGCGCGGGCGGGACGCAGCGGCTTCCAAGGATGCTGCCGGCAGCGATCGCCAAGCAGATGATCTACACCGGCGAGCCGCTCACCGCCCAGCAGGCCGTCCATTATGGGCTCGCCAACGAAGTTGCGCCTGCCGGCCAGGCGCTGGAGGTCGCCTTCCAGTTGGCGCGCAAGCTGCTCAGGCTGCCGCCGATGGGGCTCCGGTGCGGGAAGCTGTTGGTCGATATCGCACAAAACGGCAGCCTCAAGACCGGGATCGAAGCGGAGCGCCAAGCGGTGGGGCTGCTGTACGCGACCGAGGACCGCAAGGAAGGGTTGAGCGCGTTTCTCGAGCGCCGCGAGGCCAAGTTCAGCGGACGCTAGGCGTTTCCTCGGCGCTCGCCCAGCGGCCTCGTTGGCCGCGTGTGCTGCGAATCCCGTGTCAGGGGTCGCTAAGTTATGGCAAACCGCCGGGGCGGATGGAAAGCGGGTTGGCGGGGTAGTTTAACTGTCCTGCTGAGCGGTCAATGTCGCGTATCTGAGCGGGCTCTTAGCACCTCGATTGGCAGAATCCGCTTATGGGATTGGCAGCTTTTCGCGCAGACTTTACACCACTGCGGCATCGCCATAAAGTTAACGAGCAAGCGATTGCTTCAGCGAAATGCCCGCGCGGCTGCCCTATCGATAGGGAGTTGAAGATGGCCCAGATGCATACCGAGACGTGGCACCCGATCCCCAGTTCCATCGATACCATCTACCAGCGCGACTACGAGGTCTACGCGCCCGACATGCGGCGCTTGTACGAGAACGCCAAGCGTGATCAATGGAACGTCTCGCGTGATATCGACTGGAGCGCGCCGGTTGACCCGGCCCGCGGCGTCTTCAACGACGGCCTCATCGACGCCTATGGCAGCCCCTACTGGGAAAGGCTCGACGCGAAGCAGCGCCACGAGCTGAATATCGAGTTTTCGGCCTGGCGGCTCTCGCAGCTCCTGCACGGCGAGGCGGGCGCGATGATCGCGTGCAGCCAACTGGTCCAGATGGTGCCGGCCATCGACTCGAAGTTTTTCATGACCACGCAGGTGGTGGATGAGGCGCGCCACGCGGAGGTCCTCGCGCGCTACATGAAGAAGAAGCTGGGCAACAAGATTTACCCGATGACCACTAACCTCAAGGCGCTCTTCGACCAGCTCATCGGAAGCGGCAAGTGGTACATCAAGACCATCGGCTTGCAACTGATCGCCGAGACGCTGGCCGTGTCGCTGTTCCGGATGCTGGCGGAAAGCTCGCAGGACCCGCTGCTGTGCACGGTTAGCCGCAGGATTCTGAGCGACGAATCGCGCCACATGGGCTTCTCGGTGCTGAGCCTGCCCGAGCAGATCGAGCAGCTCAGTGAGGCCGAGCGCCGCGAGGTCGAGGACTTCACCAAGGAGGCGCTTCGGCTGGTGCTGAGCGGCCAGTTTCCGCGCGCCGCCTACGAGGCGGTGGGCTTCTTCAACCAGGCCGAGCTCGATGGCATTCAGCGCTACCGGCTCGAAGTCGCCAAGGGCACCGAGCAGGCGATGTTCCGCCAGCTTTTCCGCCGCGACATGCATCAGCAGGTCGTCGCCAACATGTCCAAGGTCGGGCTGCTCAACGATCGCATCAAGTCGCATCTGAGCGACCTGGGGTTTAACCCCAACGCCGACGGCCGTGGCTACAATCAGAGCGCCGCGGCGGCCGGCTGAGCCATCTGGCGGACATGGCCTGAGCCGCTATAAGATCGGCGGCGGCGGGTAGTCTCACGTCAAATCCGCCGCCGCTGCCTGATGAGCGCTTCGACTTCCACGCAATCCGCCAGCCGCGCCCCCCGACAGGACAACCGCCGCCAGCAACTGCTCGACGCGGCCGCCCGGCTATTCCGCGAGCGTGGCTATCACGTCACCTCGATGCGGGACATCGCGCGCGAGGTCGGGATGCTCTCGGGTTCCATCTATTATCACTTCTCCTCCAAGGAGGAGATGCTGCTGGCGGTCTACGAGGAGGGCCTGCGCCACATCGCGGAGCTGGTCGACGCCGCAGTGGCCGCGAGGAACACGCCGTGGGCGCGGCTGGAGGCCGGATGCACCGCGCATCTCGAGGCGCTGCTCGAGCTTAGCGATTACACGCAGGTGATGATCCGGGTGCTGCCGCCGGAAGGGGGCAAGGTGGCCGCGCGGCTGCTCGATCTACGCGATCAGTACGAGGCCCGCTTCCGCGGGCTGGTCAATGCGCTTGACCTGCCCGCGGGCGCCGACCGCCGTTATCTGCGGCTGTTGCTGATCGGCGGGCTCAACTGGTCGCACGTCTGGTACCATCCGGGCGGCGATCCGCCGGCCGTCATAGCACACCGCATGATCGATCTTCTGCGCCAGCGGCTCGACCGCGCGCCGAACACTCCTTCGGCGCGCTAGAAGCGTTGCGCGGCGCGGCTGCTACGCCGGCTTTTTCTCGGGCACTTGCTCGACTGGGCCGCCGGCCGCTTTCCACGCGCGGAAGCCGCCCCCGATATGGCACACCGGCTCCAGGCCCATCCGCTGCACCACCTGCGTGGCCAGCGCCGAGCGCAATCCCCCAGCGCAGAAAAACACGAAGCGCTTGCCCGAGCCGAAGATCTCCTTGTAATAGGGGCTTTCCGGATCGACCCAGAACTCCAGCATCCCGCGCGGCGCGTGCAAGGCGCCCGGCACACGGCCGTCGCGCTGGAGTTCGCGGATGTCGCGCAGGTCGACCAGGACGACGCCGGGGTCGTCTTTTAGCTTGACCGCCTCCTGCGGGGTTATGGTCTGGATCTCCTTTTCGGCCTCGGCGCACAGTTCCTTCACCGTCTTCTTCAGCTTCAGTGCCATCGCGCTTCTCCTCCGCTTTACTTTTCATTAGCACTCGCGTGCCTGCGCTAGCTCTTGGGCAGTCCCAGCACGCGCTCGCCGATAATGTTGCGCTGAATCTCGCTCGAGCCGGCCGCGATCGTCAGGCCCCGCGACGCCAGCATCCGATAGAGCCATCGCCCCTCGGCGATCGCGAAAGGCGCGTCGAGCTCGAGCTGGCTGTAGGCGCCGAGCAACTCGGTGGCGAACTTGTTGATGCGGAAGTTTATCTCGGTGGTCACGAGCTTGACGATCGAGCTTTCGGGACCCGGCGGCAGGCCCTTGAGCTGGCGTGTGAGCTGGCGCAGGTTGAGCAGCCGCAGCGCGTTGACCTCGCAGGCGAACTGCGCGATTTGCTGGCGGACGTCATCGTCCTCCAATGCGGAGTGGCCGTTGCGCCGCACGGTTTTCGCCAGCTCGACCAGCTCCCCGATATTGTTGTCCAGGCCGCGGTAGCGGCGCTCGTACATCAGCGAAGTCAGCGCCACCAACCATCCGTTGTTCTTCTCGCCGACCACATTCTTCTTCGCCACGCGCACGTCCTCGAAGAAGACCTCGTTGAAGCCGGTGTCGCGGGTCATCTGCTCGAGCGGGCGCACGGTGATGCCAGGGCTGTGCATGTCCACCAGGATGTAGCTGATACCCTTGTGCTTGGGCGCGTCGGGATCGGTGCGCACCAGCACAAAGCACATGTCGGCGTGATGCGCGTCGGAGGTCCAAAGCTTCTGCCCATTGATCACGAAGTAGTCGCCGTCTTCGGCCGCGCGCGTCTGCAACGAGGCGAGATCGGATCCCGAGCCCGGCTCCGAGTAGCCCTGGCACCAGATCTCCCGCGCCGCGAGCATCGGCGGCAGGTAGCGCTGGCGCTGCTCCTCGGTGCCCCAGATCATCAGCGTCGGCCCGACCAGCCCGATGCCCTGGCCGTTGACCAGCACCGGACCGCGCGCCCGCTCCAGCTCCTCCTGGTAGATCATCTGCTGGGTAAGCGTCGCGCCGCGCCCACCGCATTCTTTGGGCCAATGCACCGCGACCCATCCGGCGGCATGCATCTGCTTGTGCCACGCCACGCGACGCTGCCATTGCGCGCCGGCCTCGCTGTGCATGAATTCCAGCGCGAAGCGGTTGCGCCGTTCGTCCGGCGGCAGATTGGCGTCGAGCCATGACCGCAGCTCAGTGCGAAAAGCCTCGTCCTCCGCGCTCAGCGTGAAATCCATCTGTTCTCTCCGCCTCGAGGCTGCGGCCGCGCGCGCCGCGCACTCAGCCCTTGGGCAGGCCGAGCACGCGCTCGCCGATGATGTTGTGCTGGATTTCGCTGGTGCCGCCGCCGATCGTATACGAGCGCGCCGCCAGCATCCGGTAGCTCCACACCCCGCGACCGAGCGCAAAGGGCGCCCTGCGCTCGAACTGGCTGTACGGCCCCAGCAGCTCCATCGCGAACCTGGTCATCCTGACGTAAAGCTCGCTCGTGCCGAGCTTCAGCACCGAGCTCTCCGGCCCCGGTGGCAATCCTCTAAGCCGCCGCGTGAGCTGGCGATAGGCGGTGTACTTGAGCGCCGCCGCCTCGGCCGCGAACTGCGCGATCTGCTGGCGCACACTGGTGTCGTCCCATGCCGTGGCGCCGTTGCGCGGGATCGATTGCGCCAGGCGCGCGAGCTCCAGCACCTGGTTGGTATTCGTGTTGGGGTCGCCGACGCCGGTGCGCTCGAACATCAGGGTGGTGATCGCGACCTGCCATCCCTGGTTCTTCTGGCCCACGATATTCTTCTTCGGCACGCGCACGTCCTCGAAGAAGACCTCGTTGAAGCCGCGATCGCCGGTTATCTGGACCAGCGGGCGCACGGTGATCCCGGGGCTGTGCATGTCCACCACGATGTAGCTGATGCCCCTGTGCTTGGGTGCGTCAGGATCGGTGCGCACCAGCAGGATGCACATGTCGGCGTGATGCGCGTCGGAGGTCCACACTTTCTGGCCATTGACCACGAAATAGTCGCCCTCCTCGGTCGCGCGCGTTTGCAGCGAAGCGACGTCCGAGCCGGAGCTGGGCTCGGAGTAGCCCTGGCACCAGATCTCATCGGCCGAAAGGATCTTCGGAACGTAGCGCCGCTTCTGCTCCTCGGTGCCCCACTGGATGAGTGTGGGCCCGACCAGCATCGTGCCGAGCTGGTTGACCAGCGCGGGCGCTTGCGCGCGGCTCATCTCCTCGGTGTAGACGACCTGCTGGGTGAGCGTGGCGCCGCGGCCGCCGTATTCTTTGGGCCAGCTGATTCCGACCCAGCCGCCGGCGTGCATCTTCTTGTGCCAGGCGACGCGGCGCTGCCAGCGGCGCGCGTCCGCGTCGGGGAGGGCCTCTTCGGCATGCTCTGCGGGTTCGCGGCGAGGCGGATTGGCGTCGAGCCATGACCTGAGCTCAGTGCGAAAAGCCTCGTCCTCGGCGCTGAATTTGAAATCCATGGGTTCCTCGTATTCCGGAGATTCTCGCCTCGCCGGGCGGCCGTCGCGGCGGCAGGGTTGTCCACAAGCCGACCGCGTGTCCTCAATTATAATGGGAAACTTTCGCACAGATTCGGCCGCGAGCGCAAAACGGGCTCTGCCACCGCCGCGCGGCATCATTCTCCCGGTCCCGTCCGACTTCCCGCCGTCGCCGCCGCGCACCGCGCACGGCTCGTACGGTTGTTGGCCGACGACGAATCCGCGCACTCTAAAAACACCCATACCATGTCCGCGCTGCGGGCGGCTGGGCTACCGGGTGGTCTTCGACCAACGCTGAAGCTGGCGCGGCTAAGCTGGGCGCGCACCTCACGAACCAGGCGGCCAACGTGGTGCCGCTGCGCAAGGCCGTGATGGAGTAACGCTTAAACTAGAGGAAAGTCGCGCCGAGCTGGGAGAGAAAAGCGTTTTCGCCATCGGCGACCGTAAAAGCCATCGCGTCGCGCAGGAACATCTCGACCGGATACTCCTTGGTCATGCCGTTGCCGCCGTGGAGCTGGACCGCCAGGGTCGCGACCTCGACAGCGCTGTTGGTACAAAAGACCTTGGCCGCGATCGAATGCTCCAGCGCTCCGGCGCCGGTCTGCACGAGCTTTGTCAGGTTGTGCACATAGACCGCTCGCGAAAAGGCTCTTGAAGCCTGCACGAGGGAAAACATGCGGAAGAGGCGGGCGCGCACCGACTGATGCTCGAAGATGGGACGGCCCCCCTGCACGCGCTCTTTGGTGTAGGCTAGAGCGGTTTCGTAAGCCGCGCGGGCAAGGCCCGCGGCGGCGCAGCTCACGGCGGCGTTGAACGCGGTCAGCGTTGCGTTGAGGTAAAGCGGATACACATCAGCGTCCGCGACCAGGTAGCGTTTCGGGACCCGTACCTCCTCGAAGAAGATCTCGCCCTGCGGAAGGCTTCGCACCCCGTGCTTGTCGAGCGGCCGGCCGCGCGAGATGCCGGGCAGATCAAATGGCAGGACGAAAACGACGCCATGGTCGAGCGTGCCTTTGGGATCGGCATGGGCGAACAACACGGCCTGGTCGGCGATCGGGCCATTCGATACCCAGGCCGACTTCTGGCCGTTCAGGATCCAGTAGTCTCCGTCGCGCCGGGCGATCAGGTTCCCTGGGCCAAGCACGCGCATCTCCGGCTGCCCCGGGCAGAGCGTGTCGGAGCCATGGTCAGGCTCGGTGATTGCCCAGGCGCCGATCTTCAAATCTCCGCGCGCGCCGTAATATGGTTTGGAAAACTCCTCGGCGAGTTCCGGTTTCCCCGAAGCAAGGGCCGCGTCGGGCGGAAAAGCGCACAGCAGGATTACGCTGGCGAGCCCCAGGCTGCCCCAAGCAAGTTCCTCGCTTACAAGGTGCAGCGTGAGCGGCGAGGCGCCGAGCCCGCCCATCTCGGGCGGTCCCGAAAGGCGGGTGAAGCCGAGTTCGTGCGCTTGGCGCGCGACCTCGAAGAGCCGGGAGTTTCGCTCGATCACCTTGTCCGGTGGCAGCCGGTCGAGTTCGATCCCCGCAGGGCGCATGACCTCGGCGGCAAAGCGATGGGCGGCGTCCCTGAGTTCGCGTTGTTCGTCCGTGAGCGTGAGATCGTATTCAACCGGGATGTCCATTGTGATTTTCCTAACCCCCGAGATTTAGCTCGATAGCGACTCCAGTGTCAACGCGCCGCTCGGCTGACGGTCGCGGGCGGCTCCAGGCCGTCGCAGTTGGGCCGGTTCGCCCCTTCCCTCAGGGCCAGCCTATTATGGACCTGTAAAGTGCCGCCCTCATCTGGAAGGCCCATCTTGCGCCACGGCGCACAATGAGGCTAAATGACGCAATCATCTTGGCTTATTAACGAGGAGAAAATCATTGGTGCAACGATTAGTGAAAGGCTGGTGGGCGGTGGCGGCTGGGTTGCTTTGCGCATCGATACTACTACAGACTACTACAGGCAGCGCCGGCACGGGCCGCGGCATTCAGCGACTCAAATCTCTCGGGCCCCTTCGCCTTTCAGTTCAACAAGTTTGGAACCTGTCAGAATATCGTGGTGGTGGTCGGGTTGTTTGATTTCGACGGGGCGGCCGGGACTGTGACCGCGAGCTTCAAGCAATACGCCAGCAACAAAGGTGGCACGGGGCCCAAAGTTTCCTCCGGGGCCGCGTCAGGAACCTACACCGTGAACGCCGACGGAACCGGGACTATAAACCTCACCACCCTCGGTTAGACGTTTGCCTTCGCAATCGACAGCACTGCTACGTCCGCGGAGCGGATCGAGCTCATCAATACCTCGTCCAAATCGTGGAGCTGCGCGCTGAGCGGATACGCGATTCAGCAGTAGCGCGCCGCTCGATTTCGCTCGCGCCATCCGGCGCATCGGACGCTCCCGCTTTGAGCGCGCTTCGATGTCGAGCGCGGCTTAATGTCGAGGGCCCCTCGATGCGCCGCCGGTAGCATCAACTACACCTGGGATGGCGGCAACCGCCTCACCCAGATCGTCGATTCGCTCGCCGGAACGCTTGGCTGCGGATACGGCTGGCGCGATCATCCGCGGTCGGAGACCACGCCGCAGGGCACGGTCGGGTAGACCGACGGCAGCGCCGCCGGCCGGCGACTGACGATGAGCATGCCGGGGCTAGGGTTGTGGCTTGGCGTTGCTGGTGGATCTGGCGCTCGGCTCTTGTGCGTTGGCCTGAGGATTCAAGCCTGGGAATGACGGAATAATTCCGAGGCTTCGGGACCGCGCGCGCTGCAGAGCAAAACGCCGCATCATGCGGCGCCCATCGCCTCTGGTCGCGCAAACCTGTGAACATCCAGCTTCCAGGAGTTCAGCGGGCGACGCCCGTGCCGCTTTTCCGCCGCCGATGATCGCGAGACCAGGCGAATCCAGCTTGAGACCCCGGACCAGTTCCGCCGCCGCCGGCAAACACTCGGTCACGGTGCATGACAGACAAACCATGTCCGGTGCGTAACGTTTGACAAAGTCCCGGATCTCATCTGGCGATTTGTCGTCAATCAGGTTGGCTGCCGCGCCGGCGTGGCGCATCAGCTCAAGTAGCATTAGCAGGCCCAGGTTGTGAACCTCGCCAGGCGCACATATGCCCAATATCCGGAGCCTCGGTTTCGTTCGAGGTTTAATGAATCTGTTTCCGAGTTCTTTGACCAGGTCCCGGGTCGTCTCGACGATCAACTCCTGGTTCTCTTGACTGATGTTATTTTCAATCCGTTCCTGGCCGGCCAGAATCAGAGCCGGGATCAGAACATCGTCGAAAGTCGGCTCCAGCCCATGTTCATCGCAATAGCGGGTCGCAAGCGTGCGGGCGCTCGACCGATCAAGCTCAAGGAGCATGCGATAATAGTCGTTATAGTTTTCGAGGCCTTTATCGGCACCAAGTAAAATCGCGAAGAACCCGAGCTCAGGAATGTAATCACCCGCGACCTTCAAGCAGGCCGTTAGCGGTGTGGCTAGGAGTAACCCCGGTAGTCCCCAAAGCCAGGCCCAGTACATGGCCGAAACCAGCAAGGCTACGGGCGACACACTGACTCCACGGCCGATCAAAATAGGCTCAACGAGCTGCGCTGCCGCCTGATCCAGGATGACGAAGAATACAAGAACCTCGACCGATCTGCTCCAGCCAGGAAATATCGCGAACGCCACAAGTGTGGGCAGTACGGCCGAGGCTGGCGCTCCTACATAAGGAATGAAGCGAAGCAGGAAGGCAAGCGCACCCCAGAACGCCTCGTTGGGCAGACCGAGCAGCCACGCAACAATTCCGATGGCGATTCCGTATCCCAGGTTAGTTAGAGAGACCAGCAACAGGTAACGGCCGACGGTACCGCCGGCGGTTTCAATCGCCTCTGCCGCAATTATTATCCGGGCTCTGGCCGCGAGTCTTACGAAACGGTCGCGTAAGTCTTTTCGCCCGTACAGCAGAAAAAAGAACAAGACGATAATCAGCAAGCTCTCGCCGATGCCTGAGAGTATTGGCAATGCGGGCTGGAGAACATCCTTCAGGCCAGGCGGCGCCGCCTAGGCTTGCACCACCCGGGGTGTGCGTCCTTTAGGTTTGGTAGCATTATTTTGCAGCTGTTGTTGAACGACCTTGACACCGCCCTCGACGCGGCGCAGCCAGGTTGGTATACTCCCTTGGAAAGTGGTGAGCTTGGTGGCGATATTGTTGGAATAGCCGGAAACCTCAACTGCGACCGAGGTAAGCTCGACCGTCAAGAAGTAACCGATCACGCCGATGGCGCTTATCGCTATTAGCACCACCAAGGCCGCGCTGACGAAACGTCCAACAAACGGTTCCAGACGGCTGGCAATCGGGCTGAAGGCCACTGCCAGAATCGAGGCCATCGCCAGCGGCAATAATATGTCCCGGCCGAAATAAAGGACGACAGTCGCAACAATTACAACCAGCAAAGACCGAGTTGCGCCATCTTCAACAGCAGCATCGCGGTCGTCATCCGCAAGTCTTGACTCCTGGTCGGGTTCTTCCATTAGCGGGGGGAACCGCAATTGCCGAACGACTGCTTAGGATCGGGCCGTCATAAGGCGCCTCGAGCCACTCGCCCGCGCCCGGCAATTAGGTGGATTGCGATTCCGACAACGAACATCAGAAAACCGCCGACGGCAAAGGCTTGCCACCAGGGAAAGCCATGCCACCACTGGAAGGGCTGATGGAGCACCAGAATCAGAGCGGCGAGAACGCATATCCCGGCGCAGAGGAGCGCTATGACCATCGCGAAGGCCGCGAGCGCATAGTCTATCTGCGCCTTTAGCGCGGCGCTCAGGTTGATTTGCAGAAGATGAGACTCGGAGCGAACAATGCACGAGACGTCGTCCACTGCTCGCCCGATCAGCGTGGCCCAATCGGCGTGAGTCTCTTGCTCGCCGTTACTGGTTAGAGGCTTTTGCTCTTCCATCGGCTGCGCGCCCATTGTTTGAGAAGCGTCGCGAGATGGCGTAGCCCAGCAGGGACACAATTATGGCAGGCCCGACGGGCGAGGGGTGAAGCCTTGAGCCGATAATAAAACCCAGCGCGCCGGCCAGGCATGTCGCCCCGATTGGATAGCTCTCTATCAGACGATCAGGACGCAGCGCCCCTTCCTGGTGCTCAACCTTCGCGCTGGCTTCGGACAAGGTATCGCGGAGATCATGCTGTGCTTCGTCCAATTCAGTTTCGATTGTGGAAATCTCTTCTTGTGCTGTCATCATTGCCTACAGCTCCATTGCCTACAGCTCCATTGGCTACAGCTCCGATGATGAAGTAGGTCGCTGCCTCACGGACCGCGATCCGGCCAATAAAAGAAAGTAGAGCCAGGCCGGGACGGGTGTTCGCCCCTCCACCCACGATGAATCCAAGCCCGGCAGCTATTGCCAGTGAGGTGATCGGTTCGGCCCTTACATATTCACGCAGATCGCGGCTTCGCGGGGGCCCGTGCCGCTGCGGTTCGCCTGACGTATTCACCGGTCCACTTTCCTTAAGAAATACGCCGGATGACTGCTGCCGCGACGTAACCAATCGCAAATGCCGCTACGAGAGCTAGCCACGGTTCACGCCGAACCAAGTCGCCGAGGTCAAAATTCAGACCTTTGTCCTCAGCATACTGCTGTGCCGCCTTGTAGCCGTCCTTCACGGCTTGCCCAGCTTTCTCAGCGGCCTTACGGCCCTGATCCATTGCCTGTTCTACGGTTGAATGTGACGCTTCAGCATATTCCATCGTGGTGACCTCACCTGTTACTAAGGTTGAAGTACAATTCCCAGGCCAAGCGCCAGACTCTGAATCGTTCTAGCTGGAGAACCGCCTCCGCAAGCGCTCGGCCAGGTTGTTCTTCACATAATTCCCCGGACACCGGCGGCCACAACGCCGCAGTCAACACTTCAAACGGTGGTCATATTCATTTTTATAACGATACAACAATTGCGGGTTGCGCAGCCACTACGGCATGTTCTTAATTCGGTCGCGCGGATAACCACAATCGTCGATTTACGCCATTTGGAACGTCGGAAAGACGGTCAACAGTTGCTTGTGCGATTATTTGGAGCCACCTCGAAATCCAGTCGGGCGGTGGTAGGGCTCTGGCCGAGGTCGGCGCCGGCCGCGCCCTATGTCGCAATTTGGCCTGGCACAGCGGTTTGGTAGACTGAGGAGTCTGAGGCCCCGTTTCGTCATCGGGGATGCATGGCTCGATTCGGGAATCGATCCCGCCGGGAACCCTGGATCCCGGCCTGCGGATTGGTTGTTCAGGCGAGGTGAAAACATGATCCGCTTGAAGGTAAATGGCGTCGAACATTCGTTCGACGGCGACCCCATGATGCCGTTGCTCTGGTACCTGCGCGACGAACTGGCGCTGACCGGCACCAAGTTTGGCTGCGGCGTGTCGCTGTGCGGAGCGTGCGTAGTGCATCTCAATGGCAAGGCGATCCGCTCCTGTGTGACCCCGATGCGCCAACTCGAAAATGCCGAAGTCACGACCATCGAGGGCCTCTCCGTTAAGGGACCGCATCCGGTGCAACGGGCATGGATGCAATTCAAAGTGCCGCAGTGCGGCTACTGCCAGTCGGGACAGATCATGTCGGCGGTGGCGCTGCTCAGCAGCAACCGCAGCCCCAGCGACGAACAGATCGACGAGGCTATGTCGGGCAACATCTGCCGCTGCGGAACCTATCAGCGGATTCGCGCGGCTATAAAGGCCGCCGCAAAGGAAAGCGCGTGAACACAGTCGACAATGTCAGTCGGCGCGGATTCCTCAAGGGGATGCTCTCGACCGGCGCGCTTATTCTGAGCGTGCATCTCCTGCCCGAGCCCGCGGGCGCGGGAGAAAAAATCTCCGGCGGCAGCACGCACGCCGACCGCGCCACGCTGCATCCCAGTGCCTTCGTCGGCGTGGATACCGACGGCACGGTTTATATCGTGGCCCATCGCTCAGAGATGGGCACCGGCATCCGCACCTCGCTGCCGCTGGTAGTCGCCGACGAATTGGACGCCGACTGGAAGCTGGTGAAGGTCGAGCAGGCGATCGGCGATTGGCGATACGGCGGGCAGGACACCGACGGCTCGCACTCCATCCGCGACTTCTTCGATGTGATGCGCGAGGCGGGCGGCACCGCGCGCCTGATGCTGATCGAGGCCGCCGCCGCGCAGTGGAAGGTTCCGCCGGGCCAGTGCGAGACCGGCCTGCACGAAGTGGTGCACCGTCCGACCGGCCGCAAGCTCGGCTACGGAGCGCTCGCCGCCGCGGCATCGCGGCTGCCCGTGCCGCGCAAGGAGGCGCTGCGGCTCAAGCGCAAAAGCCAGTGGCGTTACATCGGCAAAGGACATCCGAGCTACGACCTGACCGCGTTGTGTACGGGTAAGGCCGTTTACGGAATGGACGCCCGGATGGACGGGATGGTCTACGCGGCGGTGATGCATCCGCCGGTCCTTGGCGGCACGGTGAAATCCTATGACGACAAGGAGGCGCTGAAGGTAAGGGGCGTGCGTCAGGTCGTCCCGATTGCGCCGTTCAAACCACCGCACGCCTTTCAGCCGCTGGGCGGCCTCGCGGTGATCGCCGACAACACCTGGGCCGCCTTCCAGGGCCGCAAGAAGCTCAACGTGGTGTGGGACAACGGTCCCAACGCGACCTACAACTCCGCCCAATACAAGAAGGCGCTATTCGAGACCGCGCGCGCGCCGGCCAAGGTCGCGCGCAACGCGGGAGACGTCGAGGCCGAGTTCAAAAAGGGCGGCAGGGTGCTCGAGGCCGAGTATTACATACCGCATCTGGCGCATGCACCGATGGAGCCGCCGGTGGCGGTGGCGGAATTTCGCGGCGGCACGGTGACAGCATGGACCTGCACGCAAAATCCGCAGGCGGTGCAGGATATCGTGGCCGAGCAGTTGAAAATCCCGCGCGAAAACGTGATCTGCCACGTAACCCTGCTGGGCGGAGGGTTCGGGCGCAAGTCGAAGCCCGATTACGTGGCGGAAGCCGCCGTGCTGTCGAAGAAGGTCGGACGCCCGGTGAAAGTCGTCTGGAGCCGCGAGGACGATATCAAGTTCGGCTACTACCACACGGTGTCGGCGATGTATATGAAGGCCGCGCTCGACGCCAACGGCAAGCCGGCCGCCTGGCTGCAGCGCTCGGTCTTCCCGCCGATCGGCTCCACCTTCGAGCTGGGCGATCGCTATGGCAGTGCCGGCGAGCTTGGTCAGGGATGGACCGATATTCCGTATGACATCCCCAACCTGCGGATCGAAAACGGCCCGGCGCAGGCCCATGTGCGGATTGGATGGTTGAGGTCGGTCGCGAATATCTATCACGCTTTCGCCGTTCAGTCCTTTTCCGACGAACTCGCACATGCGGCGGGCCGCGATCCAGTTGACTATCTACTGGAGTTGATTGGGCCGCCGCGCATCCTCGATTTGAAAGGCATTGACTATCCGAACTGTGGCGCGCCGTATACTGCCTATCCCATCGATACCGGCCGCCTGCGCCGCGTCATTGAGCTAGCCGCCGCGAAGTCGGGCTGGGGGAAACACAAGCTGGGCAAGGGGCGCGGGATGGGTATCGCCGTGCATCGCAGCTTCGTCACTTACGTCGCGACGGTGGTCGAGGTCGAGGTTGACGAGCGCGGCAAAATCACAATTCCGCACGTGCATACCGCGGTCGATGCGGGGCTCGTCGCCAATCCGGAATTTGCCCGCGCCCAGTTCGAAGGCGCCGCGGTATTCGGCGCCAGTCTCGCGCGCACCGGCGAGATCACGGCGACCAACGGCGTTATTGATCAATCGAATTTTTACGATTACCCGGTGGCCCTCATGCGGGACGCTCCGCGGCGCACTGACGTTTATCTGGTCGACAGCGACGCGCCGCCCGGAGGTATCGGCGAGCCGGGCGTGCCGCCGTTTGTGCCCGCGCTGTGCAACGCGGTGTTTGCGGCGACCGGCAAACGGATCCGTGAACTGCCGCTGTCGAAGCATCAACTCACCTGAAGCGGCGAGCGGAAGGCAAGCGCGGGCGGAGTTATGGCGATAGCGATGCCGTATGCTGACCTGAGCGAACGCGCCGTGATCGATAACAACTCGTCGCTCGACAATAGTTCCCGAGAAATCGAGGCCGCGGCTTTTGAGGAGTTAAAGAAATACTTTAATACGGCGCAGATCGTCGAATTGACCGCGATGATCGCGTTTGAGAGCCTAAGGGCGCGCTTCAACCGCGCCTTGCACATCGAGAGCCACGGCTTTTGCCAACTGCCGGCAGACCATCCAATACGCAAGGCCGTGCCGCCTTGGCAATCGTTGTGAGCGAGCGTTCACCAAACTTCGCCGGCGCCGCCTTTGGCCTGGGTGCGGCGGCGCTGTTCGGCGCCAGCGCTCCGTTCGCCAAGCTGCTGCTCGTCCGGACCGGGCCGTTGCTGCTCACGGCGATGCTCTATCTCGGGGCAGCGGCCGGCCTTTACACGATCAAAATGATCGGCACTCGCGCGGGCGCGTTTCGCGAGGCGCGGCTGCGGCGCAGCGACTTGTGGCCGCTGGCCGGGATGGCGGCGCTGGGCGGGATGCTTGGGCCGCTGCTGATGCTGCTCGGGCTGCAACGGATTTCGGCGCTGGCGGCCTCGCTTCTGCTCAACTTCGAGGCGCCGTTCACGGCGGCGCTGGCGGTGCTGTTCTTCCACGAGCATCTGGGACGGCGCGGCGTGTACGCGATGTTCGCGATCGTGGCGGGAGCGGCGCTGCTCGCATGGCGGCCGGGCGCGCTTGGCGGCGATTGGGTCGGCGCGCTCGCGGTTATTGGCGCATGTCTGTGCTGGGGCTTCGATAACAACCTGACGCAACTCGTATCGACTCGCGATCCGGCCGCAATCGCCGTGATCAAGGCCCTGGGCGCCGGAGGATGCATGCTGGCCGCGGCGCTTGCGGCGGGCAGCGCAATTCCGCCGCTGCGCATCGTGAGCGGCGCGCTATTGCTGGGCGCCGTGAGCTATGGGCTCAGTCTCTACCTTGCCATCCGCGCGATGCGCGCGCTGGGCGCCGCGCGCGAGGCCGCCTATTTCGCCACCGCCCCATTCATCGGCGCGGCACTCTCGATGGCGGTCTTCGTGCAACTGCCGCGGATGGGCGAGTTGATCGCGGCGGCGTTGATGGCGGCCGGGATTTTACTTTTGCTCCGCGAACAGCATTGCCACACGCACGTGCATGCCGAACTGGTTCACGACCACCTGCATGTTCATGACGAGCACCACGCCCATCACGACGCGCCGGTACCGGAACCGCATTCGCACCTGCATCGCCACGCGCCGCTGACGCACGAACACGCCCACGCCCCCGACGCGCACCATCGCCATGCCCATTCTTAGCGGCAGCGGGGCGGCTGCGCGTCGCGGCCGCGGCGACAGACAAAAAAACCAAAAGAGGGCGGGCGCCTCGCCGATGCGTCCGCCCCTGGCATTTCGCGGGCTGATTCGCGTCAGCGATTCATTTCAGGAGGTCCGCTGACGGACGAACTCGCCGATCTTGTCGATCGCCTCCTGGCCTTCGGGAAGAATCGGCGCGCACAGATGCCATACGTGGGGCATCTCGTCCCATATCTGCAGGGTGACGTCGCCTCCCGATTCCTGGGCGCGATCGGCAAGGCGGGTCGAGTCGTCGAGCAGGGTTTCGGCGTTGCCGACCTGGATAAACAGCGGGGGAAGATCGTTGAGGGAAGCATTGATCGGCGCGGCCAGCGGTTCGCGCAGGCTGCCCTTTTCGCCGACGTACATCCTGGCGATTGTCTGGACCATTGCGCGCGAGACCAGGGGGTCCTGAGCCGCCCGGCTGGTCATCGACTTGCCCTCGGCCTCGAGGTCGACCCACGGTGAGATGCACACGCCGGCAGCCGGCGCAGGCACGCCAAGGTCGCGCACGGCGATCAGCGTCGCGACCGTGAGCCCTCCGCCGGCTGAATCGCCCGCGACAACGATCTGCCCGGGCTTGATTCCCTGCGCCAGGAGCCATCGGTAGGCCGCGATCGCATCGTCCGCGGCGGCGGGAAAGAGGTGCTCGGGCGCGAGCCGGTAGTCCAGCGCGAGACATCGCGCCTGCGCGGCCTTGGCCAGGCGCGCGATCAGTTCGCGATGCGTGTCGATTGAGCCCATCACGTAGCCGCCGCCGTGCAGATACGTGATGACCCGGTCGGGCGCCGCATTGCTTGCGGTGATCCACTCGGCCTTGACGCCGCCGGCGGCCACCGGCTCGCATTTGACCTCACCGGCGCTGGGGAAAGCGGAGAACGCCGCGGCCATCGCGGCGCGCAGCGCTTGCGGGCTTTTGGCCTGCGCCGCCGCTTGCGCGAAAGTCTTGTACTGTTCGAAGACCTGTTGAAGCTGCGGACTGGCCATCGAGGTTTTCTCCTTACTAAGTTGGCGCGGTTGCGACCGCTTTTGTCAACCGGATGCACGCTGGTAAGCTTTGATCCAAGTAGCAGCCGGGCGAAGCTACAAAGCTAAACGCCAGCAAAAACGGAGGCCCGCCGCGGCGCGCGCGGCCGCCTCGGTCATGCATAGCGCGGCCTTCCTGCCCAGCACTTGCGGTTGCCATTGCGGCTTGGCGATCTCGGCCCACTGGCCGTGATGCAGGGCGTAAGTGAAGACCCGGTGCTTGAGTTTGCCGGCCGCGATACCCTTGCTCAGTTCGCCGTTGTTGGGCTCTCTACGTATGTGCGGCTTTGTCCGCCAGGGCGACAAATTCCGCGTCCGTGAGGCGGGTGTGCGCGGCCGCGTCGTCCTTTATGGCCGCATGCTCAATCGCCTGCGACAGGGTCTCAGCTTTGGTCGGGCCGCGGCGCTCGCCCAGAAAAGGTTTCACTATCAAATATACTATGTCACGCAGCCGCATGAAGCGCGTAAAGTGGCGCAAGAGCTTGAAAGTCTGAAGCGGGTAATGAATAAGCTTATAGATGAACAGCCGCCTGAAGCCTTGGGCGCGCTCGCGGTGGACCACCTCGCCGGGCAGACAGGTTGGATCGATCTCAGTACATTTGAAGTATTTGAACCAGTCCTTGGCATCATCGACCAGCCCGCGCGACAAGTATTCGAGCCACAGCGGCGTGCCCCGGTAAACGCACAGGCGATTGAAAGCAAAGGTGTCGAGCCGCAGCCGTGCGGCAAAATCAAAGGTTGCACGAATATCTTCCACGGTCTCGTCGGGACTGCCGACCACGAAGAAGCCGTGCACGATCTCGATGCCGGCCCGCTTGGCGTTGTCGACCGCGGTCTCGACTTGTGCGAGGCTCTGCTCCTTTTTCAGGCGGTCGAGGATTTTCTGGCTGCCGCTCTCCACGCCAAACATCACGGTTCGGCAATTGGCCTGGGCCATCGCGGGGAACAGGTGCTGCGCTGCCGAATCCACGCGCCCTTCACATCCCCATTGTATACTGATGGCATTTTGCTTAATCGCGTGACAGATGGCTTCGATCCGCTTGGGCTGGAGCAGGAAATGGTCGTCGACGAAGTAGACCGAACCGTAGCCCTGCTCCTGGAGATGCTTAAACTCGGCAATCACGTGGGCGGGGCTGCGCGAGCGCCATTTGCCCTCGTTGAAGATCGGGATGTCGCAGAACACGCACGGCCACGGGCATCCGCGCGAGGTTTGCATCGTGGTGAAGCGCTCCATCGAGAGCACCACCGGCACGTCCAGCGGCATCGATTCGACGAAGTCGAGCGGGAGACTCTCGCGGTCCGGGAATGGCC
>JAKAVN010000188.1 GCA_021827495.1 Deltaproteobacteria bacterium | reverse complement strand
CAAGTAGTCGATATTGCCCACATGCGGCGTGACTTCGAGCGGTACGCGGCTAACCCGCACGCCGTACCTTTGCAGGCTCTCGATCTTGTGCGGATTGTTGGTCAGCAGCCGCGCCTCGCCGACGCCGAGGTCGCGCAGGATCTGGGCGCCGATTCCGTAGTCGCGCAGATCCTCCTTGAAGCCCAGCTCCAGGTTGGCTTCGACCGTGTCGAAGCCCTGGTCCTGCAGCGCGTAGGCCTTGATCTTGTTCGCCAACCCGATCCCGCGCCCTTCCTGGTGCAGGTAGATGATCACGCCGGCCTCGGCGGCCAGGATCCGCTCGATCGATTCGGCCAACTGCTCGCCGCAGTCGCAGCGCTTGGAGCCGAACACGTCGCCGGTCAGGCATTGCGAATGCAGCCGCACCAGCGCCGGGCGCCCGCCGCCGACGCTGCCCTTGACCAGCGCCAGATGCTCGCGGCCGTCGACCGTGCTGCGGAAGACCACCGCCTTGAGCTCGCCGCCGTAGATCGGAAAGTCGACGTCGGCCACGCGCTGCACCAGCAGTTCGTTGGTCAGGCGATAGGAAACCAAGTCCCGGGCGAACAGGACCGGAATATCGTGGGCCTCGGCAAACTGGCGCAACTCGGCCAGCCGCGCGGCATCGCCATCGTCGCGCAACACCGTGCATAGCGCGGCGCACAGCCGCATCCCGGCCGTCCGCATCAGGTCGACCGCGCCCTCGGCGCGCCCCAGGCGCATCATGACGCCGCCGCTCAGCGCCATCAGCGGCAGCACGTGGCCCGGCATCACGATGTCCTGCGGGCCGCTCTTGTCGGAAGCCAGCACCTGGATCGTGCGCGCCCGGTCGTGCGCGGAAATCCCGGTGGTCACGCCCTCGCGCGCTTCGACCAGCGACCCCGCTTGCTCGTCCGCAAGCTCGCTCTGGCGCGAGGCGACCAGCGGGATTCCCATCTCGCGCATGCGCCGTTCGGGCAGCGCCACCGACACCACGCCACGCGCCTGGCGCGCCATGAAGTTGACGTGCTCCGGCGTCACCTTCTCGCCCGCCATCACCAGGTCGCCGCCGGCCTCCTCCTCCTCCTCCAGCACCATCAAGGCCATCTTGGCGGCGCGGATGCGGCTGAAAATTTCTTCCAGCGATTTGGACAAATTAACCATTCCGAACCCGGATATTATCATCGCCTCCGTATACTGACCAGCGCGCCCAACTTACGCGCGGCGCGGCCGAGCGCGCCGCGCCGGCGCGATTTCGGCCTCCAGGAGCAAGTCGCCGCCCAGGCGGCGCGCGCCCAGGCCTTCGAGCGCAATCGCGTCGCGCACGCGCGCCAAGCCGAGTCCCTCGACCGCGGGGGTCCCGGCGCCGATCACGATCGGCGCGACGAAGAACGCCACCCGATCGACGATACCCGCGCCGAGCGCCGACCCGGCCAGATGCGCGCCGCCCTCGATCAGAACCTTCGACCATCCACGCCGTCCAAAATCGCGCATCAGGGCGCGCAGATCGATCTCATCGTCGCGGGCTTTTTCGTAACCGATGACTTCCACGCGCGCGCCGTGGTAGCGCCGCCGGGCGCGGGCCTCATTGGCGGAGGTCGTAACCAGCACGGTCGGCGCGGTCGAGCGCTCGACGAAAACTCGCGCGCGCGGCGGACAGCGCAGGCGTCCGTCGATCACGACTCGCACCGGGTCGCGGCCGGCGGCGATCCGGCAGGTCAGGCGCGGGTTATCGGCCAGCACCGTCCCCGCGCCAACCATCACCGCGTCGGCCTCGCTGCGCCAGCGATGGACCAGCGCGCGCGAGGCCGCCGAACTTATCCAGCGCGAGTCGCCCGAGGCGGCGGCGATCCGCCCGTCGAGCGAGAGCGCCAGCTTAAGCGTCGCAAACGGCCGCCCGCGCGTAACCCGAGTGATGAAGCCTTCATTGAGGCGGCGGCATTCGTCCTCGAGCACGCCGCCGCTAACCTCGATTCCCGCCGCGCGCAGGATCGCCATTCCACGCCCGCGCACCGGCGGATACGGATCGACGCATCCAACCACCACCCGCCTGAGCCCCGCCTCGACCAGCGCGCGCGCGCACGGCGCCGTGCGTCCCTGATGCGCACAGGGCTCGAACGATACGTAGGCCGTCGCGCCGCGCGCCTTTGCGCCCGCGCGGGCGAGCGCCACGGCTTCGGCGTGCGGACGGCCGCCGGCCGCGGTCGCTCCCCGGCCGACGATTCGGCCGCCGCGCACGATCACGCATCCCACCGCAGGGTTTGGCGAAGTGCGTCCGAGCATCAGCCGCGCCAGCGCGAGCGCGCCGTGCATGAAGCGCAGATCGGCGGATGCGGCCGGGGCGGCGGGCACGGCGGCTTACGAAGCGGGCTCGCCCTTGCGGGAGACGGGCTCGCCCTTCTTGTCGCCAGCGGGAGCAGGCGGCGCGCCGCCGCCTTCCTTGCGCAGCCGGATCAGGTCTTCCAGCTCGTGCATGAATTCGTCGATATCCTTGAAGGAACGGTAGACCGAGGCGAAGCGCACGTAGGCGACCTGGTCGACGCGATGCAGTTCGTGCATGATCGCGCCGCCGATGACGGAACTGGCGACCTCGCGCCCGCCCTGCTCGGCAACCGCGGCTTCGATCCGGTCGGCGACTTGCTCGATGGTTTCCATCGACACCGGCCGCTTCTCGCAGGCCTTCTTGAGTCCGGAGACGATCTTGGCGCGGTCAAACGGCTCGCGCCGATTGTCCTTCTTGACCACCATCGGCGCCGACTCTTCGACCCGCTCGTACGTGGTGAAGCGCCGCTTGCACGCTGCGCACATCCGGCGCCGCCGGATCATCGCGCCGTCACCGCTGAGGCGCGAGTCGACCACGCGGTTGCCGCGATGGCGGCAAAACGGACACCTCATGGCCTGAGTCTAGCGCGCGCGCCGTGGCCCGCGCAGCACCGCGATGCGCGCCACAGCGGCCGCCCCGCCGGACGGCTTTGGTTGTAAGGGATGCGGGGCCGCAGCCTGCGTGGGCCTCGCGCGCCGGACCCGCTCATGCCGCGCGGAGCGTCCCCCGGAGGCATCGAGGCGGCGTTGGCGAGCTTGGCAAGCTGGGAGGGCGCATGAGCGGTCAGGCCTTGTGCGCCTCGATATAACTGACCACGTCCTTGACGGTGCGAATCTTCTCGGCGTCCTCGTCCGAGATCTCCATCCCGTACTCCTCCTCCAGCGCCATCACCAGCTCGACGATATCGAGCGAATCAGCGCCGAGGTCCTCGATGAACGAGGCCTCCGGGGTCACTTCATCAGCGGACACTCCGAGCTGCTCGCTGATAATTTCGCGAACCTTGGTTTCGACTTCTCCGGCCATCGTGTTTTGATTTCCTCCTGTCGGCGGCCGCCGGGGGTGGCGCGCCGCGCTCGTTGCATTACTTCGATTACGGTTGATTCAGTCCCGCCTGCGCCGGATCGTGCTCGCACGCACCGGGCGGCGTACCCCCGGGCCAGCAAACGTTACAGCGCAGCTTAGGGACTTGCCCCCAACTAGGCAAGTTGGGAAACGGGCGCGCGCGGGGAGCGCTCGATTGCGGGCTGCGGCCAGGCGCCAGCGGGCCCCCTTGCGGCCAGCACGCGCTTCACGCGCATCGCCGCCTAAGCTCCCTGGGCCGCCTCCTCGGCCAACGCCTGGCCGGACGCCCTAAGCGAAGCCGTATCCTCCACCGACCGAACCTTGAAGCCCTTGTCGATCCGCCGCATCAGGCCGGCCAGCACGCGGCCCGCGCCGAACTCGAGCGCGCTGGCCGCACCCGACGGACCCAGCCGCGCCATCGATTCTTCCCAACGCACCGGCGCAGTGATCTGTTCCAGCAGCAGCGGTTTGACCCGCGCGGGGTCGTGATTCACCTCCGCGGTAACGTTGGCGATCACCCCGAAGCGCAGCGCGCTCACCTTAAGCGCCGCGATCACCGGCTCCATACCGGCCCGCGCCGGCTGCATCAGCGGCGAATGGAACGGGGCGCTGACCTTCAACTCTACCGACTTCCCGGCGCCGCGCTCCTTGGCGATTTCAATCGCGCGTTTGACCGCACCGGCATGCCCGGCGATCACGATCTGGCCCGGAGCGTTGAGATTCGCGGGCACCGCAAGCTGGCCGCCGTGCGAGACCTGCTCACAGACTTCGCGCACCGCCGCGAGGTCCAGGCCGATAAGCGCCGCCATCGAGCCCTGTCCCGCCGGGCAGGCCTCCTGCATCAGGCGGCCGCGCTCGCGCACCGCGCGCAGCGCTGCGGGAAACTCGAGCGCTCCTGCCGCGACCAGCGCGCTGTATTCGCCCAAGCTGTGGCCGGCGGCGATCTCGGCCTTCACGCCGTACTCGGCCTCGAACGCGCGCAGCGCCGCAACCGAGGCCGCCAGCGTCGCGGGCTGGGTATTGGCGGTCAGGCGCAAATCCTCTTCCGGCCCCTCGAAGCATAGCTTCGACAGCTTGAAGCCCAGCGCCTCATCGGCCTCGTTGAAAGTGTCGCGCGCAGCGGCGAAGTCGCGCGCCAGCTCGGCGCCCATCCCGACCCGCTGCGCCCCCTGTCCAGGGAACAGGAATGCAACCTTCATCTACGGTGTCCTCGAACTAAAGATTTCGCAGCGATCGTGAATATCAGGAAGGGCCGGGCTTATGCGAACCCGGCCCGGGTTGATGCGGCGATTCGGGAACCGCCTCCTCGCCCGTCTTGTACGACTCGCCATGCGCTGCGGCGCCGGAAGACGCGGCGCCGTTGGGCGATGCGGCGGTCTCGGGGCGCGCATGCTCCGCCGCCGCCACCTTAACGCTCCGCTCCGCTGGCGGCGGCGCGGGCGGGGTCGGATACTCGGCCGGCGGCGGCTGATTCGCGCCGATCGCCGGCCACGCTGCCGATGGCGGCGCGGATGAAGGGGCCGGCTGAGCGGGCGCGGTGGAACCGTCGCGGGGATGGCGATGCAGCCGCTCGCGCATCCGGTCCAGCAACGCACGAAAGCCCTTGCCGGCCGGCTTGGCCAGCACCGCCGCCGAATGGCGCGCGAGCAGCTCCACGATCTCGGCGTTGACGCGGTCGACCAGCGCCTCGTTGGCGGCGTTGCGGATGGCGTTGCGGATGGCGCGCGGGTTGGACGAGCCGTGCGCGATGATGGTGACTCCGCCAAGCCCCAGAAGCGGCGCGCCGCCATACTCGGCGGGGTCGAGACGCTCGCGGATCCCGGCCAGGCGCTTGCGCACCAGAAGATAGGCGATACGGCCAAGGCCGGTTCCGAAGACGTCGCGCAGGTTGCCCAGCAGGAAGGCCGCGAAGCCCTCCATCGTCTTGAGCGCCACGTTGCCGGTGAAGCCGTCGGTCACCACCACGTCGGCCTTGCCGCGGTTGATATCGCGGCCCTCGACGTAGCCGATGTAATCGACCGCATCCCGCATCTCGCCCAGCATCGAGGCCGCCGCGCGCGTGAGGTCCGTGCCCTTGGAGTTCTCCTCGCCGTTGGCCAGGATACCGACGCGCGGCTTGGACACTCCGCGCACGCGCTGCGAGTAGATGCTGCCCATCACCGCGAACTGCGCCAGGTTGAGTGGCTTGACCTCGGTGTTGGCGCCGGCGTCGATGAGCAGCGCAAAGCCGTCGCTGGCCGGCACCAGCGAGGCGATCGCGGGGCGGTCGACGCCCGGCAGGGTGCCGAGGATCATCATCGCCGCCGCCATCACCGCGCCCGAGTTGCCC
>JAKAVN010000187.1 GCA_021827495.1 Deltaproteobacteria bacterium | reverse complement strand
AGAAAGCGCGGCGGCTCGAAATTTTCGCCGCGCGCCTGTTCGATGGGCTGGCGCCTGATGCCGCGGCGCGGATATCCGCGCAACGGCGCGCGCAACTCAGCGCCGAAGCGCTGGAGTTCTTCTCGGTGCGCGCCGAGCCGATCAAGGTCCGCGTCGTAGCCGGCGGCCAGGCCGAGGGCGGCGGCGCCTTCGCCGAGACGGTGATGCTCGACTGTCCGTTCATCATCGACAGCCTGCTCGAGTACTTCCATCATCTCGGCATCGGGGTCGGCCTGCTGATGCATCCGGTGCTCCACGCCGCACGCGACAGCGGCGGCCGGCTGGTCTCGCTCGAAGGGGCCAGGGCCGCCGAGCAACCCGAATCCTTCGTCCATCTTGAACTGCGCCTGGATGGCGGTGCACACGCCCCGCAGCCCACCGCCGAGGGTCTCACGGGCGTGCTCGAGCAGGTGCGGTCGGCAACCGGCGACTTCGCGGCGATGAGCGCGCGGGCGCTGGAGATTTGCGAGGAGACCGCCGCGCAGCGCGAGCTGGTCGAAGTGCGCGACCTGCTGCGATGGCTGGTCGGTGGCGGCTTCGTCTTTCTGGGCTACCGCCGCTACCGGGTCGGTGAAAGCGATAACCGCCGCACCCTCGAGGTCGCGCCCGACTCAGGACTCGGCCTGCTGCGCGGCTTCAGCCGCTCGCACTTCGCGCGGCCGGTCGATCTTGAGACCCTGGATCCCGCCCATCGCAAGATGCTGTTCGAGGGCCCCGCGCTGATCATGGGCAAGACCCATACGATGTCGCAGGTTCATCGCCGCCGCCTGATGGACGACGTCACCATCCGGCGCAGCGGCCCCGACGGGCGCGCGGTGGCCTTCGACCGCTTCGTGGGCCTGTTCACTTCCAAGGCCTACTCCGAGGAAGCGCAGCACATCCCGGTGCTACGCGCCAAGCTGCGCGACTTGATCGAGGCCGAGCACGCCGCGCCCGGCTCGCACGACTACAAGGAGCTGGTGACGGCGTTCAACAGCTTCCCCAAGGAGGAGCTGTTCCGTGCGCCGGTCGGCGAATTGCGCGAGCAACTCCATCTCATCCTCGATCTCAAAAACGAGGCGGCGGTGCGCGTGAGCGCGCACTTCGACCCGGTGCGCAACAACGTCGTCACGCTGGTCATCCTGCCGCGCGAGAGTTTCTCGGCCGAGGCGCGCAAACAAATCCAGGACGCGCTCGGCCGCATCCTCGACGGCAGGCTAGTCTACTATTACCTCGCGCTGGGCGAGGGCTACAGCGCCCGGCTGCACTTCTGCTTCGACGCCGCGCCGCCCTCCGCGGCGCAGCTGCGCGCGATGGAGACCGAGGTTTCGCAGCTCGCCCGGACCTGGGAGGATCGGCTGCGCGAGGAACTGATCGAGCGCTTCGGCGAACGACGCGGCCAGGCGCTGGCGCAACGCTGGCTCGGCGCCTTCAGCGTGCACTACAAGGCCAGCACCGCGGTCGCGCGGGCAGCGGGCGATATCGAGAAAATCGAAAGCCTGCTCGAAGGCGGCCAGAGCTTCAAAGTCGAGCTGGCGCATCCCGGCGGCGGCAACGGCGCGGCGGCGGCGGCGAGCGAGCTTCGGATGTTCGAGATCGGCGAATCGCTCCGGCTGAGCGACCTGATGCCGCTGCTGTCGAACTTCGGCATCAGCGTGATCTCGGAAGAGGCCAACGAGCTGCGTATCGACGCCGCCGGCGCGGCCGTGCGCGCCTTCGTCCAGTCCTTTCGCGTGCAGGACGCTTACGGCATGGCGCTGGAAAACCTGCGCGGCGCGGCGATGGTGGCCGAGGCGCTGACCGCGGTGCGCAGCGGGCTGGCCGAGGATGGGCCGCTCAACGCGCTGGTGCTGGAGGCGGGCCTGAGCTGGCGGGAAGTCGCGCTGCTGCGCGCCTACGTGGCCGCGGCCTTCCAGATGCGGCTTGCGCCGGCGCTCCCGGCGCTGCGCCGCGTGCTGCTGGCCAATCCGAAGCTGGCGCGGATGCTGGCCGAGATGTTCCGGATGCGGATGGATCCCGCGGAGCCCGGGAGCGGCGATGCGCGTTACAGCGGGTTGCGCGCGGCCTACCTGGAAGCGCTCGGCGCGGTCGATAACATCGCCGACGATCGCCTGGCGCGGGCATTGATGGGAATGATCGAGGCGACCGTGCGGACCAACTATTTTCGCCAGCCGCCCGCGCCTTACCTCACACTCAAGTTCGAGAGCGCACGCATTCCCAATCTGCCCGACACGCCGCCGCTGTATGAAATCCATGTCGACAGCCCGACGATGCAGGGGTGCCATCTGCGCGCCGGGCGCGTCGCGCGCGGCGGCATCCGCTACAGCGATCGCCCCGAGGACTTCCGCACGGAGATTCTCGACCTGATGAAGACCCAGACGGTCAAGAACGCGATCATCGTGCCGACCGGGGCCAAGGGCGGCTTCATCGTCAAGCCGCGGCTGGGCCGCGCAACCACTCACGACGACGTGGCCGACGCCTACAAGACGCTCATCCGTGCGATGCTCGAGCTGACCGACAACGTGGCCGACGGCCAGACCGTGCATCCCGGCGGTATCAAGGTGCTTGATCAGGACGGCCCCTACCTGGTGGTGGCGGCCGACAAGGGCACGGCGGCATTCTCCGATCTGGCCAATGCGATCGCGGCCGAGCACCACTTCTGGCTGGGCGACGCTTTCGCCTCGGGCGGGCGCCACGGCTACGACCACAAGGCGCTCGGCATCACGGCGCGCGGCGCATGGGAGTCGACCCGCTGGCACTTGCGCGAGATGGGAATCGAGCTGGGACGCGGCGCGCCGATCACGATGGTGGGGCTGGGCGACATGTCGGGCGACGTGTTCGGCAACGGGCTTTTGCAGTCGGACCACGTCAAGCTCATCGCCGCCTTCGACCATCGCCACATCTTCATCGATCCCGATCCCGACTCGCACCAGAGCTACGCCGAGCGCAAGCGGCTGTTCGAATTGCCCTCCTCGCAATGGTCGGACTACGACCCGGCGCTGATCAGCCCCGGCGGCGGCGTCTTTCGCCGCGGCAGCAAAAGTATCGCGCTTAGCCCGCAAGCCCGCCGCGCGCTTTCATGCGCGGCCGAGGCGCTCGATAGCGACAGCCTCATCCAGGCCATCCTGCGCGCCGACGTGACCCTGCTCTATAACGGCGGCATCGGCACCTACGTGCGCGCCAGCGACGAGCGTGACGCCGAGGTCGGCGATCACGCCAACGACGCTTGCCGGATCGCGGCCAACGAGCTGCGCGCCAAGGCGGTGGTCGAGGGCGGCAACCTGGGCTTCACCCAGCGCGCGCGCATCGAGTACGCAATGGCGGGCGGACGGATCAATACCGACGCGATCGACAACTCGGCCGGCGTCGACACCTCGGACCACGAGGTCAATCTGAAGATTCTGCTCCAGCCGGCGCTGACCCGCGGACGGATCGGCGCCGATCAGCGCAACCGCGCGCTCGCCGCCGCCGCCGGCGAGGTCGCCGCGCTGGTGCTGCGCGACAACCGCGACCAGGTCGTGCTGCTGAGCCTCGAACAGTTGCGCAGCCACACCGGCGCCAGCGTGTTCCGCGATCACCTGAGCACAATCGAGCAGCGCGGAGCGCTGCGCCGCTACGAGGCCGCACTGCCCAGCCACGAGGCGCTGCGCGACCGCCGCGGCCACTTCGCCGGCCTCACCCGCCCCGAACTCGCCGTGCTGAGCGCCTATACCAAGATCGACCTGTTTGCGCAGCTCGAAGCCTGCACGCTGCTCGGCGATCCGTATCTCACCGAGCGCTTTCTGACGCCCTACTTCCCGGCTTCGATCGCGCGCGAGTTCGCCGCCGAAATCCCGCGGCACGGGCTGCGCCGCGAGCTCATCATCACGCGGCTGGTGAATGAACTGGTCGATCTGATGGGCGCGAGCTTCGTCTTCCGCCTCACGCGCAGCCACGGCGCAAGCTGTGAAGATGCGGTCCATGCGTGGGTTTTCGCCGAGGGCGTGCTCGACCTGGTCGAGCAGGGCGAACGGCTGCGCGCCGACGCGGGCGAGCAGGGCGGACAGGGCGCGCAGGCGGAGCTGGCAGCGCTGCTGGCGCTGGAGGGCGCCGCGCTGCGGGTCTGCGGATGGGCGATCGGCGGCCTGGAGAGGGGAGGACGGCTCGGCGACGCGATCGCGCGCTTCAAGTCCGGCTTTCAGAGCCTGAGCGCGCAGTTCGAAACCATGCTGACCGCCGGCGAGCGCGAGCGTTTCGAACGCAGCTACCGCGAGTTGCGCTCGACCGTTTACGCCGAGCAGGCCGCTCATCAGCTCGCCCGCCTGAGCTTCGCCGACCATCTACTCAACATGCTGAGCCTGAGCTTCGCCCACGGCGCCGCGCCGGCC
The DNA here is from genome assembly GCA_021827495.1 of Deltaproteobacteria bacterium. Taxonomy (GTDB): domain Bacteria; phylum Desulfobacterota; class Binatia; order Binatales; family Binataceae; genus JAKAVN01. The sequence continues at coordinate 1,330 of JAKAVN010000187.1, read as the reverse complement.
GAGTGCGCGCGCGCCTACTTCGCGCTCAGCGAAATAATCGAGTTCGCCACGCTCGAGCGCGCCCTCGAAGCAATCGGCATCGACGACCGCTGGGAGCGGCGGGCCGCCGAGGACCTCGGCGCCGACCTGCGCAACGCGCGCCTGGCGCTGTGCCGCGCGGTGCTCATCCACCGCGAACTCGCACCCGCCGAAGCCGTGCGCGCCTTGCGGCGCGGGCGTGAGCGGCTATTCGACACGATGGCGGAGGTGATGAACGACCTGCGCACGCTGCCCGCGATTGGATTGCCGATGCTGGAGGTGGCGATTCGCGCGCTGACCCGCCTGGCCGGCGCCGCCTCGGGCGCCGCGCCGGCTTAGGCGTTCACCGAGGGCAGCGGCGCGGTCGGCGGTAGCGGCGCCGCGCCTGCCAGCGCCGTATGCTCGGCGGCAATCGTGCTCAGGTCCTGGTACAGGCGCAACCCCGCGGCGAGCAGGAACGCGATGGTCGTGTAGAGCACGGCCACGGCCAGCAAATCGACCATGAAGATGGCGGCCCACAGCGCGCCCGTAATCAACCCCACCGATCCGGCGAGCAGGCTGACCGCGAAGAAGATCCCACCCGCCCACGAATTGAAGCCCGACCAGACGGCGAGGAAGATCCCGATACGCACGGTGACGCGAAAGAAACTCCCGCGCATCAGGTCGCGGCTGTGCAGCAGCGCCGACCAGCTCCGGCGCCCGTCGAAAATCAGCGCGTACTGTGAGAAGTACAGCCACACGTACGCCACAATTCCCGGCACCACCAGCAGCACCGCTCCCACTGCGATCGCCAGCACCTTGAGCGCGCTCACCAGTACGAACGGCCCCAACAGCCGCCACGCCTCGCGGTAGACCTCGATGCCCTCATCCAGCCCGCGCGCCATCCGCTGCCCCGCCTGCATCCGCCTAAGCGCGCACAGCACGACCAGGTTGACCCCGACCAGCGTTATCAGGCCGTCGAGCAGATGCAGGATCCCGGTCGCCCACGGTGGGAACGGCAGCCTGGGCGCGGCGCGCGCGGTTGGCATGTAGGGCGTCTGCAGCGGCTCGATCAACGCCACGCTGGTCGTACCCGGCTCGAAGGTCCGCACCAGGGAGTATTGCAGGTTGAGCGCGTCGGGCAGCAGGCACAGCGCCGAGGCCAGCACCAGCGGCGCCAGCACGATCGCGATGATCGCCCAGTTGCCGCGCAGGTCATTGACCGCATTGGCGAGATAGATGAAGCTCGAACGGAGCCGCGCTTGCGCCGCCATCGCGCATGAGGTTGGCATCCCACGCGCGCCAAGACAAGCAACGCCGCATCGATAAGCCG
>JAKAVN010000186.1 GCA_021827495.1 Deltaproteobacteria bacterium | reverse complement strand
CGACACCTCGTTGGTGGCGATGCGGGACGTAAGCTCCTCGGGCTCGTAGGCGATCGTCCGGCTGGCGAGGCCGGCATCTGTCTCTCCGATCCGCTTTCGGGCGCCGTAGCCTTCCAGACGCGGCCGAACCTGCTCTTCAACCAGCCGCCGTGACGCCGCGAGTTCGCGGAGCGCATTGAAATACGCGATCAAGGTCATGTACGGATCAGCCGGATTCTGGTCGGGCGGACCGGCCCAGGCGTTCCAGCCGTATTGCGCAGAGGACATCAGCGTCACCAGCGCGCGCAGGAACACGACCCGCGGGCTAACGCCGGGCGCCGCCAAGCCCAGATACAGACGGCCACCGGGATCGTCCTCCGGCATTCCCTTGGCGAAGAAGCTGTCACGGCGATCCGGCCCGGGAGGCGGGAACACCTGCACCGCCGGGCGGTCGAACAGCGCGCCGATCTGCTTCTTCGCACTCCGAACGGTTGCCGTCGAAGCCACGATCTTCGGGCGGATCTCGCGACCATCCTCCAACCTGCGCGTGCACAGTGCATCGAGCGCGGTTTCATACAGCCCAGTCATGCTGCCGAGCGGCCCGCTGATCAGATGCAGCTCGTCCTGGATCACCAGATCGGGCGGCGGCAACGGGCGCGGCAACGGCTGCCCCCGTCCAGGCTCCGCGGCACTGTAGAACCCATCACCGTCGAACCGCTCCGCGAGGCCAAAGAACCCCGCGATCTCGCCGGTCCAGGGCATCGCGGCGAACTTATCGACGGTGGCAATCATGAACGCGGGGAGCCTGCGATAGATCGGTTCGTCAACCGCGTGCAGCGGTATCGGCCGACTATGGCTCGCGTGGAAATCGCAATTCCGATTGACGCAGAATAGATCGAGCCGCGTTGGCGCATCGCTGTTCGGCGCCAGCTTGAAGCTGTCGCGGCCGAACAGCGTGCCGCACCACGGGCAACGCTCGATCGGCAATGGCTGCGGCTTCTTGGTGTTGTTGACGAAATCCAGCACCTTCATGCGGATACTGCGCCGGCGTGGGTCCGGCTCGCCCTTGCGGCCCATACGATTGGGCGTGGCGCCGGACCCGACCCACAAGCCGATCTCGATCGGCCATGACCCAAGCCGCGACGGGGCCGCCTGGCGTTCCAGTTCCAGGGCACACACCACGCCCGCCGCGCGCCCGAGCTGGTCGAGCGTCAGCAGCCGAAGCGTGTAGCGCATCAACACCGTCAGGCCCGCACCGCCCTGCCCCGGGTTGCGCAAGCGACGCAGGGCGATGGTGAACGCGGCGAGGCCCAGATACGCCTCGGTCTTGCCGCCGCCGGTGGGGAAGAACAGCAGGTCCACCACCTGCCGGTCGGTGTGGCCGGGTTCCACCAGCCCTTTGATGTTCAGCAGCAGGAAGGCGAGCTGAAAGGGACGCCAGGACGGCGTGATGGACGTTGGGGCAACGCCACGCTCCAGCGCCATGCGCCGTCGCCCGGCCTCGGCCACAGTGCGGTTGGCGATGCAGAACGCCTCCAGCACGATGGGGTCCGCGAGACAGACCACGCCGTCCTCGATCCGGTCCGCGGCCATCTCGGCGTTGGCGAGGAGTTGTTCCGCGACCGCCTGGCGTTTGGGCGCCAACCCGCCGAGCGCGCCGCGTTGCGCCGCGATCCAGTCCCGATAGGTCCGCGTCAGTCCCGCAAGTGCCTGCCGCGCAGCAGCCGCGTCCGTCAGCGCGCCAAGCGCCTGCATCCGCAACTCGCAGCCGACATCGCCCGGGGCGGCAGAAACGACCCGAGGCACGATCGCCGTCGGCACCCAGCTGGTGCAGACGTCGCGGCACTGGCCGCCCTCCATCGTCCAATCGGCCGAGACATTGTGGCCGACGGCGAGTTCCACCGCGTCGCGGTAATGCAGATCCGCCAGCGCCTCGTCGGCATCGGCGGACCCGTAGCCGCGCGGGTCGGGGCGGGCGATGAACGGCGTGTCGCCGTGCACGTGCAGGGCGGCCTGGAACGCCACCTCCTGGTCGGCGTAGCGGCCACGGCGCGGCGGACGGCGGTTGACCAGGAACAGCGCCACGCTGCGCGCTGGTGTCGGTCCCTCCGGCAGGTTCAGCGTAACCTTGCGCGAGACCACCGAGATCCGCAGGCCGGCGCTGTCGGGGATGGGCTGTTCCTCCCGTCCGGCGTCGGGCAGGGCCAGGGTGAGCGCCGCGGATTTCGGCGTGCGCCGCCACACCACAGCGCGGCGCGGCTTCGCGGCCGGCCCGGCTTGCGGCTTGTCTTCGGCCGCGTCCTCCGTCTCGTTCGCCAGGTCGGCGAGCAGCGGCGTGGCCTCGGCGGTCTCGGCCACGGCCGCGCGATAATCGCCCCAGCGCGCCGTTACCTCCACGTGGTCCACGCCCTCGGGAAGCAGGAACGACAGGCCGATGGAGGAGGGCAGGAAGCTCGGTCGGGCGGTCGGGGTATCGGGTTCGTCGGCATCGTCGAGCCCGTCCGAGCCTTCGCCGTTGCCGCCGTCCAGCTCGCCCTCCGCCGCGCCGGTGGCGGTGCGTTGTTCCGGCGGCGCCTGGGCGGGCACCAGATAGCCGGTGAGGTACCAGCGGGACGGGCGCGTGGGCAGGATTTCGTGCGCGATGTCCTCGTCAGCCAGGCCGGGGCCGATCAGGTCGCGGCGCAGCGTGCGCGTGATGGCGGCGCGGACATCGGCGGAGGTGGTCATGCGGATGGCGCCGACGCTGGCGGTGCGGGCCAGATTACCCGTGCCGCTTCGAACAAGTCCTCACCGCGTGTGTCGATGCTCGTCTCGGTCCAGGCTGTCCGATATTTCTTCACCAGCCGCGCATTGAGTTGCAGCTTGCTGTGGTCATCAAGTGCCTCGCGCTTGCCCTTCTTCCCTTCCTCCGCATACCGCCACGCGGCATTGGACAGGGTCGGGTTCAGTTTACCGCTGACCAGGGTCAGATTGCCGATCTTGTGCAGCCGATCCTCACGCTCCTGCCGGGCCTTTTCCCCCTCCGGCAGCGGCCAATGCCGTTTCCATTCCTGCGGCATGATGTGCTCGATCTCCAGACCTGAGAAGTCGAAGGCAACAATGGGTTCGCCCTTGACCCCTTCGCGTTGATAATGCTCCTCCAGAGCTTGCAGGATCATCAGCACACGACTTCTGCGATAGCCGCCATAGAATTTGTTGTTAGTCCAGGAGCGCTTGAACTTCTCATCGTCCGGCCAGCGATATGCCTCGGCGGACTGGTTCGCGAGACGATGGATGAGAGTGGGAGCGGCGGGCACGGCGGGGTCGAGGCCGGAGATCGCATTCAGGAGGTCCAGCATCACCGTCGCGTAGCCGCGGGTCTGTTCCCAGCAGATGATCCGGCGAACGAGGTAGCTTTCCAGCGCCACTGCGGCGGCGTCGCGATCGGTTTGGTTCGATCCAGGCCGCCCCATCAGCGCCAGCAGCACGGGATGGAACACCACGATGTCCATCATCGCCAATCGGCGGAGGAAGGTCTCGAAGCGGGTCTTGCCCCTGGGCGTCTCGATCTCCCGATAGCGCCTTCCATCGGCGTGCATGTCCGCCATCAGCGCGGGCAGATCGCAGGGGACGGGCGGCTTGCCGTCGGCCTGGCGTGGGGCGGCGAAGTGCCGGAAGCGATCGTAGAGATGCTTCGCCGAAATCACATCGCACACGCGGCGCGTCAGCCAGTTCTGCAGGAACGTGTCCACGCGCGCGCGGGCGGCGTGGCCGGTGCCGACCTTGGTCCGCCAATAATCGGGGTCGGCGTCGAACGGGCGCCAGTAGCTCTGATAGAGCGCCTGCATGTCGGCGATGTTCTGGCGGGAGGCTTCCCAGAGCAGCCAGTTCTTGATGAGGTCGGCGGGCAGCAGCGGCGTGCCGTGGGCGTTCAGGGTCTCGAAGATCGCCTGCGGCTCATCGGCCTCGTCCAGATCGAGCACGATCAGGCGCAGATGCTTCTGCAAGGCCCCCGCCAGCGCGGCGGGGCGGCCGGCTCCGTTCTGGCCCAGGCCCAGCCATGTCCGGATCGCGTCGAGAAAGAACCGATAGGCGTCGGCAAGCCGCGTGGTGAGGGCGGCGAGCGCGTCGGGCGAGGCCGCATTCATCACCTCGACGAACGCCGCGCGGTCGTCGTTGGTCGGCCAGACTTTGAACTTCTCTTCCTCGTCCGCATAGGCAGCGTTGATGGTGAGGATCGCCAATTGCCGTGCCGCCACGCCCGCCGCCTTGCGGGCTTCCTCGTTTCCGCCAGCGGCGGCCTTCGGGCCGATTTCGGCCAGCGCGTGTTCGGCGGCCTTCAGCAGGACCTGCAAGGTGGTCAGGCGCTGCTGGCCATCGATGATCTCGCGCCTCGCGATGCTGCCGGTGCGGCTCATTGCCTGTTCCAGCACGACGGTGCCGAGGAAATGCCCCGCCACCTTCTCGTCGTTGGGCGCGGTCAGAACCCGATCGGCCAGTTCGGCGATGTCGCTCCACAGCGGCTCCCACTGCTCATCCTTTTCCCACACGTACGGGCGCTGGAACAGCGGCACCGTGTAGCGGGCGGGGGCACCGAAGAGCTGAACCAGGGGAAGATAGTTGGGCTGCATGGGAGGCGCTCACTCGAACAACGGCACGGCGGACGCGGGGGACGCACGGCGCGGCCGCTTGCGGGCCGGCGTGGCGGCGGCCTCGGCCTTGGCTTCGGCGTCGTGGCGGCTTCGGTTGAGGTCGAGCAGGCGGGCGAGTGAGCACCGTGTCGCGGTCGGCTTCCGGCCAGCGCAGGCGCCAGGGGGCGGGCTTTTCGTCTTCGTCCTGGGCTTCCCATTCGCGCTCGTGGATGGCGACGGGGTGCAGGTCGGTCCAGCCATAGGCATCCAGCACGGCGCGATCCATGGCGGCGTGCAGGTCGCGCAGGCGGATGATCGCGGGGTCCTGGTCTTCGGGGTCGTTGAAGCGGTTATAGGTCTCGGTCAGGCCCTTGTTGGTCGATTGCATAAGCGCGGCGCGGGCTTCGTAGTATTCCTTGCCGGCTCGTTCCATCGCCGAGCGGTCCGCGGTTTCGTCGGGCAGCGGGAAGGTCTCAACGACGTCAGAAGGAGTGTAAAGAAGACGATCAGTCTGACTTGAGCTGAATGTATAAGCCCAAACCTCGTGTACTCTCCCCTGGAATAGAGCGAAATCTGCGTGGCTGGTGAGAGCAAAAATACCAAGCCGGTGTGCGAAAATCATATCGCTTGGGGCGAAGGCAAAGGCCATGTGCTTTGTGGTGAGGCTGATCGCCAGGACGCGGTCGAGTCCTCGGATCGCAGCATAAAGGCCAGGTCGCTTTTCCGCGTACTGCCACCACCGTTCACGCAGGGCGTCACGATTTTGCCCATCGCGCTCCGGCTTCACCCGCTCCTCGACGATCGCGAGCAGATCAGGCCAATCCTGCGCAACGGGGTCCGGATAATCCAGCGGCACGATGCCGCGTGTCAGCCATCTCTGCCTCTGCCGCTCGTCAGCATTCTGCCATGTGTCGCCCATCGTCTCGCGCCGGAGCGGAAAGTCGAAAAAGCCGATCGCGTAGCGATGATACGCATGCGTCGGGCTGTCGTTGACTTCCTCCCCGCCGATATAGGGTCGGATCCGCTCGGCATTGCGAGGGTCCTTCGCGATCAGCCGCTCCATCTCCGCCAGACGGTTCGCCGCAGGCTTGCTGGTATCGTCGTCGAACGTGAATCCCATCCCCAGCAAATAGCTGCCGACAAACGCGATCCCCGCATTCGCGCGCAGCGCCGCCGGTGTCGCGTCCTGCCCGCCCTCCACCAGGAAGGCGCTGATCCGCGAAACCGTCTTGCCATCCAGCACCGGCGGCGCGTCGGCCGGCCC
>JAKAVN010000185.1 GCA_021827495.1 Deltaproteobacteria bacterium | reverse complement strand
TGAAAGCCCGGTGTTTTGCAGGATACGGTTGGGGATCGAGGTAAAACCGCCCTCGAAAACCCGCAGGCTTTCATCCTGCAGGATTACGGTTGGCTGAAGCGCTGGGGACGTCTCAGCCATGCCTTAGGGCTCCGTTTCCCTCAGTTCGCGCAGTTTGGCTTCGAGCGAGGCAATAAGTTCGGCCTTGCTGCGGTAGACGACCCTGAAAGTGCGCGGTTGGCTATCCGCCCTGCCCTTGCGGATGACTTGGGCCCGCTCGACCGCCCGATCTCCCGAAAGCCTCTGCTCTTTGATTTCGCGGCGCAGGCTTTCCATCGCCTCGGGCTGGTCGTGCAGGAGTCGGAGTGCCCGCCCGTGCTTCTCGTTCATAACACCGGTTTGAATATCGAGCTTGATACCGTCCGGCAGGGTGGTAAGGCCGAGCAGGTGAAAAATCTGGCGGCGGCTGATGCCGACCATGGCCGAGCTTGCGACCTCGTCCCACGAAAGTGCACCGAGGTGCACTTTCAGCCGGACCAAGGCTTCGGCCCGATCGATCGCGTTCAGGTCCTCGCGGACCACGTTCTCGACCAGGGAGTCGATATAGGCTTGCGCGGCTCCGTAGTCGCGCACGATCACCGCCGGAAGCTCCTTAAGCCCAGCCGCAATCGCTGCGCGCCAGCGCCGCTCCCCGGCGACGATCTGATACTCCGCGTTGGTTCTTATCTCCCGAACCCGGATCGGCTGAAGGACCCCCCGCTCGCGGATCGAATTAATCAGCTCGTCGAGCTTGACGGCGGAGCGATGGCGGCGCGGCTGGTCAGGGTTCGATACGATCTTGTCGATGGCGAGGTTGGCCAGTGACTGGCCCCTCTCCAGTCCCAGCGCTTCGCCCAGGCCGGCACGCGCCTTGAGCCCCATATCCAGAATTTCGAGCTTGTCGGTTGCGCTTTTCTTCATCGCGTAACTTCAGCGCTGTTCGAGCTCTTCGGCCAGGGCCCGATAGCTCTGGGCGGGTTCGGAGTTGCGGGCATAGAGTATTATCGGCGTGTCGGCGACCGCGGCCTCACCCACCTTGATCGCCGTCTTGATAATCGTGCGGAACAAAAGCGGCCCGAATTGCTGCTCAAGCTTGGCCAGAATCTCCCGGCTGAGCGTCGTCCGGGCGTCGTAGAAAGTGCACACCACGCCCAAAAGCGTCAGCGCGCGATTAAGGCGCTGGCGCACCAAGTCGATCGTCTCCATGAGCTGCGCCGTGCCGGTCAGCGCCCACTTGCCAATCTGGATCGGAACGACGACATGGGTGGCCGCGGTCAAGGCGTTAAGCGTCAGGCGTCCCAGCGAGGGCGGACAGTCGATAATCGCGTAGTCGTAGGCGTCACTTACCTTGCATAGCGACTCCTGCAGCAGCTTTTCGGCACCAATCATCTGCGGAAGCTGAAGCTCGGCGCCCGCCAGCTCGAGCGAGGCCGGAATCAGGTCGAGCCGTGCAATATCGGTGGGCCGGATAACCGTGGCCGGGTCGATCTTCGGGTCGAGCAGCAGGTCGTAGACGGTGGGCGCCCTGTCGCCCTCCTGCCCGTTGCCCAGCGCGGCTGCGTCGAGTCCCACTCCGGTCGTGCAGTTGAACTGCGGGTCGAGATCGACCAGCAAAACCCGTCGGCCGCGCTCGGCCAGCGCCGCGGCCACGTTGATTGCCAACGTGGTCTTGCCGACGCCGCCCTTTTGGTTAGCGATGGCGATGGTCCTGCGTGTCATGGGCAAAGCCCCGGCGCGCGCTGCGCCCCTGTTAGCGCCGGCGGGCGCGCGTTGCCGGCTGGCCGTGGCGGCGGGGGGCGCTCTGGTAGCCGTCCTCGAAGAGCCGCAGCTGCTCCTCGTGGCGGCGCAGCACGGTGGCGAGCCCCTCGCGGATGAGCTCGCTGCGCGAGATGCGGGTTTTGCGGCTGATGGTGTCGATCCGCTCGAGCTGGTCGAGGTCGAGCGCCACGCTGCAGATGATTTTCCTTGCCATGATTAACCTGCTAATTATATTAAAATTGCCAGCCATTAGAACAAACTCCAAGAAGCTTGTCAATAGAGCTGTGCCGGGCGGCTTTCACCGCTTTGCCTCCGCCGCCCGCCTGCCATCCCCGGCGCCGGGCCGGTATCGCCATGGCAGCGCGGGGCGCCGGGTCCGCAGATGGGGCGCCGATGCCGCCAAAAGCTCAAGTAAATTGGGCGTTTTCCCGACCCTCTTGACTGGCAGGCGGCTTGCTTCAAAGTCCAGGTAGGATGTTTGCGTCTGTCGGCCAGAGCGTCGGCAGGCGTGGATTGCGGATTAAGCGGATTAAGGAGAGGCCACGATGCGCGTAGGGGAACGGATGACGCCCGAGCCTGAAACTATCGGCTCGAAAGATACGCTGGCCGCCGCCAAGGCGCTGATGGACGCGCGCGGCTTTCGCCGTCTGCCCGTGGTCGACGCCGGCCGCTTGGTCGGGATCCTGACCGAGCGCGACATCCGCCAGCATTGGGGCTATCTCGACGCCACCCGGGTGGACGCCGCGATGACCCCCAATCCCGTGACCATCACGCCCGAAGAGAGCGTGCAGACCGCGGCGCGCCTCATGATCAGCCATAAGATCGGCGGCCTGCCGGTGATAGCCGAAAGTCGGGTGGTCGGGATGCTCACCACGACCGACGTTATCAAGGCCTTCCTCGACCTGAGCATGCGCGTGCCGGCCGAGCGTCCGCCGGCACGCGCAGGGTAGGGGAGGGCGGGTCGCGATGGGGCGCGGCAAGGGACTTATTCGCAGCCTGGTCAGGCGCGCCGTCCGTTCTTCCAAGAGCCCGCCGGTGGCGCGCAAGGGGCCGGTCTTTCGCGAGCCCACCGTCTGCGACCGCTGCGGGGCGGTCTACACACGGCGCAGTTGGCGCCAGGGACGCAAGCTCACCAGCGGGCTGCTCGCCCGCGCTGCCTGGGCGCGCTGCCCGGGCTGTATCCAGGCGGGCCGCGGCGAGTACTTCGGACGGGTGATCGTCCGCGGCCCTTACGCGGCCAGCAACCTGGAGGCGATCCGGCGGCGGATCGGCAACGTCGCGCGCCGCGCGGCCTTCACCCAGCCCGAGCGCCAGCTCGTCGCCAGCGAATGGGACGGCGAAAAACTCGAAGTGCTCACCACCTCGCAGAAACTCGCCCATCGCATCGCCCACGAACTCAAGAAGCTCTTTCGCGGGCGCGTCTCCTATCACTGGCTGGCCGAAGAGTCGGTGCTGGTGGCGACCTGGGAGCGTTAGCGGCCTATACGCCACGCGCTTGGGCGCGTATCATCGCCGCCAGGTTCGCCGCCTGCACCGGACTCGCGCGCCGGCGCGAATTTTCGGCGGCGCATCATCGCCTACAGGGTGTTGAGAAACTGGAGGTCTTGAAACTCCAGACAAATTGCCTCTTAACACCCTGAAAAAACAGGCTTCTTTCCTTTAGCTCTCTCCCTCCGGGAGAGACTACAGTGAGGGGAGCAGGTTGGTGAAAAGGCTTTTCACAACCTGCTAAAGGGAGGACCGATTCGGTGACAGAGCAAAGGTTGCTGCGTTCCTGGATGTTCGTGCCCGGCAGCCGCCAGCGCATGATCGACAAGGCCCTGGGCCTCGCCAACGTCGACGCGATCATGCTCGATATCGAAGACGGCGTGGCGCCCGCCGAGAAGGAAACCGCGCGCCGCCTGATCGCGGCGAGCCTCGCGGCGCCCCGGCCGCCGGACCGCGGCCCGGCGCGCTACGTACGCATCAACGCGATCGGCCACGAGCGGATGGACGCCGACCTGGCCGCGGTGCTCGTGCCCGGGCTCGAAGGCCTGGCGCTGCCCAAGGTGGAAAGCCCCGAGCAGATCGAAACCGTCGAGCGGATCATCGGCGAGCGTGGCGCGCGGATGGGTGCTGCGGCCGGCGCGCTCCGGCTGCTGGTCGCCATCGAAAGCCCGCGCGGACTCTTCCAGGCGGCGGCGATTGCGGCTGCCTCGCCGCGGGTAATCGGCCTGATGTTCGGCGCCGAGGATTTCGGCCGTGAGATGGGTTTGCCGTCCCGGCGCGAGGGCGAGGCGCGCGACCTGCTTTACGCGCGCTCCGCTATGGCGACCGCCGCCGCGGCAGCCAACGTCCAGGCGGTGGACGGCGTGTGGCCCGATCTGCAGGACATGGAGGGGCTGCGCCGCTTCGCGCTTCAGGCCCGGCGCCTGGGCTTCAGCGGGATGTCGCTTATCCATCCTTCGCAAATCGATCCGATCAACGAAGTCTTCACGCCGGGCGCCGACGAGCTCGAGTACTGCCGCCAGGTGATCGCGGCCTTCGAGGCGGCGCAGGCGCGCGGTGAGGGCTCGATCGCCTTTGGCGGCCAGCTCATCGACCTGCCGATCGTCGAGCGCGCCCGCCGCACCCTTGCGCTGGGCGCAGCTTAGGGCGGGCGTTGATAGACCCGAGAGTTTGACGCTTCAGAGGGACTGGCGCGCCGCCGCCTGTCAAGAAGACGGGTTCCTTGCCTTATTTACGGGGAACGTCGCCGAAGGTACACAGGAGACGCAGAGGGAAAACTCGTGAAGATTAAAGTTATAGTTCACGAGGCCGAAGAAGGAGGCTACTGGGCCGAGGTCCCCTCGATACCAGGTTGCGCGACCCAGGGCGAAACTTTCGAGGAGCTGCTCAAGAATCTCTATGAGGCGGTGGAGGGTTGCCTTTCGGTCGATGTCGGCGAGCCGAAGGCGACCGGGAAAGACCGCGTCGTCGAGATTATCGTGTGAAGCAGCTTTCGGGGAAGGCGTTCGCCAGGATCGTCGAACGCCACGGATGGGCTTTGCTTCGCGTACACGGAAGCCATCATATTTACGGCAAGCCCGGCAGCATCGTGCGGCTTTCCATCCCGATGCACGGCAGCCAGCCCTTGAAACGAGGGCTGCTCGCCCATCTGGCAAAACTGGCGGGGTTGAAGGAAAGCGACCTTTTTGCCGGGTAGAAGGCGCAAGCGGCAGTCCTGATTACCGGGGACCGGGAAATCCTCGGCCTCAACGAAAAGCCCGAGGGCCTGCGGATTCTAAATCCGCGGGAATTCTGGAACCTGGCCGCGGGCAAAGAGAAGGGCAGGGTGTGAAATTGCCCGCGCCGACGGACATCAAATCCTGATTCGCTCGACTTCGTCGAGCGAGCTCTCGTCCTGGGTGCGATCTGGCGGATTTGCGGTCAGCCGGGCATCTTTGCGTCCGATCCGCGGCCGTCAGCCCTCTGGCGTGCTAAGATGGTGTCATGGCGTCAAATCGTCAAGGAGCAGGAGCGATTTGAGTAGGGCGACAAAGAAGGCAACCAAGCGGGCGAGTGTCAGACCCCGTCTCACCGTCGACATAAGTCCCACGCTCAAGCGGCGAATCAAAGTTGCCGCCGCCGCCCAGGACATCCCGGTATCGGCCTACATAGCACGGGTGCTGGAGCGAACCGTACCCGCGGCGGATAGAGTTGCCAAGGCGACGGACGGCGCAATTAGCTCGGAGATGATGCGGCGAGCGGCGGCGCTCCGGGCCGAACAAAAAGCACCGTTTCCCGAGGACTCGGCGGACCTCATTCGCGAAGCTCGCGAGCAGCGCCACGCTGAATTATGAGCGTGGCCGAAGTCGTGGTCGACGCGAGCCTCGCGCTCAAGTGGGTGGTCGAGGAACCTTACAGCACCGAAGCCCGTAGGCTTCTGGAGGACTGGGGAAATCACCGGCGTAAGCTCCTTGCGCCAGCGCTCTTTCTGTACGAAGTTGCCAACGCCTTGGCCAAGCGGATGCAGCGGCGTGAATTCACGCTCGAACAGGCGAAAGAGCGGCTGCGTTTTTTCTTGGAAAGCGGGCCTTTGCTTCAGCAGATTGGCGCCGTTCATCCGCGCGCTCTGGAACTGATG
>JAKAVN010000184.1 GCA_021827495.1 Deltaproteobacteria bacterium | reverse complement strand
CCGCGCTGGCGCGGCGGCTGCGGGCGCGGCTGCCGCGCGCGCTGCGCGGCGCGGCGCTGGGCGTGCGCGGACTCGACGCGCTGGCCGACGCGACGCTGCTCGGGCGCGCCGCGATGGTTATCAACGCGACCCCGATGGGACTCACTTCGGCGAGCTTTGCACCAGTCGATTATGCGCGCACGCGGCGCGAATGTTTCTTTTACGATCTCATCTACGCGGCCCAGCCCACCGCCTTTTTGCGCCCGGCGATCGCGCTTCGGCGGCGCACGGCCGACGGGGCCGGGATGCTGGTCAACCAGGGCGAACTGGCATTCGCGCTGTGCAACGGTGTCGCCCCGCCGCCGGGCGTGATGCGCCGCGCGCTGTGGCAGCGCCTGGGCCGCGCTTTTGAAGGACCCTAGGGGCGGCGCTCCATTGCCGCGGCCTTTTCACCGACAGTTGCGGCGCCTGTCCTCTGTCGCGGCTTGTCCGGTTGGTTGTCGCCGCCGTTTCCTTGTTGCGCCGACACTGTTCGCAATCCTTAATCCATTTTATGCCCTCGCCCGCGTTGTGCGCGGGAGAGGGTCAGGGTGAGGGTTCATTATTCAGCGCGCTTCGCCGCGAAGCGCGCGACTTGGAGGTTTTCTCTCGTGCGGCGCCCTCGCATTAAGCAGACGCGGCGCGCAGGAGACGAATTAGGAGTGCGCCGCGAAGGGACCCTCACCCGCAGCCTCTTCCACAAATGATGTGGCCGAGGGCATAGAAAGAACCGGCGCGGGTGGCGGAGCGGCGGCCGCGTGTGCGGGTTGGGCTAACCGAGCGTCGGGCTAGCCGAACATCTCCTTGAGCTTGTCGACGAAGCCCTTGGACAGTGGATGGTTGACGGCTTCGCCGTCGATGCGCGCGAACTCCTCGAGCAGCTCGCGCTGGCGTGCGGTGAGCCGCCGCGGGGTCTCGACCACCACGCGCACGAGCTGGTCGCCGCGCCCATAGCCGTGGAGATCCGGGAAGCCCTTGCCCTTGAGCCGGAAGACCTTACCCGATTGAGTGCCGGCCTGGATTTTCAGCTTGACCTTGCCCTCGAGCGTCGGCACGTCGACCTCGGTGCCGAGCGCGGCCTGCGGAAAGCTCACTGGCACCTCGACGATTACGTCGTTGTCCTGACGCACGAAGAGGTCGTGCTCCTTGACGTGGACCACGACATAGAGGTCGCCCGACGGGCCGCCGCCCCATCCGGCTTCACCCTCACCGCGCAGCTTGAGGCGCGAGCCATTGTCGACGCCGGGCGGAATCCGCACCGAGAGCGACTCCTGGCGGCGGATGCGTCCCTGGCCCTGGCACTTGGGGCAGGGGTCGGCGATGATCATGCCTTCACCGCGGCATTGGCCGCAGGTGGTGGCGATGGAGAAGAAGCCCTGCTGGGTGCGGACCTGTCCGGTGCCGCGGCAGTTGGGGCAGGTGCGCGCGCCTCCGGCGCCGCCGCGCGCACGGCTGCCGGCGCAGGCGTCGCAGGTCGTGAGGCGCTGGAACTTGATCACCTTCTCGGCGCCGCGCGCCGCTTCCTCAAATTCGACTTCGAGGTCGTAACGCAGGTCGTCGCCGCGGCGCGCGCGCGAGCGGCTGCGACCGCGGCCGGTGCCAAAGAAGTCGCCGAAAATGTCGGAGAAGACTTCCTCGAAGCCCTGCGTGAACTCGAAGCCGAAGCCGCTACCCTGCGAACCCTGGAACGCGGCATGGCCGTAGCGATCATACTGCGCGCGGCGCTCCGGGTCGGAGAGCACCTGGTAGGACTCGTTGAGTTCCTTGAAGCGTTCCTCGGCCTGCTTGTCGCCGGGATTGCGGTCGGGATGAAATTGGATGGCGAGGCGGCGGTAGGCCTTCTTGAGCTCATCCTCGTTGGCACCGCGGTCGACGCCAAGGACTTCGTAGTAGTCGCGCTTCTTGGCCTGAGAGGGCATGGCGGCGATTGTAGACTACGGCGCGGCCGAAAGTAAGCGGACCGCGGTGCCTTGTGTTGGAGGCTGGCGCCGCGGTCCGTGGTGATCGGCCATTGTTATAACGCCGCTTACTTCACTTCCTTGAAGTCGGCGTCAACCACGTCTTCCTTCTTCTCTTCGTGCGCCTGGCCGCCGCCCGCGGCGGCGCCGGCTTCGGCGGCGTGGCCGTCGCCGCCCGCAGGCCCGCCCTGGGCGCCGGCGCCCTGGCGGGTCTTGCTGTACATCATCTCGGCCAGCTTGTGCGAAGCGCTGATCAGGGCCTCGGTGGTGCGGTTGAGTTCGTCGAGGTCCTTGGATTCCAACTTGCCCTTGGCCGCCGCGAGCGCTTCCTCGATTGACTTGCGCGCAGCCTCGTCGAGCGCCGCGCCGTTGTCCTTGAGCGTCTTCTCGGTGGTGTAGACCAGGTTGTCGAGCTTGTTGTGCGCCTCAGCCAACTGGCGGCGCTGATGGTCGTCAGCCGCATGCTGCTCGGCCTCGCGCACCATCCGCTTGATCTCTTCCTCGTGCAGTCCCGAAGAGGCCGTGATCTTGATCGACTGTTCCTTGTTGGTGCCGAGGTCCTTGGCATGAACGTTAACGATACCGTTGGCGTCGATGTCGAAGGTGACCTCGACCTGCGGCAGCCCGCGCGGCGCCGGCGGAATCCCGATCAGGTCGAACTGGCCCAACAGCTTGTTATCGGCCGCCATCTCGCGCTCGCCCTGAAAGACCCGGATGGTCACCGCGGTCTGGTTGTCCTGGGCGGTCGAGAAAATCTGGCCCTTGCGAGTCGGGATGGTGGTGTTTTTCTCAATCAGCTTGGTGAACACGCCGCCCAGCGTTTCGATCCCTAGCGATAGCGGCGTCACGTCGAGCAGCAGGACGTCCTTGACCTCGCCCTTGAGCACGCCGGCCTGGATGGCCGCGCCGATCGCCACGACCTCGTCGGGGTTTACGCCCTTATGGCCTTCCTTGCCGAACAGCTTGCGCACGCGCTCCTGCACCGCCGGCATCCGGGTCATCCCGCCCACCAGCACGATCTCGTTGATGTCGCTGGCGCGCAGGCCCGCGTCCTTGAGCGCGGTCACGCATGGCTGATCGAGCCGGTCGAGCAGGTCGGCGCACAGCGCCTCGAGCTTGGCCCGGGTGAGCTTGATGTTGAGATGCTTGGGGCCGGACTGGTCGGCGGTGACGAAGGGCAGGTTGATGTCGGTCTCCATCACGGTCGAGAGTTCCATCTTAGCCTTCTCGGCGGCTTCTTTGAGGCGCTGCAAAGCCATCCGGTCCGTGCGCAGATCGATGCCCTGGTCCTTGCGGAACTCGTCGGCCAGGTAGTCGATGATCCGCTGGTCGAAGTCCTCGCCGCCCAGAAAGGTGTCGCCGTTGGTCGCCTTGACCTCGAACACGCCGTCGCCGATCTCGAGGATCGAGATGTCGAAGGTGCCGCCGCCCAGGTCAAAAACCGCAATTTTTTCGTCCTTTTTCTTGTCCAGCCCGTAGGCGAGCGAGGCCGCCGTGGGCTCGTTGATGATGCGCAGGACGTTGAGCCCGGCGATTCGCCCGGCGTCCTTGGTGGCCTGGCGCTGGCTGTCGTTGAAGTAGGCGGGCACCGTGATGACCGCCTCAGTTAGCTTCTCGCCGAGATAATCTTCAGCCGTCTGCTTCATCTTCTGCAGGACGAAGGCGGAAATCTCCGGCGGGCTGTAGCGCTTGCCGCGGATGTCCACCCAGGCCGCGCCGTCGTCGTTGCGCACGACCTTGTACGGCAGCACCTTGAGCGCCTTCTGCACTTCGGCGTCCTCGAACCGCCGCCCCATCAGGCGCTTTATCGCAAATACCGTGTTGGTTGGATTGGTGATCGCCTGGCGGCGCGCGATTTGCCCCACCAGCCGCTCGCCCGAATCCGTAAAAGCGACGACCGACGGGGTGGTTCGGGCGCCCTCTGAGTTGGCGATAACGACGGGGTCTCCCCCTTCCATCACCGCAACGCAGCTGTTGGTCGTGCCCAAGTCAATGCCGATTACTTTTGCCATGGTTTTGAAAAGCCTCTAATTATCGAATTAATCATTATTTAATTGTTTTCAACGCCACCGCCGCCGTCTTCGTCATTCTTTCGTGGCGGGCCGTCGCGCGCCGGAGCCTTGGCGACCGTCACCCGCGCCGGGCGCAGGACGCGCTCGCCGACCTGGTAGCCGCGATGGAACTCGCTGATGACCGTATTGGGCGGATGCTCGAGGCTCTCGACGTGGTCGACCGCCTCGTGAAACTGCGGATCGAACGGCCGGCCCACCGATTCCTGCGGGGTCACCCCGTGAGCGCGCAGGAAGTCGTGCAGCGAGCGCAACACCATCTCGACCCCTTCGACGATCGGCTTGCCGTTGCCGCCGCCGCGCGCGGCGTCGACCGCACGCTCGAGGTTGTCGGTTATCGGCAGCAGGTCGCGTAGCAGGTTCTCGCGCTGGAGCCGGACACTCTCCTCGCTCTGCTGGCGCATCCGCTTGCGGGTGTTTTCAGTGTCGGCCAAGGCGCGGAGATACTTGTCCTTGAGCTCTGCGATTTCCTTGTCTTTATTGGCGATCTGCTCGCGCAGCGCGGCCAATTCCGAGGACTGCGGCGCGATCGAGCCATCAGGGCTAAGCTCGACCGCGCTCTGTCCCGGGTCATCCGGCGCGGATTTGCGCTCCTCGTGGCCTAAGCTCCATTCGGCCGCTGAATGTTCGTGGCGAGGCTTTTCGTCTTTGTGTTTGCTCATCTGCCCGCAAGCGCACAACTTTCGGGATATCTACGAAATAAATATAAGCATTGTTGCGGGCGAAGCCAGCCTCGGCAGGAGGTTTCCTAAATGCACGGCTTTAACCCGATGACCGTGCGCCGCGGGCCGACTGGCGCAACACGATGAATCGCATGCTTGTGCGCGAAGGCGAGGACCAATGGCGGCGCGGTTTTACAGCCCGGCCAGGGTTTTGTAGTCTGGGCGTAGCCGGCATGCAGGGTATGCGCCGCGCACGCACGGAGGTTTGAACGATGCCCGATAAACCGCGGATGCTCGAAGGTTATCGAGTCCTGGACTTCACCCAGTTTGTCGCAGGGCCGACCTGCACGCGGGTGCTCGCCGAAATGGGCGCCGAGGTCATCAAAGTGGAACTCGCGCCGGCCGGCGATCGCGTGCGCGCCGGCGGGCTCAAGCCGCTCGCGCCCGAGTACAAGGACTCCAGCCAGAGCAGCTATTACTTCCAGCACAACCACAGCAAGCTCAGCCTGGCGGTGGACATCAACAAGCCCGGCGCGCGTGAGCTTATCTATGCGATGATCCCCAAGATCGACGTGGTGGTGGAAAACTACGCCCCCGGGATCATCAAAAAGATGGGCTTCGGATACGACGAACTGCGCAAGCGCAATCCGAAGATCATCATGTGCTCGATCTCCGCGCTCGGGCAGAGCGGCCCGCTCGCCCACAAAGTCGGCTACGACTACACGGGGCAGGCCTACGCGGCGATAACCGACGGCATCGGCGAGGCCGACCGGCCGCCGGCGATCGTGACGATGGCGATCGGCGACGTATCAACCGGGATGTCGGCGGCGATGGCGGTGGGCTTCGCGCTGCTGCATCGCGAGCGCACCGGCGAGGGCCAGTACCTCGACGCCGCGATCCTCGACACCTATTTCCACATGCACGAGGCCAACGTGCCGATGGTCTCGCTGCGCGGCGGCAAGTACCGTCCCACGCGCAGCGGCTCGCAGCATCCGGGCGGCGGCCCCACCGGAATCTTCCGCTACCGCGGCGACCAGTACATTTTCCTGGCGGTGATGCCGCATCAGTGGCCGCAGATGGTGCGCGCGATGGGTCGGCCGGAGCTGGCGAGCGACCCGCGCTTTCGCGGCGCCCGCGGACGGCGCGACAATAACGATGCGCTCCAGGTGATCATCGAG
>JAKAVN010000023.1 GCA_021827495.1 Deltaproteobacteria bacterium | reverse complement strand
CTTTGGCATGAAGCCGCACATCGGGGCGGACCGCCGCGGCCTCGTTCACACGGTGACGGCGACCAACGCGGCGGCGGCCGACATCACGCAAATGCCCGCGTTGCCGCACGGGCGGGAGCGCGCGGTGTTCGGCGACCAGGCGTACTGGAAGGAAGGGGAGCGTCAGGAATTTCGTGTGTGAGCAGTTAGTGGTGAATGGCTGTTTGACGCAGCAGTCGCCAACGGCGACTGCATAATCACCTTCCAGCCGGAGCGACGGTCGCGGTCAAGGGCGGCGCGAGCCGGCGCGCGCAGCGCGCGAACCCTTGACGGCGTACCGGCGCGGAGGCTAGCGCGGCGATATAATGCCAGTGGTTCCATCATTGCTCATTCCGTCAGCGGGAATCGGTCCTCGAACTGGATCGCCAATTGGGCTTTCGCAGCTTGCCACGTGATCGGCGGATTTTTCCAGCGCGCCTGAACATTGCGCAGCACCAGCCAGATGAGCTTGGCGGCCGCCTCCTCGCCGGGAAAATGGCCGCGGCCTCTGACTGCCTTGCGCACTTGAGCATTTAGGCTCTCGATCGCATTGGTGGTGTGCATGATTTCGCGCAGCTCGGGGGCAACCGCGAAGAACGGAATCACCTGCTCCCAGTTGCGCCGCCGGCTTTGCGCGATCGCGGGATATTTTTTCCCCCACGGGCCGCGGTCGAATTCCTCCAACCGCTCGCGGGCCGCCGCCGCCGATTCCGCCTGGTACACGGGGTTGAGCGCCGCCGCGACCGGGCGCCGTTCCTTCCACGACGCGCAGTGCATCGAGTAACGGATCAGGCGCACGATGCAGGTCTGCACCACCGTGCGCGGAAACACCGTGGTGATCGCCTCGGGAAAACCCTTGAGCCCGTCCACCACCGCGATCAGGATGTCCTGGCAGCCGCGGTTGCGCAGTTCGGTTGCCACCCGCGGCCAGAACTTCGCGCCCTCGGTCTGCTCGATCCAAATCCCAAGGATTTCCTTGTGTCCCGAGCAGCGTACGCCAATGGCCAGATATACCGCCCGGTGGTTGCCCATCCCTTCGTCGCGGATTTTGACCCGGATCGCGTCACAGAACACGATCGCATAGGTCGCGTCCAATCCCCGGCCCTGCCACGCCGCCACCTCCTCGAGCACCGCGGCGGTCACCGCGCTCACCAGGTCCGGTGAGATCTCGACTCCGTGGAGCTCGCCCACGTGCGCCGCGATCTCGCGCGTCGTCAGCCCGCGCGCGTACAGCGCGATGATTTTGTCGTCGAAGCCCGCGAACCGCCGCCGGCACTTGCCGATCAGCACCGGGTCGAAACGCCCGTGGCGATCGCGGGGAATCGACAGCTCCAGCTTGCCCGTGTCCGTCAGGACCGTCTTGGCCCCGTAGCCGTTGCGATGATTGCCCGCTTCTGCTTCCTCCTCGCTGCCCGGATGGTGATCCATCTCTCCATCGAGCATCCGCTCCGCCAACCGCTTTTTCAGCTCGTCGATCAAACCGCCGCTTTCAAATACCGTCGCCGGTTCCCGCCCCTCCAACAGCTCGTCCAATACTTCATCGCTAATCCGTTCTTCCCGGTCCGTTGCCATACCTTCCTCCCGCCCTTAAGGCCTTCATTGTATGGCTCACAAACACGAAATTTCCGACACCCTCCGAGGGCCTGGTCCGAACCGAGTATTGGACTGGCTCTCGTACCATCCGTGCCGAACGTCCCGAACCCTTTATTGCCCTCCTAATGCTTGACAGCGGAGACAGTCGCTCTCAGTTTGTCGATTACTCCTCTGCGTCGCCGGAGCCATTCGCGCCGTTGGACGGGCCGCCGTTCTCGACTTCTTCGGGCTCGGCCAATCCAGCCACCGCGCGCACGTGCTCGCCCGCATCCAGCTTCACCAGCCGCACGCCCTGCGCGTTGCGCCCGGTGATCCGCACCGTGCTGACGTCGAGCCGGATCACCTTGCCGCCGTCGGTAATCAGCACCACCTGGTCGTCCGAGCCGACCTGGCGCACGCTTATCACCTTGCCGGTCTTGTCGGTGACATTCATCGTGATGACGCCTTTGCCGCCGCGATGGGTGAGCCGGTACTCGGCGGCACCGGTGCGCTTGCCGAACCCCAGTTCGGAAACCGTCAGCAGGGTTTCGTCCTCACGCGAGGTCGCAATCGCAACGATCTCGTCGCTGACCAGCGTGATGTTCTTGCCATCCTTGACGCTGTACGACTCGAGCTCCATCCCGGTCACGCCGAAAGTCGCGCGGCCCATCGCGCGCACCTCTTCCTCCTTGAAGCGAATCGCCTGGCCCGCGCGCGTCGACAGCACGATCTGCTGATTGCCGTCGGTGATGCGCACGCCAACCAGTTCGTCGCCCTGCTCGAGATTGATCGCGATGAGGCCGTTGGAACGGACGTTCGAGTATTCGTCGAGCGTGGTCTTTTTCACCATCCCGCGCCGGGTGGCGAAAAACAGATACTTGCCGGCGGTGTCCTTGGGCGCCGGGATGAAGGCTTCCATCCGTTCGTCGGCGGCGAGGCTCAACAGGTTGGCGATCGAGCGGCCCTTGGCCGCCCGTCCGCCCTCGGGCACCTCGTAGGCTTTGAGCTCGTAAACCTTCCCCGCGCTGGTGAAGAACATCAGGCGGTCATGGGTGCCGACCGGCACCAGGTGCTCGACGAAGTCGGCCTCGCTGGTAGTCGCGCCGATCTTGCCGCGCCCGCCGCGGCGCTGGGTGCGGTAGAGCGAGAGCGGAGTGCGCTTGATATAGCCGCCGTGGGTGACGGTGACCAGCACGTCCTCGTCGACGATCAGGTCCTCAACCGAGAAGTCGCCCTCGGCCTCGACGATCTGGGTGCGGCGCGCGTCGCCGAATTCCTTCTTGATCTCCTCGATCTCGGAGGCAATGAGCGCGCTCATCTCGCGCTCGTCGTTGAGCAGCCGGGTGAGCCTGGCGATCGTCTCTTCAGTCTCCTTGTGCTCGGCGAGAATCTTGTCGCGCTCCAGCGAGGTCAGCCGGCGCAGGGTGAGATCGAGGATCGCCTGGGCCTGCAGTTGCGTGAGCGAGACCTGGCTCATCAAGGCGCCGCGCGCCGACTCGGCGTCCTTCGACGCGCGAATCAGCTTGATCACCGCGTCGAGGTTGCGCAGCGCGATTAGCAGGCCGTCGAGGATGTGCAGGCGCGCCTCGGCCTGGCGCTTGTCGAACTGTGCGCGCCGGGTCAGCACCTGGCGCCGGTAGAGCAGAAAGGCATGCAGCATCTCGAGCAGGTTGAGCTCGCGCGGGCGCCCCTCGTGGATCGAGAGCATGATGAGCCCGTAGCTCTGCTGCATCTGGCTCAGCTTGTAGAGCTGGTTGAGCACGATTTTCGGCTCGGCGTCGCGTTTGAGCTCGATCACGATCCGCATCCCGTCGCGGTCGGATTCGTCGCGCAGGTCGCTTATCCCGTCGATGCGCTTGTCGTTGACCAGCTCGGCGATGCGCTCGATGAGCCGGGTCTTGTTCACCTGGTACGGAATCTCGCGCACGATGATCGAGCCGCGGCCGGTGCGCTTGTCGGTTTCGATCACCGCCAGCGCGCGGATCGTCAGCGATCCGCGCTTGTTCAGGTAAGCCTGCCGGATCCCCTGGCGCCCGAGCAGCAGCCCGCCGGTCGGAAAATCGGGGCCCGGGATGATATCGAGCACCTGCTCGAGCGTCATCGCGGGATTTTTGATCAGCCCAAGCAGCGCGTCGCAGACCTCGGTCAGGTTGTGCGGCGGAATATTGGTCGCCATCCCGACCGCGATCCCGTCGGCGCCGTTGATCAGCAGGTTGGGGAGCTGTGCGGGCAGGACCTCGGGCTCCTGCTGCGAGCCGTCGAAGTTATCGACGAAGTCGACGGTCTCCTTCTCGATGTCGGCGAGCATCCGCTCAGCCATCCGCGTGAGCCGGCATTCGGTGTAGCGGTAGGCGGCGGGCGGGTCGCCGTCGATCGAGCCGAAGTTGCCCTGGCCGTCGATCAGCGGGTAGCGCATGCTGAACGACTGCGCCATCCGCACCAGCGCGTCGTAAACCGCCATGTCGCCGTGCGGATGGTAGCGCTTGAGCACCTCGCCGACCACGCCGGCGCACTTGGAGTAGCGCCGCGTGCTGAGCAGCCCCTCGCGGAACATCGCGTAGAGAATCCTGCGATGGACCGGCTTCAGCCCGTCGCGCAGGTCGGGCAGCGCGCGCCCGATATTCACCGACATCGCGTAGTCCAGGTAGGACTGCCGCATGTCGTCTTCGATATTCAGCCGGGCGGGTTCGTTGCGATGCGGCTCGTTGCCGTTGGGGGTCTCAGCCATTGTCCATCATGCCTCTTGCCTCGCCCGTGTCCTGATTCAAGTATGTAGTCCTTGTTCAGGAGAATTCTTTCCCCTCTCCTTGTCCAAGGAGAGGGTTAGGGAGAGCTCAAATTGCTATTGAATTCACTTCGCCCGGCAACGTCCGTTAGATGTCGAGGTTGCGTACGTTGAGCGCGTTTTCCTCGATGAACTGGCGGCGCGGCTCGACCTGGTCACCCATCAGCTTCTGGAAAATCTCCTCGGCATCCTCTTGCGAGCCGATCTGCACGCGCAGCATCGTGCGCGTCTCCGGATTCATCGTGGTCTCCCACAACTGCTCGGGGTTCATCTCGCCCAGCCCCTTGTAGCGCTGGATCTCGACGCCCTTCTGGCCTGCCGCCACCACCGCGTCGGCGACCGCCTTGAGCGACTCGACGGTGCGCTCTTCAACGCCGCTCTTGAGCTTGTAGGGCGCCTTGAGCGCTTCGAGATCGCCGTCGAGACGGCGGATTTCGCGCAACTCACCCGCGCGCAGGAGTGTGAGGTCGACCACGGTCGGGGCGGTGGCGCCGTTTTGCGCGTGGGTGAAGACAGCGCGCCAGGTCTCGTCGCTCTCCGGCTCGATTCGATAGACCAGGTTGCCCTTGAGTTCCTTGATGATCGCGTCGGCCAGTTCTTTGAGCGCTTGGTCGGAGCGAAAGCTCTCGTCGCTGGCCCGCTTGTCGGCGCTCAGATGGGCCAGCGCCTCGATGATCGGGCGTTCCTTGGAGCGCCGCGCGAGCGCGTCGTACATCCGTTCGCGCCCCAGCGCCTTGCGCACCAGGGTCTTGAGCGGCGCGCCATGCAACTCGCGCAGCTCCTTGCCCTTGCCGGCCTGCAAGGTCAGCGCCTCGGCGCCGAGGTCGGTCAGATAGTCCTCCAGCGCGATTTCGTCCTTGAGGTAGCGTTCCTGCTTGCCCTTTTTGGCGCGGAACAGCGGTGGCTGCGCGATGTAGAGGTAGCCGCCCTCGATGATCTCGATGAACTGGCGAAAGAACAGCGTCAGCAGGAGCGTGCGGATATGCGAGCCGTCGACGTCGGCGTCGGTCATGATCACGACGGTGTGGTAGCGCAGCTTGGTTACGTCTTTTTCGTCGGCCACGCCCATCCCCAGCGCCATGATCAGCGTGCGCAGCTCGGCCGAGGAGAGCATCTTCTCGATTCGCACCCGCTCGACGTTGAGGATTTTGCCGCGCAGCGGCAGGATCGCCTGGATACGGCGGTCGCGGCCCTGCTTGGCCGAGCCGCCGGCCGAATCGCCCTCGACGATGAACAACTCGCTGCGCGCGGGGTCGCGCTCCTGGCAATCGGCGAGCTTGCCGGGCAGCGAGCCGGAGTCCAGCGCCCCCTTGCGCCGCACCAGGTCCTTGGCTTTGCGTGCCGCCTCGCGGGCGGTGGCGGCTTCGACCGCGCGGGCGACGATCTTGCGCGCGTCGGAGGGGTTTTTCTCGAGGTACTCGCCGAGCCCTTCGTTGATCTGCGCCGCGACCAAGCCTTCGACTTCGGAGTTGCCGAGCTTGGTTTTGGTCTGGCCCTCGAACTGCGGCTCGGGCAGCTTGACGCTGATTATCGAGACCAGGCCCTCGCGGACGTCTTCGCCCTCCAGGCGCAGGTCCTTGCTCTTGATGAGATTGTTTTTGCCCGCATACGAGTTGATGGTGCGAGTGAGCGCCGAGCGCAGGCCCGAAAGATGCGTACCGCCCTCGATGGTATGGATGTTGTTGGCGTAAGCGAAGTTGCTCTCGTGCAGCGCGTCGGTCCATTGCAGCGCGCATTCGATATCGACGCTCTCGCGCACGCCGTGCAAGTAGATAACGTCGTGCAGCGTTTCGCTGCCGCTGGTCAGCGATTCGACGAATTCGCGGATGCCGCCCTCGTAATGGAACTCCTCGGCCTTGCCGTTGCGCTCGTCCTTGATGCGGATTTTGAGCCCTGCGTTGAGGTAGGCCATGTCGCGCAGGTAGCGCGCGACGGTCTCGTACTTGAACTTGACCTCCGGAAAAATTTTGGAGTCGGGCGAGAAAGTGGTTTTGGTGCCGCTGAGCTTGGTCGCGCCGCGTTCTTCGACCTTGCTCCTGGGCGTGCCGCGCTCGTAGCGCTGGTAGTAGAGCTTGCCGTCGCGGCGGACCTCGACCTCGAATTCCTCGCTGAGCGCGTTGACCACCGACGCGCCGACGCCGTGCAGGCCGCCCGAGACCTTGTACACGCCGCGATCGAACTTGCCGCCGGCATGCAGCACGGTGTGGACGACCTCCAGCGCGGAGCGTTTCTCGGTCGGATGCATATCGACCGGGATGCCGCGGCCATTGTCTTCGACCGAGATCTGGTTGTCGCTCAGGATGATGACATTGATCTCGGTGCAGTAGCCGGCGAGCGCCTCGTCGACCGAGTTGTCGACGATCTCGTTGACCAGGTGATGCAGTCCGCGCTCGGCCGTGTCGCCGATATACATCCCGGGGCGCTTGCGTACCGCCTCGAGGCCCTCGAGAACCCTGATCGACTGGGCGCTGTAACTGTCTTGCGTTTGCTTGTTTGCCATAGAAGAAGGCTTAGACCATCCCGTGATGACCGCAACTCCAGACCTCGGATGCTCTGGCACGAGAGCGATCCGCAACCGCATCCCCCGGAATTTTCACCCAGCGCCGATACTGTGTTTGCTGATGTTTTAAGTTTAGTCCGAAGTTGCCCTCAAGTAAAGAAAATCATCGCCATCACCCGCCGCCCCGATGAGTATAATCAAACATTGGTTTGATAGGCCTCTCAAAAATCCAAAAGATGCGACTTTATAGGTCGAATTATCAGCCTGAGGAAACCAGCATGAGGCGCGTTTTAGGAAAATATGATGAGGTCATAATAGAATTATGTTCGTATTAACGCCAGAGCATGTCTTGAGCCCTAAAAGGAGGCGGCCATCGGCTCAAAAAAGAGCCCGCGCAAGGCCCCGGCGCGGGCCTCGCGCGGGCGTCCTTGAACCTGTGCTGATGGCGAGACGGTTGGGGTGCCCCGCGTCGCTCGAGGACGGCGGCTCTACGCCACGCAAGCACGCTCGACGGGGGATTTTTTCCCCGGCCGTCGCGGGTCAGCCGGCGCCACCCCACGGCGGCTGGGGCCTAGCCGCCACCGCGACCGGACGTGCGACGCGATCGCCATGTCGCTGGCGCCACCCCACGGCGGCTGGGGCCTAGCCGCCACCGCCGGGGCTCGAGTGAAGATACAAAAGGCCCGGCTTAGAGTGACGCCGCGCGCTTCGCGCCGGTGGAAGGAGGTGTGGCGCGGACCTCGGGCAGACCGTCCATCTCGTCGATTTCGTGCAGGTCGTACAGGAAACGATGGGCGTCAAGGTAGCCGACCTCGCGCTTTAATATCCTGCCGTGCTTGTCGATGAAGACCGTCGTCGGCACGCCCTTAATCTCGTACTGCATGGCGAGTTGGCTGTTGCGGCGGTTGGTCTCGGTGATGTCGGCCTGGAGACGGACGAAGTGCGAGGCGGCCTCGATCACCGCCGGATCGCGGAACGTCGTGCGCACCATCTCGCGGCACGGGATACACCAGTCGGCGCTGAAATCGATGACCACCGGTTTTTTTTCGGCGCGCGCCTGGTTGAGAACGGAGACGTCGTACGGATCGAATGAGAGTTGCGCCGCCGGCTTGGCCGCGGGGAACAACAGCAGCCAGGCGAGCACGCCCAGCGAGAGCGCCCCCAAGGCACTGCGGAAAACCAGGAACGGACGCCATTGGCGTCCCGCCGGGGTTATGAAGCCCAGGAAGATGCCGGCCGCGACCGCGTAGTACGGCATGAGCCGCATCGTCCAGCCGCGCGCCACCGGGTCAAGGAAGTATAGCGCCAGCCCGACCAGCACGAAGCCGAAGAGCTGCTCGACCCACGCGAGCCACTCACCCGAGCGCGGCAAGGCCTTGATGTGGCCGGCCGCCAGGGCCAGCGCGATATAGGGCAACCCGAGCCCTATCGCCAGCGTGAAGAACAGCGCGAAGCCGAAGACGGGGCTCGCGCTGCGCTCGACCATCAACAGCAGGCCCAGTACGATTGGCCCGATGCATGGAGCCGCAACGACACCCATCCCCAGGCCCATCACCAGCGAGCCGAGATAGCCCGGCCGCGCCGCGCCCGCCCGCCGCATCAGCCATTGCGGCGGCTTGAGCGAGAACAGCCCGAAGCTGGAGGCCGCCAGCACCAGCAGCATCGCGGCGATCGCGATCAGGACCAGCGGATTCTGCAATGCCGCGCCGAACAGTCCTCCAGACAGTGCCACGGCGACGCCGGCCAGCGAAAACGTCAGCGCGATTCCCAGTACGTAGATGGCCGCGAGCACGGCGATTTTGCGCGGCCCGCCGCCTTGGTTGCCGAAGTACGCGATCGTCACGCCGATTAGCGGGTAGACGCACGGCGTCAAATTCAGCGCGAGCCCGCCCAGCAGCACCGCGAACAGCCCAATCAGCATTCCGTGCGCGACAAAGATATTGGCCAGTTCCGATCCGGGCGCATCCGTGCCGCCGCCATTGTCCGATGAAACCTTGGATAAATCGCCGCCGCCCCTATCGCCGAAGGCCACGGCGGCCAGGCGAGCCTGCTCAACGGCGGCCTGCGGTGCGGGAGAGGCCGCGGCGGCCGGTTGCAGCGAGCCAAGCGGCGCGCTGGCGCTGACCTTGGCCGGCGGCATGCAGATATTGTCGTTGCACGGCTGGTAATCCAGCGTAACCGCCAGCTCGGCGCCGGAGTCCGGCGCCACGCCCTGCACCTCGCTCAGCGGGACCGTAAATTTCATCGTGCCGGTGAACACCGAAAGCTTCTCGCCGCCGGAGAACGCGGGCGCGATCTCGTCGGCCGGCGGGTACTTGACCGCGCCCGCCTTGACCCCGCTGGGCGGATTCACCGCAAGCGTGGTCGGGATGAAATCGGCCGAGTTGGGATGGTTTGAGTTGATATGCCATCCGGGAAGAATCTCGGCCTCGACCTCGAGCTGGCTGGTGACGCCAGGCTTGAGCGCGCCGCCCAGCTTGAGCGTGTCGATTTTGACGACTTCCGAGGGCTTGGGCAGATTCTGTGAGTTCTGTGAGTCCTGCGCGTGCGCCGCCGGCGGCGAGGCGAGCCGCACGGCCATCGCGACCGCCAAAATGGCGACGCTCAGGGCAGCGAGCGGCGCCGCGTCCGCGCCGGGCGCCCCAGCAGCGCCACAGTTGGAAATACGCTTTCCAAAGAAGCGCCACCCGCGGCCGTATCGACCCATCACTTTCACTAATCCGGCTTTTTGAGCAGTGGTTCCGCGCGCTTGGTGTGGCTCAGCCTCCCGGCACCGGTTCGCCCTCGGAAAGCGGCTCGCTGCCGATGATCTCCAATCCGTACCCCAGCAGATTGGCGAGGCGGGGCGCCTGGTCGGACAGCAGGATCATTTTGCGCACGCCGACGTCGCGCAGGATCTGCGCACCGATTCCGTAGTCACGGAAGTCGGCCTCGGGCGGGCTCAGATGGGTGCTGACGCGAAGGTGCCAGTTGCGGCGCGCGGCCGCGGCGGCACGGCTGTTGTCGATGTCGCTTGCGATAGTGTCGGACTCGCGCTTGAGGTATAGGATGACGCCTTCGCCGACCGAGGCGATGCGCGCCATCGCGGCTTGCAGGAGGCTGCGCGTGTTGCGCGCCGAGTAACTGAAGACATCGCCGGGCAGATACTCGCGGTGCGTGCGCACGCGCACCGGACGGTCGGGATCGACCGTGCCCATCACCAGCACCAGATGCTCGGTCGCGTCGACCCGGTTGCGATAGACGATAGCGCGAAACTCGCCGCAATGGGTCGGGAGGCGCGCCTCGGCGATCCGCTGCACCATCGTTTCGTTGCGCAAACGATACTCGATAATGTCGGCGACGGTCACGATTTTGAGTCCGTGGACGCGGGCGAACTCAGCCAGGTCGTCGCGCCGCGCCATCGTGCCGTCGTCCTTGAGAATCTCGCAGATGACCGCGGCGGGCTTGAGCCCCGCCAATCGCGCCAGGTCGACTCCGCCTTCGGTCTGGCCGGTGCGCACCAGCACGCCGCCCTCGCGCGCGCGCAGTGGATAGACATAGCCGGGACTGACGAATTCGGCGCCGGTGGCGTCCTCGCGCACGGCCTGCAGGATGGTGGTCGCACGGTCGTGGGCCGAGATCCCCGAGCCGCTGGCGCGTCGCGCGGTTATCGGCACGGTGAAGGCGGTGCCCAGCGGAGCCTGGTTGTCGCCCACCATCATGCTCAGGCCAAGATGGTCGATCCGCTCGGGCGACATCGGCAGGCAAATCAGCCCGCGTCCGTACTTGGCCATGAAGTTGATGGCCTCGGTGGTGGCCTTCTCGGCCGCCATGCAGAGGTCGCCTTCGTTCTCGCGCTGCTCGTCATCCATCAGGATGATCATGCGGCCGCGGCGGATCTCTTCGAGCGCTTCCTCGATCGAGATGAACGGGGCCTTGCTCTTTTCGCGGGGGGCTATTTCGCCAAACATGGTGTGTTAATATTACACCAGCGCTTGGCTGCGCGTGAATCCCGCCGCAACGTATCGGTCCGCCCCCGCGACTGAGCCAACTTTTCAAGCAGCCGAGACTTCATACCCCCAGGCGCTCGAGGCTTTTCTGCTCCCTTCCCCATGTCTCCGGTCGCTCAGAGCGCCGACCCTCATCTCTGCCCAAACCCGCGGTCCGGCGTAGGTCGGCACGGGCCCACTCGCCGCGCCTTGTCGCGCGGGAGAAAGCTGCCCCACCTTTAGTAATTGTTTGTGCGGGAGGGCAAGGGATAAGCAGGCTCAGCGCGCGATGTCGTTGTGGCGGACCTGGACGGTGACGCCTTCGAGGCCGAGCCGGCGCGCCAATTCCATCGCGAGGGTCGGCGCGCGATGCCGTCCGCCGGTGCATCCCAGGCCGATGGTCAGGTAGCTTTTGCCCTCGCGCCGGTAGAGCGGAAGCAGGAAGCTGAGCAAGCGCACGATCTCGTCGATGAAGCGCCGCGCCTCCGGCTGGTTCATCACGTACGTGCGCACCCGCTCGTCCATCGCGTCCAGCGGCCGCAGCGCCGGCACGAAAAAAGGGTTGGGCAAAAAGCGCACGTCCAGCACCAGGTCCATCCCGACCGGAATCCCGTACTTGTAGCCGAACGAGACCAGCGCCATCGTCATCGCCGAGCCGCTCGCCGATCCCAGCACCGCCGCCGTGACGACCTCGCGCAACTCATGCACCGTGAGCGCGCTGGTGTCGATCACCCGGTTGGCCCGCTCGCGCATCTCGGCCAGCGCCAGGCGCTCGCGGCGGATGCCGTCGGCCACCGAGGCGCCGCTTTCGGCCATCGGATGAGGCCGGCGGCTCTCCGAGTAGCGGCGCACCAGGACCTCGTCGGAGGCATCGAGAAAGAGCACCTCGGGGCGAAAGCCCTCGCGCTCGAGGTCGTTGAAAACGCGCGGCCATTGCGGGAAGAACAGCCGCTCGCGCGCGTCGATGCCGAGCGCCACCCCGGCCAGCCGGGGATCGCGCGTGGTGGCCAGGCGCATCACCGACTCGGCCAGCGCCACCGGCAGATTATCGACGCAGTAAAAGCCCAGGTCCTCGAGCACCCGCATCGCGGAGGCCCGCCCCGAACCCGAAGCTCCGGTAACGATGATGAGACGCGGAGGCGCGGGCGGCGGGGAGGAAAGGACCGATGCGCCTGCCCCGCATGTGCGGGGCCGCGCCCGCCGCCGCTGGGCCATCGCAGTCAAAGGCGCGCCGGCGGGATCCCGCCTCAGTGCCGCGCGTCTTCCTCCTTGATCAGGCGAAAAATCTCGACCGCGTCGGGCGCGCTGGTCAGCCGCTCGCGAAAGGTCGGGTCCTTCATCAGGCGCGAAACGCGGGCGAGCGCCTTGAGATGGAGGCTCGCCGAATCCTCGGGTGCGACCAGC
This sequence comes from Deltaproteobacteria bacterium, assembly GCA_021827495.1. GTDB lineage: Bacteria > Desulfobacterota > Binatia > Binatales > Binataceae > JAKAVN01. The sequence goes on along the minus strand of JAKAVN010000023.1, from coordinate 20,208 downwards.
AAAAAGAACAAATGCGTCGGTCCGCCGTCGAGCGAGTCGAAATCGACGCCGCGCACGTGGCGTCCGAAGACGCCGATGATGTTGTTGACGCCGGGAAGTTTGCCGTGCGGGATGGCGATGCCGTCGCCGATCGCGGTCGAGCCCAGCCGCTCGCGTTCGGCGAGCACCGTGGACAGGGCGCCGGAATCGAGCTCGCGGTGTTTGCTAGCGAGATAGCCAGCCAACTCGTGCAGCACGTCAGGCTTGGTGTTGCCCTTGAGCTCGGGTATCACCATCTCAGGGCTCAGGATATCGGTTATTTTCATTGCCTGCCCAGCGCCCCGGATTATTACACCGAAGGGCGGGTCCGGGCGAGCCGCTGTGGATACAAAGAGCCGCCAAGGCGCGCGGCCCGTGATGCGAAGGCGCCGTGGGCGCGCCTCTCAGCGGGAATCGATCTCCGCTTCCTCAGCCGCGCTCAGGACCTCGCCCGCCGACGGGGCGCGCCATTTCTTAGCCTCGATCTTCTCCAGGTGTTTCTTGAGTTGCCGCTGGACCTTGTCCGCGAGCAGGTCGATGACCGAGTAAAGGTCCTTGGTCTCCTGCTGCGCCGCAACCACGGCCAGACGGCCCGACTTGACCGTAACTTCGCCACACTGGCGGTATTTATCAACTGACAGGATCAAATGCACGGAGCACGGGCGCATCAGCGCCTGGGCCACGTGGGCAAGCTTGCGTTCGCCGTACTGGCGGATCGCCTCGGTCGGCTCGACGTGGCGAAAGGTCACGGTGACCTCGGCCTGCGGCCGGGCCTTGAGCTGCGCGCGGCGGCGGATTTTCTTTGCGGCCGCTTGGTTTCGCTTGCCTGTCACTTCTTTCATGGTCAACCTCACCGCCCCCTTGGTTTGCGCAACACGGCCGGTCACTTGACCTTCTTGCGGCGCGCCGAGGGCAGGATACCGAGCGCCTGGCGGTACTTGGCCACCGTGCGGCGCGCGATATCGATCTGGTCCCGGCGCAGAACTTCGGCGATGGCCTGGTCGGACAGCGGATCGTGATGCTGCTCGAGCGCAACCATCGAGCGGATCTTCTCCTTGACCGTCTCGGCGCTGACGTCTTCGCCGCTGGTCGCCTTGACGCCCGAGGTGAAGAAGAACTTCATCTCGAAAATGCCCTGCTGGGTATGGGCGTACTTGTTGGCGGTGGCGCGGCTGATGGTCGACTCGTGCATCCCGATGTCCTCGGCCACGTCCTTGAGCACCAGCGGGCGCAGGTGCGTGATGCCGTGGTCGAAGAACGCGCGCTGGAATTTCACGATCGAGGTCGCGACCTTGAAGATCGTCTGCTGGCGCTGGTAGATCGACTTGACCAGCCAGCGCGCCGAGCGCAGCCGCTCCTGCAAATACTCCTTGGTGTCGTTGCCGACCCCGCTGTCACTGAGCACGCGCTGATAATAGCCCGCCAGCCGCAAGCGCGGCACCGCGCCCTCGTTGAGCAGCACCACGTAGTCCTCGCCCATCTTGTGGATGAAGACGTCGGGCATGATGTAGGCCGGTTCCTGGCCGCCGAAATCGCGCCCCGGCTTGGGCTCGAGCAGCGAAATCACCTTGGCCGCCTGCCCCACCATCTCCAGCGGCGCCCCGCGCAAGCGCGCGATCTCGGCATAGCGATGCTTCTCGAGCAGGTCGAGATGGTTGAGCACGATGCGCGCCGCCAGTGACTCCTCCATCCCGATATTGCTGAGCTGCTGGTAGAGGCACTCGCGCAGGTCGCGCGCCGCAACTCCCGGCGGATCGAATTGTTGCACGCGCTTGAGCACCCGCTCGACGGTGGCCGGGTCGGTCTCGAGCTGGTGCGCCAGTTCCTCCACCGGCGTCTCCAAGTAGCCGTCGTCGTTGAGGTTATAGATGATGGTGGTGCCGATGATCTGGTCGTTGTGCTCCAGCGAGGACATCCGGAGCTGCCACGCCAGGTGCTCTTCGAGCGAGGTGCGCCGGGTGAGCGTGTTCTCCAGCGTCTGGCGGCGCTCGTCGTTCTGTTCGGACTCACGGTTGTCCTGCCAGTTGTTGGAATAGTTTTCGAGATACTCGCGCCAGTCGAGCTTGTCGAGGCGGCTGTCCTCCTTGATCTCCAGCGTGGCGTCGCGCGCCTCGCTTATCAGCCCTTCGACCGCCGGCTGCTCGTCGCCGTTGCCGTTCCATTCCGGCTCGGCCGCCGCCGCGCCCGGCTCGGCCTCTGGCGGCAACAGGTCGGGCTCTGCGCCCGGCGTGGGATCGGGCGCCGCGGCCATCGCGTCGTCCGCCGCGGTCGCAGTGGGGCTGCGCTCCTCGACCATCTCGAGCAGCGGATTGGATTCCAGTTCGGTCTGGACAACGGCTTCCAGCTCGGGCAGGGAAAGTTGCAGTATCTTGATCGCCTGCTGGAGCTGCGGCGTCATCACCAGCTGCTGCCGCAGCCGCAGGTCCTGTCCTAATTTAAGCTCGGGCGCCATATCGAACGTCGCTGGCTAAGACGGATTAGCGGCGGCCTTCTTATTATCACGGGTTTTCTGCTCCTTAGGGAAGAACACCGCCCGCGCGCCCTCGACGTCGCACTTGCCGGTGTCAAGATGGCAGGTGATGCGGGTGCCGCTGACCTGATCCTCGCCATCATGCACCACCGGATTGCCGGTCAGTGTCACCGTATGCTTGGCCTGGTCGAACACGCCATGGTCGCCGGTCGCAAAGCGCGTTCCCTGGCTGATCCGCACGTTGCCGTCAGCAACCATGTCCGTTACCTGGTGGAAGTCCTTGAGATAGTTCACCGTCAGCGTTTCGCTGGTCAGTATCGCGTCGGCCTGGACCGCATTGACGTGGCCGCTAAAGGTCACCACGTTGGCCTTGTAATCAAGATTGAGCGTGTCCGACTTGATATTGATTGGACCCTTGTTGCCCGAGAACTGGAGCGAGGAGAACGGGCTCTCCTGGCCCTTGCTGTCTTTCCTTTCCTTCGAGCTGGCGTTAGTCTTAGTTGAATCGCTCTTCGCTGACGCCGCCGCCGCGCCATCAGAACGCGCGCTGCGGGCGGCCTTGGTCTTGGCGTGCGCGGCGGGCGTCACCATGACCGCCGGCGCGGCCACGCTCTCGGTCGCGCCCGGTGCCGCAGAGGCAGCCGACACCGCCGCCGCGCTATCCGCCGCCGGCGCGCCGCCTGCGGCGGCCGCGCCCGGCAGCTTGCGGATACTGGCGCCGAAGCCGGCCGCCGGCGTATTCTGCACTGCGGCCGCGCCGGGCGCTGAGCCCGCCTCTTGCGCGCGCGCGGCCGGCGGCGCGCTCAGGGCCAGCGCCGACGCGCCAATCACGTTGAGTAGCATCGATGCGCTGTAGCGACGCCCACCCCGCGCGGGGCGATGCCCACGGGCCGCGCCGTTACGACTTGCCTGATTTGAGGTCACTGGCCTTCTTCGGAACCACCACGGTGTTGGTTTGGCTGAGCAGGGTGAAGCTGCGTTCGTTGGGATGGCCGGTCAGGCCCACGCCCGTAACCGTCAGCCCCTGGCCTTTGACCTTGACCTCGCCGGGGGCGGTCACGGTGTCCTTGTCGGGGGTGAAGGTCGCTTCGCTGGTGCTGAAAACGAAGTCGCCATAGTTGATCTGGAGCCCGCCGCTTAAGTGGGCCGAGTTGATGTGATTACCGGTCACCAAGATTTCCGCATGCGGGGCAGTGACCTCGACCTGCTTGCCATCTTTCGAGACCATCGACAATTCCGCGTCGCTCAGCACCAGCGAGGTCTTGTCGTGCGAGTAACTGGCCTCGCGTGCTTTCAGGTGCCATTGGCTTTGCCCGCCGCTCATCTGGGTCCACTTGAGGTTGTGCGCATGGAGCAGCGCGCCCGGCACCACGTCGGCCATCTGCTGCAACGTCGTGGCGGCGGGACGATGGCGCACGACCCATACGGCGACCGCGAGCACCACGGCCAGCGCTGTGGCCCCGAACAGTCCCATCGCCTTGGCTACCCGCCTCGGACTCATCGCATCGATCCTTGGATGAGGCTATCAGCGGCGGTTTGGGGTGTAAATCAATCTTTGCGGACGCGGCGTGCCCGCTCGCGCCGCGACCTGAAACGGGCCGCCAGATAGGTCAGCGCTGCGGCCCACAGCAGACTGTTCGGCACCGACAGCTCGAGAAAATATTCGTCCGTTCGCGATCCGGCCAGATGAATCAGCGGCGTGGCAAGCAAATCAAATAACAGATGCCAGGCCGTGTTGCGGGGCGCGTTGGCCCACGCCATCGCCTGCGCGACCCAATGCGCGACGAAAAAGCCCACGAACACGATCGCGGTAGCCAAGTTGTCCGCCATCGCCAGCCAGGCGGCGCGCGAGCTGCTGTGGATGGGCTGCGCTTTGGTGCGCTGCGCTTTGGTGCGCCGCAATTGGCTAGTCGCGGCTTGCCGCCGCGCGCGCCGCGGCGTCGATTCGTGTGACATCGGTGAGCAGGGCGGGCAGCAGCTCGAGCGGATAGGAATTGGGGCCGTCGCTCAGCGCGTGGTCGGGGTCCTCGTGCACTTCCATGAACAGCGCGTCGATTCCAACCGCGGCCGCCGCGCGCGCCAGCGGCGCCACAAACTCGCGCTGGCCGCCCGAACGCTCGCCGCCGGCGCCCGGCAACTGCGCCGAGTGCGTGGCGTCGAAAACCACCGGGTAGCCGAAGGCGCGCATGATGACCAGCGCGCGGAAATCGCTCACCAGGTTATTGTAGCCGAACGAGAAGCCGCGCTCGGTGACCATCAGCCGATGGTTGCCAAAGCTCTCGGCCTTGGCCACCACCGCGCGCATGTCCCACGGCGCGAGGAACTGCCCCTTCTTCAGATTGAGCGCCGCTCCGGTCAGCGCCGCCGCCGCTATCAGATCGGTCTGGCGCGAGAGCAGCGCGGGAATCTGCAACACGTCGGCCACCGCGGCCGCCGCCGCGGCCTGGGCGGGCTCATGGATATCGGTCAACACCGGGAGTCCGGTTTCGCGCTTGACCCGTTCTAGCACGCGCAATCCCGCCTGCAGGCCGGGACCGCGAAACGAGGCCTGACTGGTGCGGTTGGCCTTATCGAAGGAGGATTTGAAAACGATCGGGACTTGGCTTTGGCGCGAAATCGCGGCCAGCCGCTCGGCATGGCGCAGGCAGGCCTCGGGACTTTCGATCACGCACGGCCCCGCGATCAACACGAGACGGGGTCCGCCGAAGACCACTCCGCCGGCTTCCACCTGTCGGTTGCTCACGACACCGCTTTGAGCGGGCGCACCTTGGCCGCGCGCTCGGGCGCGGCCGCGGCGCGCCGCGCGACTGCCGCGCGGATGAGCCCGCGGAAGAGCGGATGGCAATCCCATGGGCGCGAGCGCAGCTCGGGATGGAACTGGCAGCCGAGGAACCATGGATGGCTCGGCAACTCCATGATCTCGACCAATTGGTCGTCGGGCGAGGTGCCGGTGGCCTTGAAGCCGGCCTCCTCGAGCACCTTGCGATAGGCGTTATTGACTTCGTAGCGATGGCGATGGCGCTCGGCGATCCGGCTGCGGCGGTAAAGCGACTGCGCCAGCGAGCCCGCACGGATCACGCACGGGTACGTCCCTAGGCGCATCGTGCCGCCCTTGCGATCGACCGCCTTCTGGTTCTCCATGATGTCGATTACGGGATCGGGCGTGTCCGCCGCGACTTCGCGCGAGTTGGCCTTCTTGAGACCAGCCAGGTCGCGCGCGATCTCGACCACCATCATCTGCAGGCCCAGGCAAATCCCGAGGATCGGAACCTGGTTCTCGCGCGCGTAGCGCACCGCGCGAATCTTGCCCTCGATGCCGCGTTCGCCGAAGCCGCCCGGGATGATGATCGCGTCGGCCGCCCCCAGGCGCGCCGCCGGATTGCCCTTCTCGAGTTCCTCGGCATCGACGTACTCGATATTGACCCGCGCCTCGTTGGCGATGGCGCCGTGGGCGATCGCCTCGTGCAGGCTCTTGTAAGAGTCGACCAGGTTGACGTACTTGCCCACCACCGCGACGTTGACGGCCGCCTTGGGATTCTGGACGATCTTGACGATGCGCCGCCACTTGGCGAGGTTGGGCGCGCCGGTCCAGATGTTGAGCTTCTCGACCACGCGCTGGTCGAAGCCTTCCTCGTGGAAGCGCAGCGGCACCTCGTAAATCGACTCGACGTCGCGCGCCGAAATCACGCAGTTCTCCTCGACGTTGCAGAAGTGCGCGATCTTGGCCTTGACCTTCTTGTCCAGTGGCCGGTCGCTGCGGCACAGCAGGATGTCGGGCTGGATGCCCAGGCCGGTCAACTCCTTGACGCTGTGCTGGGTGGGCTTGGTCTTGAGCTCGCCGGCGGCCGGGATGAACGGCACCAAGGTCAGATGGACGTAGAGCACGTTGTCGCGCCCGTAGTCCCATCGGAACTCGCGGATCGCTTCGAAGAACGGCAGGCTCTCGATATCGCCGACGGTGCCGCCGACCTCGACAATCGTAAGATCGAAACCCTCGGCGGCTTCGCGGATGCGCTTTTTGATCTCGTCGGTGATGTGCGGAATGACCTGGACGGTCGCGCCGAGGTAGTCGCCGCGGCGCTCCTTCTGGATCACCGTATCGTAGATCTGGCCGGTGGTGCAGTTGTTGCGCCGGCTCATCCGGGTCTCGAGGAAGCGCTCGTAGTGGCCGAGGTCGAGGTCGGTCTCGGCCCCGTCGTCGGTCACGAAGACTTCGCCGTGCTGCAGCGGACTCATCGTGCCCGGGTCGACGTTGATGTACGGGTCCATCTTGAGCAGCGTCACGCGCAGCCCGCGCGCTTCGAGCAGGGCGCCGAGCGAGGCCGCCGCCAGCCCCTTGCCCAGCGAAGAGACCACGCCGCCGCTTACGAAGATGAACTTGGTCTTGTTGTCGCGATCCACTCTTGGGCCCTCCCTGCGTCAGCCGCCGAGCCGCCGCGCATGCTCGCGCGCCCGCCTGAGGTCCTCGGCTGTATCTACCTCAAGCGACGGCGCCACGGAAGCCACCACCCGGATGCGAAAGCCGCGCTCCAGCGCGCGCAGTTGTTCGAGCCTTTCCAGCGCTTCGAGCACGCCCGGCTCAAGCCCGGCGAAGCGCAGCAGGAAATCGCGGCGATAGGCATAGACGCCGATATGGCGGCGCGCCTGGGCGGGCGGCCCCGCGCTGTCGCGCGCAAAGGGAATCGGCGCGCGCGAGAAATACAGCGCGTCGCCGCGCCCGTCGCATACCACCTTCACCACGTTGGGATTGTGCCACTCGCCGGCCTCGAGGATCGGCGTCGCCAGCGTCGCCATCGCGATACTGGCGTCGGCGCGCATCGGCGCGGCCAGCGCGTCGAGGTCGGCGGGATCGATGAACGGCAAATCGCCTTGCACGTTGAGATAAATCTCGGCCGGCATTTTGGCCGCGACCTCGGCTATCCGATCGGTGCCGCTCTGATGCGCTGGCGAGGTCATCATCGCTTCGCCACCCGCCGCCATTACCGCCCGCGCGATACGCTCATCGTCGGCGGCGACCACGACGCGACTAAGCGCCCGCGCCCTGGCGGTCTGCCGCCACACCCGCACCACCATCGGCACGCCCTCGATTTCGGCCAGCGCCTTCCCCGGCAAGCGGGTCGAGGAAAAGCGCGCCGGGATGACGCCGACTATCTTAGCGGCCATCGAGGGAACTCCGGGCGGACTTTTTCGGGACCGAGGAAATCTGAGTGCGGCGGCACAATAATTCGTACCTGTCGCCGCCCTGTGCTGTCAATTGATGTCGATTCGGCGGCCGCTCTTCGCTCCACAACGATCTGCAGCGCGCTGCGAAAAGCACTACGAATGCCGCGCGAAATGGGTCGCCACTAATTCGAGTATCTGCCCCGCCGTCTTGGCGTACGGTTGGCATTTGGCCGCCCAAGAACGTCCAGGATGGATCGTGTCCCGAGGCGAACATTGCTGCCGGTAGCGACCCTTGCCGGGATCGTGATTGCCGAACCCATCGACGACCTTGTTCCAAATTGGATGAAACCGCTCGATTAGCATCGACTCGCCGAGTGGTATCCAGATGTCGTCGACCAGTAGATAGCGACAGAAGAAGTCCGCGATCTTCAATTGATTCTCGTTTCGCGTCTTGGTGCCGTGCGCTTCCACCTGGCGGATGGTCTCCGCATGCTCGCGCAGGCGTTGAAACAAAACTTGCCCGGGATCTTCGCCGAGACCGAATCCACCTTTGCGCGCGCCGGCGGGCACTGCCTTGCCGACGTAGATCGGCTCAGCAAACCTTGTCCGGTTTCTCGCGGCGATCCGCTGGTATGCGGGAAAGCCACCGCGATAGTAAATCGCGTAGATGCCGGCGCCCTTAAACGGTTTGACCCGGCCTAAGGGTTCAACGCCTTCAACAATGAGGGCGTCAGCGACGTTTACCCCGAGGTTCCTTTTGTCAAGCGGGTTGAAAACCGCTTACCGGCCATGCTGGCTCTCACCTGCGGAAGTGAGCTTGCGCCTCAGGTGGTTCGCGATGATCTCCCCGAGCGTCACGGGAACCGCGTTGCCGAGTTGGCGCATGTTCTCGCTCCAGACGCCGGGAAAGAAATAATCATCAGGAAACGTTTGCAGCCTCGCAGCCTCCCGGACAGAGAAGTAGCGCATCGACCCGCCAGGCAGCAGCAACATATTCTCGCCGCCAGGAACTCCATAGTACTCCGGCCTTAACCGTCTTTGCGGGCCAGTCATATTGGCTTCCTGTATGCCCCGGATAAGAACGCGCTCCCGGCTGCAATCGATGGTTCGGAACCTCGGCCTCGCCCGCGCTCGGCGGTGGAAGGTCGGATATGGCGTCACGCACCGTGCGCCAAGGCTTCGTGAGGTGCGCCACATCGCTCACCTTGGTCATCGTATTCACAAGCCCCAAGACGGGCTCGGACGCTGGCGCCTTGGAACGCGGTGGCGCTCCCAATACTCGCCGCTGACCCACTGGTCGAACAGTAATTCCTCGCGTGAGTGCGTTGGCGCTGGAAACGACCACGCCAGCTCCAAATCAGACCGGAATCCTACGATCACGACACGCTCCCGCATCTGCGGCACGCCGTAATCCGCCGCGTTCAACACGCGATGGACAATTCGGTAATGCAAGCCGCTCGGCCGACCGCAGGTGTGATAACGCTCGAGGCGCGACAGGTGCTCGCGCCAGATCTCGTCAGTTCTGAGGGTTATTTCTGGGTAGGCCAGCTGGAGCAACAAATACGAGAAGTATTTCGCGAAGCTCGGACGCACCAGACCGCGTACGTTTTCTATCAATATCGCCTTCGGTCGGAGGGTCCTAATGGCCCGCGCCATCTCTGGAAACATATCGCGCTCATCCTGATGCGCGCGATGCTTGCCACCGAGCGAGAAGGGCTGGCAAGGTGGACCTCCGGCGAGAAGGTCGAGCCCCTTAGGCAGTGCGGAATAGTCAAAGTCCCGAACATCCACCTCGCGCAGCGGCCAATGCTTGACATACCGAACGCCTAGCCGCTGATTCTCGCGTATAGTATCGCAGGCCTGCCGATCGAAGTCGGCGACCAATAGATGTTCGAAGGATGCTCGCGACAGCCCGAGCGCGAGCCCTCCCGCGCCGACGAACAGATCTACGACTCCACCTCTTTCGCCCTCTCCTCACCAGAAACGCCGCCAGCTTCCTACGCACCTTATCCATGTCTCGCAACTCGCATTCCCATATCACAAGCATGTGCCAGCCCAAAGAGGCTAAGCGCCGCTGATTCGCAAGATCACGGCGCCGGTTATCCTCGAGTTTGGCCCGCCAGAAGGGGACGTTTGATTTCGGTGTGCGTGTGTTCGGGCAGCCTGGATGCCGGTGCCAGAAGCAACCGTGAACGAAGATGACCTTGCGACGCCCCGGGAATGCCAGGTCGGGTGCGCCGGGAATGTTCCGGGGATGCAGCCGATACCGGTGGCCCATCGCGTACACAAGGCGACGAACCGCCCACTCCGGACGCGTGTTCTTGCCTCGTACGAGCGACATGATTTCGCTTCGTCGTTTTCTCGAAACGGTGTCCACGGCGCGCCTTGCGAATTCGTGACGCTAGGGCCATATCCGCCGAGGCTGAGCTTACACCGACCGACGGAAAGAGTGCGAAAGCCCGGTTTGAATCTCAAATGCCGCTGGCTTCGCCAAAATGTGATCAGTCTGGTCTGTCCACACGTTCCGGATTTCCGACATCCAATGGCGCTTTCGCGCTCCGGAAACCTGGGTTGCAACGCGCCATGCTGCGAACTGAACCAGTGCCCGATCTGGGGACGAACCTTCGCTCCACAGCGATCTGCCCGGCGCACAAATGCGCAGGGCCGCGCGCCGATTAGAGCGGCGCCGCGCCGATGCGCTGAAGCTGCTCTGTCAGGAAGCGGGTGCGGCTCAGCTTGCTTTGCGGATGCGCGTGCGGCGCATCCGGCGCTTGCGCGAGCGTACCTGGCTGGTATTGGTGCGGCGCTTGCGCGCGAGCTTGCGATTGCGCCGGTTGCGCTGGCGGGAGGCTGGATTCATCGATTCACCTTGCGGGTGCTGCAATCTGGTTTATTGGTGCCGCGGCCGCATTCATCGGCGCCGCAATCGCGGGCACCGGCGCCGCGGTCTGGTTTGCTGGCGCCGCGATCCGGATCGATGCGCCCGCTTCGTTGGCGACTGCGGTAGCCGGCGCGTTCAACTCGCCGACCGCCGCCGGCTGCTGGCCAACCGGGAACGGGGATATCGCGTCGAACGTGGCCAGGACCTCGCTGTGGTCGCGCACGATCACCTGTCCCACGGGCTGATCCGAGGCCAGTGGCCCGTAAAGCGACGCCGGCACGGCGAAATCCATCTTGATCGAGCCCGCGTCCTTCTTGCGCACGATCACTGTCACGGTGCGCTGCGCCATCGGCTGCATCACTTCGTCCGCGCCGACCCGCACGTGCATGGGCAGCAGTTGGCCCTGCTTGACCACCTCGACCTGCTCGAAATTGTCGAAGCCCCAATCCAGCAGCTTGGCCGCCTGCACGAAGCGCTGCCCATTGGACGGCGCGCCCAGCACCACCGCGATCAGCCGCATATTGCCGCGCTTGGCCGTGGCGGTCAGGTTGAAGCCGGCCTTCAGCGTGAAGCCGGTCTTGAGTCCATCGCAGCCCTCGAAATGGCCGATCAAATGGTTGGTGTTGTGCAGCATCGCCGCCCCGTCGTCAAACGGCGCGGTCTCCATCCCGGACCACTGCAAAAGGTTGGTATGATGGATGAGCGCGCGGGCGAGCGTGGCCAAGTCGTAAGCGTCGGTCGTGTCGGCGTCGTGCAGCGGCCTGGGCGGCAGGCCCTCGACGGTCCCATAGACCGTGTGAGTCATGCCGAGGCCGCGCGCGCGCGCGTTCATCAGTACGACGCAGCGCGCGGTCGAGCCGCAGACCCCATCGGCCACGGCGACGGCCGCGTCGTTGGCCGAACGGATGAGCGCCGCCTTCATCAGTTCGCCCAGTGGAACGACGTGGCCCGCATGCAAACCCAGGCGCGAGCCGCCGGTGAAGGCGGCCTGGGCGGTGATCGTCACCGGCGAGTTGAGATTAAAGCGGCCGGCCTTGATCTGGTCCTCGACGACCATCAGCAGCATCATCTTGGCCATCGAGGCCGGCGGCCATTGGATACCGCCGTTGTAGTCGTAGAGAATCCTGCCGGTGGCGGCGTCCTCGAGCAGCAGGGCGTGATACGCGGCCCCGGTGGTGCGGCGCACGTAGCGATTGCGATGGCGATGCGAAACCGTGTGCCTGCGATGGGGTTTGTAGCTGGCCCGCGCCGGCCCACCGGCCAGCAATACGGCAGCCGCCACAATCGCCGCCGCGGAGATCAATGTCCGCCGCCGAAGCCGCCCCACCACCGTCCTCACCATCGTCATCCCCATTGCGTCCACTCCGGCTTCAGCGCCCACGCGCGAAGTCAGCCACGCGATGCGAGTCGTCCTTTGCGCCGATGCGTTCCGCGCGCTCGAGTATCGCCAAGTTCTCCCTGGCCGGCGTGTAGGCCGGATCCGCGCTGAGCAGGTCCGACCATTCCTCGCGCGCCAGCGCGTACCGCCGCTCCTCGGCATAGATAAGGCCCAGCGTGTTGCGCGCGTCGACCTCCCGCGGGTCGAGCCTGAGCGAGAACAGCAGCTCCTGCTCCGCGTCGTTGAGCATCCCGCGCCGCTCGTAGGTCAGCCCCAAGTTGAAGTGCGTCTCGGGCTGATAAGGCCCCAGCAGCGCCGCCAAGCGCAACACCGCCGTGGCGTCTTCAAGCTGGCCGCCTTCCAGATAGGCCAGCCCCAGGTTGAGAAACAGTTGCCAATCGTCAAGCCCCAAGTCGACCGCGCGGCGGTACTCGATTAGTTCGCGCCGATGCTCTCCGCTGACGCCGTAGGCAAAACCGAGATGGTAATGGGCAAGGGCGTTGTCGGGATGCTGCCGGATGACGACGAGATGGCGGCGAATGGCTGCGGGGTAATCCTCCATTCCGAGATAGTAGTCAGCCAACGGATCGCATACCTGCTGGCCGGAGAGCCCACTCGCCGAGGCGCGCGCGACAACAGGCCATAGCGTTGCCGACGAAATCAGCAACACGAAAAAAACCCGAAACGCGCGATAACCGCTCAAAATCCTAGGCCCGCAAACCAAACGGGTGCGGGACAAGCAAAAATCTTAGCAGGAAAATGAAATCAATAAAAAGCGCACGGCGCCTATTTGACGCCGTGCGCTCAAAGAAAATGCCGTTTTGGCGGCTCTGCCGCCGCGGACGACCGTGCCGACCCGCTCAAAACGGCAATGCAAGCCCCCGCGAGGAACCGGCTGCCGCTAGTTGCTGCTGCCAGTCGCGCCAGTCGCACCCGTGGCGCCCTTCGCACCCTTCATCGAGGACTTCTTGTGATGCATCACGTGATGCGTCACATGATGCTTCACGTGATGCGTCACGTGATGATGCGTCGCCTTCATGGCCGAAGGCGACGCTTCAGCCGCCGGAGCCTCAGCCGCCGGTGCGCCAGCCGCGGGCGCCTCTTGCGCCTGCACCGCCGGAACCATCAGGGCACCCGCGAAGAGTGCCGCACTCAAAATCGTCAAAGTCCGCTTCATACCCATCTTTCTCCTTTATTTCTTTGGCGGCTTCCCTTTGCAGGCCGCGCGCTAATTGCCACTGCCATTGCCGTGCCAGCTAAAAACCTGAGCCAAATCGCACCGTCCAGCCGGCTTTCGCACCGTCATCTGACGCAGTTCGTCTAGCCGCCATACGTTTTGCGGTGCAAGACTCGTCCCTTTTACATCAAAAATCCGCGCTGCCTAACCCTTCGCGCGCATCGTCTCGCCCTTGCGGCGCGCCCGGCGCAATCGCCCATGGAGTAACAGCAGTTCCTTGAAGGCGCGTGCAATGACCTTCAGACTGGCCCCCGATTGCTCGCCGGCCAGACGCGGCAGATGGCGGACATCAACCTCGCACATGCGCGCTCCCCGCCCGGCCAATTGCGCCATCAGCTCGGCCGAGATCATCGCGCCCCTGGCCTGCAGATCGATCCCCTCCAGCAGGTCGCGCCGGAACAGCTTCAGCCCACAATCGATGTCGCGCAGGTGGATGCCCAGCAACAGCCGCATCAGCACTGTCCAGGCCTTGCCATTGATGCGCCGCATCAGCGGGTCAGCGCGATGCGCGCGGTGCCCGGCCACCACGTCGTACTCCGGCGCTCTGGCCGCCAGGCGGGCGATATCGGAAGCCTCGAACTGGCCGTCGCCGTCGCATAGCACGGCCCACGGCTGGGTGCAGGCGCGGATACCCGAGATGACCGCGGCGCCGTAGCCGCGATTGACCGGATGATGGACCACCTTGACGCGAGGATTGGCTGCGGCCAGGCGATCGGCGACTTCGCCAGTGCGGTCGCCGCTGCCGTCGTCAACCACGATGATTTCATGCCGTGCGGCAATCTTCGGCAATTCGGAGTCGAGCGCCGCAACCACGCGCTCGACGTTGCCTTCCTCATTGTGGCAGGGCAGGAAGACGCTGACCCCGGACAGGGCGGCCGGCTTAGTCACCGAGCGCGCGGTAGCCGCCACGGAAGAAGAGCAGGGGTTTGCGGTCGACGGTCGCGGCTTCCTGGATCTCGCCAAGATAGATGGTGTGGTCTCCGCCGGGATAGGTTGCAGCGACTTTGCACTCGATGTAGCCCAGCGTGCCCTCCAGGATCGGCGCTCCGTTTGCGCCCGTGCGATAGGCCACGCCGTCGAACTTGGGACCACCGCTGACGGCGAAGCGGCGCGACAGCGATTCCTGGTCGTCGGCTAGGATGTTAACCGTGAAGACCTTGCTCTCCTCGAAAAAGGGATAGCTCTCCGCCTTCTGGTCGACCGAGATGAGCAGCAGCGGCGGGTCCAGCGAGACCGAGGTGAAAGCGTTGGCGGTCAGGCCGTAGAACTTGCCATCGCTGGAGAGAGTGGTGATCACGGTTACGCCGGTGGCGAAATGCCCCATCACCCGGCGTAGTTCATTTCTGTCGATCGGCATCGGAAAATCTCCGCGTTCGCGGATGCTAGCAGAGCGGTTTGCCGACGGTCAATTTAGACCTCGGCAGGCTAAAGCTCGCCAGGGGCCCTGCGCAAGACCAAGCTTTCGCGGGGTACGCCCCGGCTACCATCCCGAGCGGTCGCGCGGCAGAACCTCGCGCCCGCCCAGGTATACATAGTCGAGATCGAGCGAGGTCAGCGGCCGCTCGTTGCTTCTGACGCGGACGCCCAGGGGCTGCGCGATGAATATCGTATGGTCACCAGCGACGACGCTGTTGACCACCCGCGCCTCGATCGAGACCATCGCCTGCTTTAGCCACGGCACGCCGAGGGCGGGCGATAGTTCATACTCGAAGTCAGTTAGATTGTCGGGCCGCCGCGCCCGCGCCGAGTAGAAATAATCCTCCAGCGCCTTGCCGCGTGCGCCGACCACGTTGAAACCGAGCACGCCGCTGCGGGCCAGCGCGGCGCGCGAGAAGTGATTATTATCGACCGCCGCCGTGAACAGCGGCGGCGCGCCGGAGACCTGCGCCACCCATGACGACGACATCCCGTGATGATGGCCGCCATCAACTACGGTCAGCACATAGATGCCGGTGGTAAGCGAAGCGAACGCCTGAGCCAGATCGTTATCCATCGAAGCACCAGTTATTGTCGCCAGACCGATTGTGTCAAAGGCTATTAAGAATTGACCCGGCGGCCAAGCTCTTCCACAATCATGCTGGCGGTGGAGAAGGTGCGATGAAGCGAATGTTGGGGCTGGCTTTGTGGGGAGCGGCTTTCGCCGGCGCGGCGGCGTTGATATGCGCCGCGAACGCGCCCGCGCAGGATCATTCCGCAGCGGCTGCGGCGGCCGCCCCGGCGCCGGCCGCATCGGCCGGCGCCGGGCAGCCCGTCGTCTCGCCCGTCCCGAAGCCTGGCCAATGGGTGGTGGTGCCGCCGGTTCATCCGGCGCTGCCCGCGAGCCCGAGCGCTGCCGCGACCCTCGCCGCGACATCCGTGTCTGCTAGTGGCGCCGCGGCCAGCGCGGCCGCGCTGCCTGGCGAGCCGCCGGCGAGCGCGTCCCCGGCGCCGCCGGGGACCGCGCTCGCACAGCCGGTGGCGGCCGCGCAACCCGTGGCTGTGTCGCGGCCGAGCCTGGCAGCGTTCACGCCGCCGGGTGGCGCAGCCGCCGTGGCAACCGCCGGCGCGGCTGCCGCGCATCTGCCGACGCCGGGCGAGATCGCCTTGCGCAATACCAGGGACCAGTCGGTGATGCGCGATCCGTTGAGCTGGTCGGTGACGGTGTACAAGTCGCAGCACCGGTTGGTCGTCTATTACCGGGGCCATCTCTACAAAGAGTATCACGCGGTATTCGGGCGCAACCTCGACCCCGGGACCAAGCTGTGGTCGGGCGACCGCCGCACGCCCGAAGGCGTTTACACCATCATCGCCAAGCGGCTGAACCGGCGCTTCCGCTACTTCCTAAAGCTCAACTATCCCAACAACGTCGACCGCCGACGCTACGAGGATCTGGTCTCGGAACATGCAATACCGCGCTATCACGGGCGCCCGATTTCCGAGGGCGACGGGATCGGAATCCATGGCACCGACGAACCGATCCTCAACACTGGCAATGTCAACTGGACTACCGGATGCATCTCGGTCGACAATGGCGCGATCGACGAGCTCGAAGCGCTTCTGCCGATCGGTACGCTCGTGATAATTAAGCGCTGAGGCGAACGCGGCCCGGCCGGGTGCGCCGCGTGCCATACATCATCCAACACCCCGCGCGGGAACAGGGCGGGGCGTCGCGCGGGGAACCGCGCGGGGAGTCATGCGATGGATTCATTAACGGGTGAGTTCACCTTTACGCGCCTGGAAAAGGTGGCCTTCGGGCCGGGCCGGGCCGCAGGCCTCGGCCGCGAGCTCGAGCGCCGCGGGCTCAACCGCGCGCTGATCGTGACCGGCAAGACGCTGGGACGCTCGCAGCTGCTCGACAAGGTGGCCGGGGCGGCCGCTTCGCGCCTGGCCGGCGTGTTCAAGGGCGCGCGCCAGCATGTGCCCTCGCAGAGCGTCGCCGCGCTGGTCGAGGAATACCAACGCACTGGCGCGGACTGCATGGTGAGCTTCGGCGGCGGCAGCCCGATCGATACGGTGAAGGTCGCCGCCAAGCGCATCCTGGAGGGCTCACGCCCCGGCGCCGCCGCCGCGCATACCATCGATTTCGAGGCGGCCGAGGTGCCCGGCGGACCCGACCTGATCCATATCGCGCTGCCGACCACGCTGTCGGCCGGCGAGTTCACGCCGATCGGCGGCGTCACCGACGAGTCGAGCCACGTCAAGGGCGGCGTGGCCGATCCGCGCCTGCAGCCGCGCACCATCATTCTCGACCCCGAGCTGACGGTCGAGACGCCGGCCTGGCTATGGGCGGCGACCGGGATGCGCGCGATGGACCATGCGGTCGAGGTCATCTACTCGACGCGCCACCAGTTGATCGTCGATACGCTGGCGGCCCGCGCGATTTCGCTGCTGGTCGAGCATCTGCCGGCCTCGCTCAAGACCAGCGCCGCCGAGTCGGTGGCCCATCGCGGGCAATGCCAGCTCGCGGCGTGGTTCTCGATCTTCGGCATCATGAGCGCGCGGGTGGGCATCTCGCACGCGCTGGGCCATCAGATCGGCCCGATGTGGGACGTGCCGCACGGGGTCACCTCGTGTATCACGCTGCCGCATGTGATGCGCTTCATGGCGGACACCGCGCCGGAGCGCTTTGGGCCGATCGCCGAGGGCTTGGGCGTGCGTTTCGACGAACGCAGCCTGCGGGCGGCCGCGATGGAATGTGCGGAGCGGATGGCCAAGTTCATCGCGCAGTTCGAGGTTCCCCACCGGCTGCGCGACGCCGGCGTGCCGCACGCGGAGATTGGCACGATCGCGGCCACCGTGCTCGAAGAAGTCGAGCGCTCGAACACGGTCGGCCGGCCGGTGACGCGCGAGAACCTGGTCCAGTTGCTGGAGGCGGCTTACTGAATAACGGCAGGGCCGCTCGCGCGCGGCCCCCGACGAAAGAACATGAGACGGTGTATTTTTTAGCGGCCGTTCGAGAACGAATGCGCCGATCGATCAGGCGACAACAACAACGAACCACGAAAGAGGAGTCACAGCCATGAGCGTCGAACAAAACAAGCAATTGGTGACCAGGACCTGGCAGTCGTTCGTCAAGGGCGACATCAAGGCCGCGTTTGCCAACATGTCAGACGATGTGAGCTGGCTCATCCCGGGCAAGTTGTCGCTCTCGGGACTCAAGCAGGGCAAAGCCGCGGTGCTGGAGTTCTCGCGCGGCGCCGCGAAGATTTTTCCTAACGGGCTGACCAGCGAGATCAGCGGCGTCTATGGCGATGGTGACGTGGTGATCCTCGAGTTGACCAACAAGGGCAAAGTCGCTAACGGCCGCGACTACTCGAACGAGTATTGCTTCGTCTTCGAAATCGAGGGTGGAAAAATCCGGCGGGTTCGCGAGTACCTCGACACGCACAAGGCGTACGACCTGATGTCGTAGCCGGCCGCGCACCTAATTTTGCGGCCAGTGTTCTCGTTTGAAAGGCCGGGCTATTTTCGACCCGTCGTTAACGGCATCGCTTCGCCTACACCAAGCGGAAGCCAAACCATAGGTCACGCTCCGGCGGCTCAGCAGGCTAAGCAGACTGCGCAGACCACTCCCCGCTGAGGATTCGAAGGCGCGCCCGGATTTCGCGATCCCCTATCCTCGGCTGGCACGCGAAAACCTCCGTGCCGCTATCGCCTACGCCGCCGATAGCTGAGCGAGTGACTTGCTTGGTGATCCCAGCGGGAGTCGAACCCGCGTTCCCGACGTGAGAGGCCGGTGTCCTAACCACTAGACGATGGGACCAAACGGCAGACGTCTCCCCTTGAGAGGGAGAGTTGGCTGAGGAGGGAGGACTCGAACCTCCAATCCCCTGATCCAGAGTCAGGTGCCTTGCCAATTCGGCTACTCCTCAACGCGCGCCATATTTATAACCGACCCGCAGGGCATGCGTCCATGCGCGCGCAGCCCAAAGCGCAGCGGCGCGCCGGCCAACCGTTCAGTGCGCGGCGGAGAGCCGCAGCGTCTCGGCGTGATGGTTGACCAGCTCGTCGCAGCGCTGGAGCAGCGCCGGGTCCTGGCAATACTGCTCGATCATGTAGCTCAGCTCGCCGAGATCGTGGACCAGCAGGCGCATGCAGCGCTCGTATTCGTCATGCTGCTGCAGCGCCTTGAGCAGGTCGCCGACCTTGTCCTCGAGCTCTGTCTCCTCGACCTCGAGCGCGAGTCCCAGCGCCCGCCCGATCTCGAGACCGCCCTCGGCTTCGCGCGCGCCACGCTCCAGCAGCGCACCCAGCCTGGCCATCGTCGCCGCTTCGAGCACCACTGGACTTGGCCGGTCGAGCACCTCTTCGAAGTCGAGCACGGTGGTTACCAGATCGAGCGCGCCGACGTGGCGCGCCTCGTCACGCGCCATCCCGAACCAGAACTCGTGCAGGCGCGGATTGTCGGCGAAAGTCTTGGCGAAGCGCGCATAGAGCGCCATGCTCCGCTTTTCCAGCCCGATGGCGGCTTCGAGGACTTCGCGCGTCGTCGGCATCGTGGGCCTGATGATAGCCCGCGGCCGGCGCCGGGCCAAGGCCGGCGCCGGCTGCGGCGCACTTAGCGCGCGAGCTCCGTCGCGCGGGTTTCGCGGATGACCGTCACCCGGATCTGCCCGGGGTAGGTCATGTCGGTTTCGATCTTCTTGGCCACGTCGCGCGCCAGCATCGTCGCGTCCTCGTCGGAGATCTGGCCTGGCTCGACGATGATCCGCATCTCGCGCCCGGCCTGCACCGCAAAGCACTTTTCCACGCCCTTGAACGACTTGGCGATGGTCTCGAGATCCTCGAGCCGCTTGACGTAGCTCTCCAGTACCTCGCGCCGCGCGCCCGGCCGCGCTCCGCTGAGCGCGTCGGCCGCGTCGACCAGCGGCGCCAGGATGGTTTCGGCCTTGACCTCCTCGTGATGGGCCGCGATCGCGTTGACGATCTTGGCCGACTCGCCGTACTTGCGCGCGAGCTCGGCGCCGATCAGCGCGTGCGAGCCCTCGACCTCGTGGGTCAAGGCCTTGCCGATGTCGTGCAGGAGCGCCGCGCGGCGCGCCTGCTTTTCGTTGAGCCCCAGCTCGGCCGCCATCGCGCCGCACAGAAACGCCGCTTCCAGCGAATGCATCAGGACGTTCTGCGCGTAGCTGTAACGGTACTTGAGCATCCCCAGCAGCTTGACCAGCTCGGGATGGATGCCGTGGACGCCGACCTCGATGATGGCGCGCTGGCCGGCCTCGCGGATCGATTCCTCGACCTCCTGCTCGGCCTTGCGCACGACCTCTTCGATGCGGCCCGGATGAATCCGGCCGTCGGAGATGAGCCGCTCCAGGGAGATCCGCGCGATTTCGCGCCGGATCGGGTTATGGCACGAGATCACGATCGCCTCGGGCGTGTCGTCGATGATGATATCGACGCCGGTGGCGGCCTCGATGGCGCGGATGTTGCGCCCTTCGCGCCCGATGATTCGACCTTTCATCTCGTCGTTGGGCAGCGCCAGCACCGAGACCGTGCGCTCGGTGACGAATTCGCCGGCCAGGCGCTCGATCGCGATCGAAATGATGCGCTTGGCGCGCCGGTCGGCTTCCTCGTGCGCCTCC
>JAKAVN010000183.1 GCA_021827495.1 Deltaproteobacteria bacterium | reverse complement strand
CGCGCGCGCCTGTCTTGCCACGGGCGGTAGCCTGCTCAACTGCATGCCGGTCTTCATCGTGTCGAACGAGAAGTGGGCGGCCGAATTCGCCGATCGCAAAATCCCGGTGGTCGGCGACGACGTCAAGTCGCAGCTCGGCTCGACCATCCTGCACCGCGGCATCATGAAACTGTTCGCCGACCGCGGGATCAAGGTGCGCCACACCTACCAGCTCAACACCGGCGGCAACACCGACTTCCTCAACATGCTCGACCGCGCGCGCCTGGGCTCCAAGCGCACGTCCAAGACCGAGGCCGTGCAGAGCGCGCTGCCCGAGCGGATGCCCGACGCCGACGTCCATATCGGCCCGTCGGACTACGTCGCCTGGCAGCGCGACAACAAGGTCTGCTTCCTGCGTATCGAGGGCGAAGGCTTCGCCGGAGTTCCGATCGAGCTCGAGCTCAGGATGTCGGTGCAGGATTCGCCCAACTCGGGCGGCGTCGTGATCGACGCGATTCGATGCCTGCGCCTGGCGCGCGATCGTAAGATCGGCGGGCCGCTGTTCTCGATCGCGGCCTACACGATGAAGCATCCGCCGCGCCAGATCGCCGACGATATCGCCCGCGATCGGGTCGAGAAGTTCATCAGCGGCGAGATCGAACGCTAGCGGCGTCCCCGCTTCGCCGCCCGGCGCGGCCGCGCCGCGGCGGGCCGACTGCGCCAGATTTCGATGAGCGATTCCGGCAAGGCGATAGCGCGGCTCTTCAATATTGACGCGCAAGGCTACGACGCCGCGCGTCGCAATCTGGTTCCTTGTTTCGACAGCTTCTATACGAGCGCGCTCGACATCATCGGAGACTGGAGCGGCGGGCGCGCGCCCGCCCCGCTCGAGGTGCTCGATTTGGGCGCCGGCACCGGACTCTTCTCCGCCATGGTGATGGGCCGTGTGCCGCAGGCGCGGCTCCATTTGATCGATGTCTCCGACGCGATGCTGGCCGAGGCGCGGCGCAGATTCGCCGGCGCCGCGGCCGCCAACGTCAGCTTCGAAGTGCGCGACTACACCGCGGGCAGCCTCGGCGGGCCGTGGGACCTCGTGGTCTCGGCGCTTTCGATCCATCATTCGGAGGATGGCGCCAAGCGCGCGCTATTGCAGCGAGTCTTCGAAGCGCTGCGGCCCGGGGGCTTGTTCCTCAACGCCGACCGGGTGCGGGGACCGACGCCCGCGGCCGAGGCGCGTTATCGGCGGCTATGGGAGGAGCAGGTGCTGGCCTCGGGCGTGGACCAGCGCGAATATGAGCGGGCGGTCGAGCGGATGCGCTACGACCGCTCTGCGCGGCTTGGCGATCAACTCGAATGGCTGCGCGCGGCGGGCTTCATTGAGGTCGACTGCGCTTTCAAACAGTGGCGTTTCGCGGTCTATTTCGGCCTGCGGCCCCAGGGCATCGGGGGCGGCTAAGGCGATGCCGGGCTTCGCGCCGAGGCTCTTTATCCACCGCCCGCCGACGCCGTAGAATTGATCCACGATGGGCGTGCTAAAGGACAAGACGATCGTGGTCGGCGTATGCGGCGGAATCGCCGCCTACAAGGCCGCCGAACTGGTGCGATTGCTGACCGCGCGGCAGGCGCGGGTGCGCGTGATGATGTCGCGTAACGCGGCCGAGTTCATCACGCCGCTGACGCTCCAGACGTTGAGCGCGAATCCGGTCGCGGCCGACACCTTCAGCCTCACCCAGGAATCCGAGATTGGCCATATCCGCCTCGCCGACACCGCCGACGCGATCGTGATCGCGCCGGCCAGCGCCGACGTCATCGCCAAGGCCGCGGTCGGCATCGCCGACGACATTGTTACCACGGTCCTGCTCGCCGCGCAGTGCCCGGTCGCCTTCGCGCCCGCGATGAACGTCCACATGTACGCGCATCCGACGGTGGTCGAGAACCTGGCGCGCCTCCGCGCGCGCGGCGTGACCGTCATCGAACCCGCCTCCGGCGATCTCGCCTGCGGCTACCAGGGCAAGGGACGCCTGCCGGACCCCGCGGTGATCGTCGAGGAAGTGGAGCGGATGCTCTCGCCGCGCGACCTCGCCGCCGAGCGCATTGTGGTGACGGCCGGGCCGACGCAGGAGTTGATCGACCCGGTGCGTTTCGTCTCCAACCGCTCGACCGGCAAGATGGGCTTCGCGGTCGCGCGCGCGGCGTGGCGGCGCGGCGCGGCCGTGCGGCTGGTGGCCGGACCGTCGCCGCTTAAGACGCCGTATGGCGCCGAGCGCATCGACACCATCAGCGCGGCCGAGATGCTGAACGCGACCTCGCGCAACTTCCCGTGGTGCACGGCGCTGGTGATGGCGGCGGCAGTGGCCGATTTTCGCCCCGCCCATCAGGCGCCGCACAAGATCAAGAAGAACTCGCGGGGTATGACGCTCGAGCTCGAAGGCATCGCGGACGAGATGCCGCGGCTGGGCGCGCGCAAGGGCTCGCGCATCATGATCGGCTTCGCCGCCGAGACCCAGGACCTCGAACAAAACGCCGCCGACAAGCTGCGCCGCAAGCGCCTCGACCTTATCGTGGCCAACGACGTGTCGCGCAGCGACGCCGGCTTCGCGGTCGATACCAACATCGTGACCATCATCGGCGACGACGGCCGCGCGATCGAATATCCCAAGCTCAGCAAGGACGAGGTCGCCGACGTGATCCTTGATCGGCTACTCGCACTGCGCGCGGCGAAGTCCGGCCGCCGCACGCTGCGCGCCGTCCGCTAGAGCGCGGTTTGCTTGGTTCCCGCGCGGCCGCGGTCTTTCTTCAGGTAGAAATCCTCGAGACGGCCCTTGATCGCGGGATTGGCGGCGCAAGAGTACGCATTCAGCGCCTCGAGCCTGAGCTGATCGTCGAGCGGACGACCGATTACGTCGAGGATGGTTTCCTTGGCGGACCGGATGGCGAAGTCGTCGTTGCGCAGGACCTGGCGCGCGACCAGCTCGACCTCGCTCATCAGCCGCTCATGCGGGACGACGCGGGAAACCAGGTTGGCGCGAAGCGCTCGCTCGGCGTCGATCGGTTCGCCCGTCAGCAACATCTCAAGCGCAACCCCCGCGCCGCAGATGTTGACCAGTCGGACGATGCCACCGTCGCCGTGATGGTAGCCGCGCCGGACCTCGAACGAGCCGAACCTGGCGTGTTCCGAAGCGATCCGGATGTCGCAGGCGAGTGCGAGTTCCAGTCCGCCGGCGAGCGCCCATCCGTTGACCGCCGCAATAACTGGTTTGTAGATGCGATGAAGCCCGCGGGTAAGTCCGCAAAGGCCGTCAGCGACTTTTCGCCGCGGCATCAGGCAGTCGCTTTCCAAAAGTGGCGGAATAAAGCTCTTCAGGTCGGCGCCGGCGCAGAACGCGTTTCCAGCGCCGGTAAGGATGGCGAGCCTGAGCGAGTCGTCATCACGAAAGTCGCGCCAGATTTCCCACATCCTGCGGTGCGTGTCGGGATCGATCGCGTTCCCGGCCTCGGGGCGGTTGAGCGTCACGTAGGCAAGCTCGCCGCGCTTTTCGTAGAGCACCTTTTCCATCACTGGTCTCCTTGATTAGGTTCGGCACTAAGTCCGCTGGTAGCCGTATAGTCTTGATCGGCACGGCGAATGTTGAAAGCATCAGCGCGGCCGTTTTGGCTTTTCATTTTTCACCGGGCTGGCTAATCGATGGAAAAACAATCACCGCTGGAAACATTGTTCTCACTTCGTGGCCATGTCGGGCTTGTCACCGGAGCATCCGTTGGATTGGGCGTCGAATGTGCGCATGCGCTTGCGCTCGCCGGGGCCGACGTGGCGCTGGTCGCGCGCCGCGAGCAATTGCTGCAAGGGCTGGCCAGCGAGCTGCGCAAATCATACGGAGTGAAGATCCTGCCGATCGCCGCCGACATAACGGTCGAGGCGGATCTGGACCGAGTAATATCGCGTACGGTCGCCGAACTGGGCGAGATCGACATCCTTGTGAATAATGCCGGAATCGCGCCGGGCGGACGCGCGGAGAAATATTCGCGCGCGTCATGGGATGCGGCGTTCGCCGTGAATGTTACGGCGCCCATGGTCCTGTCGCAAAAATTCGCGCGCCGTCTGATCGAGCGGAAGAAACCGGGCCGGATTATCAACGTAACCTCGCTCGCCGGCTACCTTGGCAGCGCGGTTTTCCGTTACGTAGGCTATGCGGCCAGTAAAGCCGCGCTTGCCAACCTGACCCGGCAACTTGCGATCGAATGGGCCGATCACGGCATTCTGGTCAATGCCGTTGCCCCGGGCCTGATTCCGACTGATATGAACGTTGACAGTCTCACTAAACCGGGTATCCGGGAGCAAAACGAGGCCCTTACTCCGCTCAAAAGGCTGGGAAGACCTGAAGAGATACGCGGAGCGGTGATTCTTCTCGCCAGCGGCGCTTCGAGCTACATGACGGGTACCGCCATATCGATAGACGGCGGGCGCCAGGCCTGGTAGTTGGCGAAGCGCCCGAACGCCGCCCACAGCCCGGAGGGGTTTGGCGACGCAGGCCTGCGCGCGATCACGTTGGCGGGCTTTACCGGTTTCAAGCTGGTGTGTTAAGCATTACCCTGTAATTCCCGGGCTATTGAGTGGATCGGAATCTTGCGAACAAAGAAGTGCGCAGACATCTGTCGCAAATGGGAGGAAGCTTCATGGCATCGGACCTCGAAACGCGAATAAAAGACCTGGAGGCCAAGGTCCAGGAACTCAACGACGTGGAGGCCATTCGCAACCTTCGTTATCGCTACCACGAGTGTATCAACGAAAGCAGAAACGGCGACATCCCCAGCCTCTTTACCGCGGATGCGGACTTGGATTTTGGCCACTTGGGCAAGGTAAAAGGCACCGCCGGGCTGAAGAAGTTTTTCGACGCACTCGATAAACCGCCGTCAAGTCCTGGACAGCCTCCGCTTTACTCTTTTGTCAAGCAGTTCATCCACAACCATGTCGTGCACGTTCATGGCGACACCGCTGACGGATTCAGCTATCTCTTGGCCACCCCGGTCCACAAAGGGGAAAGTTACGTGGTGGCGGCCCGATACGACGATGAGTGCGTCAGACAAAACGGGCAGTGGAAGTTCAAAAGGATGAACCTCACGGCGTATTACATGGTTCCCTTGCGCGAAGGCTGGGCTCAGGAAGACAGGATCAAGATGGGAAAATAAGCGCGCGTGGCATCTCATTGGCTGAGAGGTTTGCGATGCCGTTTTCTCGGCCGAAGAAGCTCGCTATCAACCGCCTCAACTCGTCCGCCCACGGACGGCAAAGGGAGCGTTTCATCGCCGCGGTCCCGCGTGCGCCGGTACTGCCCAGGAGTTTGTAGCGGTTTCAGATGAGAGTGCCGCCGGAGTGAAGAATCGGTACCGCGCGCTCGCCTGAAGTCGGGCGGGGCGTTGCGGCTTGAGTGGGGCCGCCTGCGTGACGCAGCGTCGGTGCGCGTCGGCCCAAGGAGGAAATGATGCTGAAAGTTGGATATTTCCCGTGCACCCAGGATCCCCCGCGAGGGGAAAACATCGGGCGGGTCCTGCGCGAAGGCGTGGTCGAAGCGCAGGTAGCGGAACAGAGCGGATTTGACAGTTGCCTGTTCAGCGAACATCACCAGCAACCCGACGGCTACATTCCGAATACGCTTGTGCTCGCCGCCATGTTCGGGATGCAGACGGAGCGCCTGAAGGTCGGCTCTTGCGTTACGATACTTCCACTGCAACATCCAGTGCATGTCGCCGAAGACTGCGCGATCATCGACCAGATGACCCAGGGGCGGATGATCCTGAGCGTGGGGGTCGGATACCAGGAGGCGGATTTCGCCCCCTTCGGTGTCTCGATCAACGAGCGGGCAAAGCGTACCGAAGAAGGCCTCGAGATCATCAGGAAGTCTTGGCTCGGAGAGCGCTTCTCATACAGCGGCAAGCATTACCAACTCGACCAGATCCAGGTTACTCCCAAGCCGTTTCAAAAGAACGGACCGCCGATTTGGATGGCGTCATGGACTGACGTCGGGATAAAGCGGGTTGCGTGCCTAACCGACGGCGG
>JAKAVN010000022.1 GCA_021827495.1 Deltaproteobacteria bacterium | reverse complement strand
CCGATCTGTGGCTATGGGTGGCGAGCTGCCAGCATGGAAGGCGCGCGCGGCCGAGGCCGGGATAGCGCCGCGCATCCGCTTCCTCGGTTTCGACCGCGACGATGCGTTCATCGCGCGGCTGTTGTGGGGATGCGACGCGCTGGTGCTGCCCTCGCGCTACGAGGGTTACGGCCGCCCGGTGCAGGAGGCGCTGTGCTGCGGGCTGCCCGCGCTGGTCAGCCGGGCCTCGGGCATCGCGGAACAGTATCCAGCCGAACTCGCCGAACTGATCATCCCCGACCCCGAAGACGCCGAAGACCTGGCGGCGCGACTTGGGCGATGGCGCTATGGGGCCGACGCGTGGCGCGACAAGATTCGCCCATTCTCGACGGCGCTGCGCGGCCACACTTGGCGCAGGATGGCCGAGCAGATAATGGCGATCATCGAAGGCTATCGTAACCAGTCAAGTTCCGTGCGCGGCACACGCCGCTCCGGCTTCGCCGCGTGACGGACCGGTACCGCTTCGAACCCTCACAGAGCGCACCCTTGGAAGCACTCCCACACAAGACCGAACCATCCGCCTGCGAGCCTGCCGCGCCCGCGCCAGCCGCCCGCGCACCGCACCTGGTCATCGAGGCCGGGCGCGGCTCGCTGTGGGTTGGCCTGCGCGAGCTATGGGCGCATCGCGAGCTGGTCTATTTCCTGGCCTGGCGCGATGTCAAATTGCGCTACAAGCAGACTGCGCTCGGCGCGCTGTGGGCGGTTCTTCAGCCGTTCCTGATGATGGTGGTTTTCACGGTGCTGTTCGGCAGACTCGCCCACGTGCCTTCCGACGGCCTGCCCTATCCGATCTTCGCCTTCGCCGGACTCGTTCCATGGCAGTTTTTTAATAACGCGGTGGGTCAGAGCGGCACCAGCCTGATCGGCAACTCCCAGCTCATCACCAAGGTTTATTTTCCGCGCATGGCCATCCCGGGCGCCGCGGTCGGCGCCGCACTGATCGACTTCGCGATCGCCTCGTTGATCCTGTTCGCGATGATGACCTGGTATGGGATCGCGCCCGGCGCGGGAATCGCGATGTTGCCGCCGCTGATCGTGCTGCTCGCGATCTTTGCCGGATCGGTGGGGATGTGGATGGCGGGGATGAACGTCAAGTACCGCGACATCAAATACGTGCTGCCCTTCCTGCTGCAGCTCTGGATGTTCGCCACGCCGGTCATCTACCCGGCCAACTTCGTGCCGGCGCAGTGGCGCTGGGTGCTGATGCTCAATCCGCTCACCGGCATCATCGGCGGCTTGCGGTCGGCGCTTTTGGACAAGCCGTTCGACTGGCCGGCGATCGCCGCCGGCGCGGGGCTGACGCTCGGGGCCGCGGGCTTTGCGGTATGGTCATTCCGGCGTATGGAACGGTTCTTCGCCGACGTCATTTAGGGCCTGTGCGTTCCACCAGCAGCGTCAAGCGCATCATGAATGTACCGCGTCCACGCTCGCTTAAGCTGGCCGTTCTGCTATGCCTTGAGGTCATTGCGCTCAATATCATCTTCCTTCCGTCAACGATGAACTTCAATTTTTGGGCCTTCGACGATCAGGGCGCCAATCTGGTTGTGCAATACTTGATTCGGGCGGGCTACCGCCCGACGGTCGGCTTCGGCTACCCATACGGACTACTACCATTACTTTTCGGACGGATATGGTTTGATGCCTTTGGCGCGACTCCCGCCGCGTGTCTTGCGGCGATGGCATTGTGCGCCGCTCTCGTCGCGTGGGCGCTGGCCAGAATCGCCACCACGGCCCGGGTCGGCCTGCCGGGGATCGCGTTGTTCGTCATTGCCCTGCCCTTGGCCATCCCTCTTCCCGCACCGAACCTCGCGCACGTTCTGGAAGCCGCCCTGCTCAGTAACGCATTGGCGGAACAGGTCGCCGCGAGGCGCGGCCGTGCCCTGGCTTTGGCCGCCGCCGCTGCCTTCACCAAGCCCAGCATGGCCTACGTCTATGGTTTCGTGCTGTTGCTCCTCATGCTGTGGGAACTGCGGCGCGACGGGCAACTGAAGCTGCGCCCCCTCCTGCGCGTACTGCTTCCCGCCATCGTCACTGTGGCCGTGCTGGGCGCCGTGCTAGCAGTGATTTATACACCCAGCGCGGTATTTGGCACGCTGCTACCGATCGCTGGCATGAGTATCTATAGCAGCAACCACTTCGGGTTTTTCGGCGCGGGGCGTCCGTTCTGGTATTTCCCCGGCGTGCATTTGGCTTACTACGTTGGGACGGTAGCCGGCTTCTGGATAGGCAGTACGGTCTGGCTGCTGGTATGCGGAGCGCTTGCGGCAAGGAGGATTCGCCAGTCATCCGGCGAAGGCAGAGCTGCCGCCGAGGTGGTGCTGTGCTGTGCGATACTTCAGCTCAGTTTCGTGTGGCTGTTCTTTGGCGGATTCTTTTCATGGTTTTACTATTTGTATCTGCTCCTCATCGGAGCAGCGATCGCCGCTACATGGGGTCCCAGCTACCGCTATGTGGCATGCATTCTGGCCTTGATGGCGGCGGTGGGGCAGAAAGCCGAGCTTTCGGGGCTGTACCATGCCTGGAGGGCCACCGCGCCCAGCCCTGAAATGGCGAATCTATGGGCATCGCCGGCTGAACGGAGCGAATGGACCAGTGTGCTCGGCATTGTCCAAGCCGCGCGGGCGCAAGCGGCGGGGGCCACTATGCTCGACGTCGAAGGTGGTGCGGAGTTGCTCTTTCCCGGTTTCGAGATGCCGGTTTCCCTCTATCTGGTTCCCGGCTTGGCTACCCAAACGGACATCAGCAGGAAGCTCACGCAGCTTTCGGACGCATCAGTGGTGGTTATACCGGCCGCCTCGCTTAATAATCCTGTGTTGAGCAACTGGCCAGTCTTCAGGCGAGCGCTCGATCAATATCGAATGATCTGGAAGGGCGACTCTTTTCAAGTATATCGAAGGACTCGGATGCCTGGCGCAGCGACTTTGCCAAGCCGCCGCTATGGACCGGCATCACCATGAGCAGATGCACCGGGAGCTTGGCGGAAACGATTGGAGCGGCGCTCAATGATTCGCCGCAATCAGGCGCACGCAAAGCTGAGGCTGGGGAATGCCCCATGCTAGGGCCACCGCGATGCAGCCAATAATCCGGGTCGAAAATCTCTCCAAGCGCTACCGCATCGGCGGCGGGCAGGAATATTACAGCCTGCGCGAGAGCATCGTGCGCACGGCCACCGCGCCGGTGCGGATCGCCCGCGCGCTGCTCACCGGATCGGCCCGCGCAAATCGGGCACCAGACGGCGAGCGCCATATCTGGGCGCTGCGCGACGTGAGCTTCGACGTGATGCCAGGCGAAGTGCTGGGCCTCATCGGGCGCAACGGCGCCGGCAAATCCACTCTCTTGAAGCTGCTCTCGCGCATCACCGAGCCGACCGCCGGCCGCGCCGAGATTTACGGCCGCGTCGGCAGCCTGCTCGAGGTCGGCACCGGCTTCCATGCCGAACTCACCGGACGCGAGAACATCTACCTGAGCGGCGCGATCCTCGGGATGAAGCGCGCCGAAATCCAGCGCAAGTTCGACGAGATCGTGGCTTTTGCCGAGGTCGAGCAGTTCGTCGATACGCCCGTCAAGCACTACTCCAGCGGCATGCACGTGCGGCTGGGCTTCTCCGTCGCCGCCCATCTCGAACCCGAGATTCTGCTGGTCGACGAAGTGCTGGCGGTGGGCGACGCCGCTTTCCAGAAGAAATGCATGGGCAAAATGGGCGACGTCGCGCGCGCCGGGCGCACGATAATCTTCGTCAGCCACAACATGGCTTCAATCGAGTCGCTGTGCAGCTCCTGCCTGCTGATTAGTTCGGGCCGCCTCGAAGCCCAAGGCGAACCGGCGCAGATCGTGATGCGCTACATGGCCTCCGAGCTGCGCGGGCACGGCGGCGTCCGCTCGCTGGCCGGCCATCAGGGGCGCCGCGGCGATTCGATACCGATGCTGACGTCGATACGCCTGGTCTCGAGCGGCGACGAGCCGACCGGCGTCGTGCGGATGGGCGTGCCACTCGAAGCGACAGTCGAATTCAGCTCGCCTCATCCGATCCGGCCAATCCTCGGAATCACACTGAAGACCGCAGACGGGATGCCGCTGTTCGGCGTGAGCAACCGCTGGACCAACCAGGGCGTGAACAATCAGCGCGTGTCGAGCGGCAGGGTGACGTGCAGGTTCGAGCGGTTGCCGCTGATGCCGGGCACTTATCTGCTCGACCTGTACTTTGGGGACTTCGGCGATCCGTCGCGCGACCTGGACATCATCCGCGACGCTATATCGTTCGAAGTGGCGCCCGCCGACCTGTTGGGCACCGGGATACTGCCGCGGCCAACCGACGGCCCGGTCTTCTGGCCCGCAACCTGGAACTTTGGTTAAGCTGGAGGGACTGGGCAGATGTCGATGCGTGCCTATCTCGCGATCGCCTTGTGGATCGCCGCTGTGGCCGCGGCGGTAAATCTCTTCAGCGAATCGTCCGCAACCGTCACCGATTATCGCGACTTCGGCGCCTATTATGTGCAATCCCTGGCGGCACGGAAGGGCATCGATCCCTACAAGGGGGACGTCGAGACTGTCGATACCGAGGCCGGGCGTCCGCTGAGCGATCTCGATACGGGCACAAATCATTTTAATGACACACCGACCTGGATTCTTTTGTTCGAGCCGCTCACGTTCCCCGGGATCGAGACCGCTTACTGGACATGGCAGGCGTTGAACATACTGGCGCTCGCGGGCGCGTTATTTCTGCTCATTCGTGAACTGGGGCCGCCGGGAACTGAAGGGTGGGGGGTCGCGGCGCTGATGGTTTTGTATCCGCCGATCGCGCTGAGCATTTCGTTCGCCCGGGGCGAGATGGTCCTGCTGTTGCTGTTCGTGCTGGCGTTGATCGCGATGCGGCGGCGGTGGGATGCGGCGCTGGGTATCACGCTTGCGATCGCGGCGCTGTTGCGGGCCTACCCGCTTGGCATGCTCGGGTATCTGATTGCGCGCCGCAACTGGAGAGCATGCGCATACATGCTCGGCGCGTGCATAGCCGGCGGTGCGCTGACCCTTGCCGTTCTCGGAACCGGCCCGATCGCGGGTTTTGCGGGTATGACCACGCTGCAGCCCGGAAAGCCCGTGTTAGGTCTGCTGGCGGGACTCCTGAGGCACCCGGCCAATCTCAATCTCGGCTGGTTTGTGCGCTTTGTCGTCCACCACAGCATCGGCCCACGCCCCTGGGCGTCCGGCGCGGGGCTCGTGGTCGAGCTGATAGTCGCCGCGGTCTCGTTTGCCGTGACCGCCCGTCTCGCGGACGATCCTTATGGCTGCGGCTTCTCGCTGTGGATTGCGCTGATCACCCTGCTTTCGCCGGTGGCGTGGCCGCACTTCCTGGCCTGCCTTGTTCCGGTCTACGTGGGAATCGCGGCGGCCAGCAGAGATGGAGCGGCGCCACGCCGGGTGGTGTATGCCGCCAGCGCAAGCTATCTCGTGGCGTTCGTCATGGGCGGTCCGACGGTCGGTTTTATCGCTGAGGGGTTGCACCGTCTGCTCGCCGGGCATGCGCATATCTGGCACATGGCGCCGGAGACGATCTTCGCCTCGCTTGCACTGGCCTATGTTGCGGCGCTGTTGATGACGGCTTCGGAGGCCGGCGGCGTGCAAGGCGAGGACCGCCACGTGCGCGAAGAAGAGGCGCTTGAACGCGCTGCGCTCTGACCATCAGCGGCCGCTTGAGTCCGTGGGCACGCCTGCGGCCGTACCGCACATGGCCGAGGGCCTCTGCGAAAGCTTCGAGCTGTTGGGCACCGGGATACTGCCGCGGCCAACCGACGGCCCGGTCTTCTGGCCCGTAACCTGGACCTTTGGTTAAGCTGGAGGGACTGGCAGATGTCGATGCGTGCCTATCTCGCGATCGTCTTGTGGATCGCCGCTGTGGCCGCGGCGGTAAGTCTCTTCAGCAGACCGCCTGCAACCGTCGCCGATCATCACGACTTCGCCTCCTACTACGTGGGATCCCTGGCGATGCGGGAGGGTATCGACCCGTACAAGGTGGACTACGAGACTGTCTATACCGAGGTTGGGCGTCCGCTTGGCGATCTCCATATGGACACGGATTATTTTGCTGACACGCCGACCTGGACTCTTTTGTTCGAGCCGCTAACGTTCCTCGGCTTCGAGACCGCTTACTGGACATGGCAAGCGTTGAACATACTGGCGCTCGCGGGCGCGTTATTTCTGCTCATTCGTGAACTGGGGCCGCCGGGGGCAGAGGGGTGGGCGGTCGCGGCGCTGATGGTTTTGTATCCGCCGATCGCGCTGAGCATGTCGTTCGGCCGGGGCGAGATGGTCCTGCTTTTGCTATTCGTGCTGGCGTTGATCGCGATGCGGCGGCGGCGGGATGCAGCGGCGGGTATCATGCTTGGCATCGCGGCGCTGTTGCGGGCCTACCCGCTTGGCATGCTCGGGTATCTGATTGCACGCCGCAACTGGAGAGCATGCGCATACATGCTCGGCGCGTGCATAGCCGGCGGTGCGCTAACCCTTGCCATTGTGGGGGCCGGCCCGATCTCGAGTTACGCGAATATGACCACGCTGCTGCCCGGAAAGCCCGTGTTAGGTCAGCCGGCGGGATGGTTGAGGCACCCGTATAATTTCAACCTCGGCTGGTTTGTCCGTTTTGTCGTTGATCACAGCATTGGCCCACGCCCTTGGGCGTCCGGCGCGGGGCTCGTGGTCGAGCTGATAGTCGCCGCCATCTCGTTTGCCGTGACCACCCGTCTCGCGGACGATCCTTATGGCTGCGGCTTCTCGCTGTGGATTGCCTTGATCGCGCTGCTCTCGCCTGTGGCGTGGCCGCACTTCCTGGCCTGCCTTCCTCCGGTCTACGTGGGAATCGCAGCGGCCAGTGAGGACGGAACGGTGCCACGCCGGGTGGTGTATACCGCCGGCGCCAGCTATCTCGTGGCGTTCGTCGTGGGCGGTCCGACGGTCAGCTTTATCGCCGAGGGATTGCAGCGTTTGTTCGTCGGGCATGTGCATATCTGGCACATATTGCTGGAGACGGCCTTCGCATCGCTTGCACTGGCCTATGTTTCGGCGCTGTTGATGGTGGCTTCGCAGGCCGGCGGCGTGCAAGGCGAGGAGCGCCAGGTGCGCGAAGAAGAGGCGCTTGAACGCGCTGCGCTCTGACCATCAGCGGCCGCTTGAGTCCGTGGGCACGCCCGCGGCCGCACCGCATCCGGCGCGCAGGCCTCCCATGGTAATCGCGGCCAACGCGGTCCCCGGACAGGGCGGCCAGGGACTCAACCTTCAGCACATGGCCGAGGGCCTCTGCGAAGCGTTCGAGCTTTCAGTGTTCTGCCGCGCGCCGATCGGCATCGCACCGGCGCACGTGGTGCCTGGCTCGCGGACCGAGGCCATAATCGGCACGACGCCGCTGTTGCGCCGCGCGCGCGGCCTGCAGGGCCATCTGTCGGCGACGCATTTCGATCACTACGTCGCCGCGCATTTGCCCGCCGCCGAGCTATTTCAGGGCATCACCGGCCAATGCGCGTTCAGCCTGCGCGCCGCGCGGGCACGCGGCATGCGTACAGTGGTCGATGTAGTCACGGCCCATGTCGACGAATTTCGTGCGCAGGCCGCGCGCGAGTGCGCAGGCTTCGGCGTGCGGCCGCCGCTCAGCGGCGCGACGCGCCGGCGGATGCTCGACGAATATGCCGGCGCCGACCTGGTCCGCGTGATGTCCGAGCGCGCGCGGCGCACTTTCCTGGATCGGGGTTTCCCCGAGGACCGGATCGTGGCGGTAGCGCCACATGTCGACCCCGGCGAGTTTCCCGCCGCGGATTTTGCCGCGCCGAAGTTCCGCATCAGCTTCGTCGGCCTGATCGAACCGTGGAAAGGCTTTCACTATCTCATCGCCGCCTTCAACGCATTGCGGCTGCCCGACAGCGAACTGCTCCTGTGGGGAGGTCCCGGCTCGCGGCCGGTGAGCAATTTCCTGCGCGCGGCGATGGCGCGCAATCCCGCGATCAGCATCAGGCCGGTCGAGGTACGCCGAATCGGTTATGCCGAGGTCTATGCGAAATCGTCCGTACTTGTGCACCCCTCGCTTACCGACGGCTTTGGTTACACCGTGCTGGAGGCGATGGCCAGCGGCTTGCCGGTGATCGTCGCCGCCGGCGCCGGCGCCGCCGACCTCGTGGTCGACGGCCACAACGGCTACATCGTGCCCGGCGGACAGAGCGGCCCAATCGCGGAGCGGCTGGAGCATCTATATCATAATCCTGCGCTGATGCGGCGGATGGGCGCGGCGGCGCGGCGCACGGCGGCGGAACTGACGCTCGCGCGATTTCGGCGGCTTTATGTTTCGCGCCTGCGCGCGCTTTGCGCAGGCGCAATCGCGGATGGCGGCAATGCCCGGAGCGCGGACTAGCGGAACTTGAAACGATGGCAGTTGAAGGCGACCTTAGCGCGATAATCCTGTGTGGCGGGCGGGGTGAACGGCTGCGCCCGTATACCGACAGCGTCCCCAAGGCGCTGGTGCCGCTCAACGGGCGGCCGCTGCTGGATCACGTGCTCCGCTACCTGAGGCTCAGCGGCGTGGGCCGCTTCGTGCTCTGCGTCGGACATCTGGCCGATCAGATCGAGCGCTTTGTGGCCGGGTCGGCCGAGTTTCGCGACGCCACCACCTGCGTCAACTCGGGCGACGCCAGCATGACCGACCGCCTTCTCGACGCCAGCCCTCACGTCGGGGCGCGGGCGCTGGTCTGTTACGGCGACACGCTCGCCAACGTTGAGATCGGCGCACTCCTGAACTTCCATCGCGCCTGCGGCGGGCTGGCCACGCTCACCGTCTATCCGCTCCACAGCCCCTTCGGCATCGTAGCCGCCGACGCCGCCGGACGGGTGACCGCCTTCGCCGAAAAGCCGCGGCTGCCGTACTGGATCAACATCGGCTACCTGCTGTGCGAGCGCGAAGCCTTCGCCGCGATGCGCCGCGGCGCCGACATGGACGAATTCTTAAGCGCCCTTGCGCGCGTGGGCCGGCTTTACGCATACCGGCACAGCGGCAAGCATCTCACCGTGAATACCGAGAAGGAGCGGGCGCTGGCCGAGGAACAGATCGTCGAATTCCTCACTGTGATGGACGCATAGCAATATGAAAAACACCCGCGTATTGGTGACCGGCGGCTCGGGCTTCATCGGCCATCACCTGGTCCGCCGCCTGCTGGCCGAGGGCTGCAAGGTCGCGGTGGTGGTGCGCTACGCCAATGCGATGCACAACGAGCGGCTGCGCGGCATCTACGACTCGCTGCACGTCATCGAGGCCGATATCCGCAACCGCGGCGCGCTGGCTGCGATTGGCGAGTTCGCGCCGCAAGTCGTCTTCCACCTGGCCGCCTACAACCACGTCGGCGACAGCTTCGTCCAGGTCGAGGAATGCTTCGACGTCAATGCCAAGGGCACCGCCAACGTCTTCGACGTCGCGGCCGGCGCGCAAAAGTTCATCTACGCGTCGACCTCCGAAGTTTACGGCCATCAGACGAGCGTGCCCTTCATCGAGACCGCCACGCCCGAGCCCATCTCGCCCTATGCGATCACCAAGTACGCCGGCGAGCTCTACTGCCGCCTCAAACAGCGCACCGAGCAGCGGACCTCGACCATCGTGTTGCGCCCGTTCAACGCCTATGGCCCCTACCAGGGCGCCAAGGCCATCATCCCCGAGCTGATCACGGCGTGCCTGATGGGCCGGCCGATCCGGACCACGCCCGCCGAGCAGACGCGCGAGTTCAACTTCGTCGAGGACCTGGTCGAAGGAATGATCCTGGCGGCGCGCGCCGAGCAACGCATCGAGGGCGTGATCAACCTGGGCGCCGGCGAGGAAATCAGAATCCGCGACCTGGTGCTCAAAATCGCCGAGCTGACCCATACAAAATCCAAGGTCGAGATCGGAGCGTTGCCCTACCGGCCAACCGAGGTCTGGCGCATGTACTGCGACAACACGCGCGCGAAAGAGATGCTCGGATGGCGTCCCAAAGTTACGATCGAGCAGGGCCTCAAGCGGACGATCGAATGGTATCGTACATTCCTGCGTGAGCATGGAGAGCTGCCCGCAAGTTGAGCCGCACGCACGCCTGGCACATCATCAGCCCCGAGTATCCGCCCCAAGACGGCGGCGTCGCGGATTACACGCAGCTGGTCGCGCTGGAACTTGCCGCACGCGGCGACCGCGTTTACGTGTGGGCACCCGCGGTGACGGAGGCCGGGCCGGCCGAGGCTGGGGTCGAGGTCCATCGCCTGCCCGGGCGCTTCGGCCCACGCGCGCTCGCCGCGCTCGGCCACGAGCTCAAGGCGGCCGGCCCCGGCCGGATATTGGTACAGTATGTGCCGCAGGGGTTCGGCATGAAGGGAATGAACCTGCCGCTGTGCCTGTGGCTGCTCGCGCGCCGGCGTGCGGGCGTCAGCATCAGCATCATGTTTCACGAGGTCTCGGTCCGGATCGCATGGCGCCAGCCGCTGCGCCACAGCGCTATCGGCATCGTCAATCGCGCGATGGTTTTCGTGCTCACCCGCGCCGCCCGCCGATGCTTCGTGGCGACGCCGTATTGGGAGACGCTGCTGCGCCCGTTCGCGCCGGCCGGCAGCGCGGTCATCTGGCTGCCGGTGCCCAGCAACCTGCCCCTGGTCGATGACCCGGCCGGAGTGCGCGCGGTCCGCAAGACGCTGATGGTCGAAGGCGGCATGATTCTGGGCCACTTCGGCACCGCGCGTGAGGCCTGGATCGCCGAGCGGCTGGCCGCCGTGGTGCTGCCGCTGCTGCGCGAGCGCCCCGGCGCGGCCTTTCTGCTGCTGGGCCGCGACAGCCTCGACTTGCGCGGCCGCCTGCTGGCCGGGGCTCCCGAACTGCACGCGCGGGTGCGGGCCTCGGGTCCGCTCGCGCCCTCGGACCTCTCGCGCCACCTGGGCGCCTGCGACATGATGCTTCAGCCGTATGGCGATGGCGTGAGCACGCGGCGGACCAGCGTGATGGCGGCGCTGGCGCATCACCGCCCCGTGCTGACCACCACCGGCATCGTGACCGAGCCATTGTGGAGGCAAAGCGGCGCGGTGGCGCTGGTCGATGTCGGCGATGCGGTCGCGATGGGCGCGGCGCTCGCACACCTGATGGATGATGCCGGGGAACGTGCGCGTCTGGGAGCCGCGGCCGGCGCGCTTTACGCGCAACGCTTCGATATCACGCACACGATTGCCGCCTTGCGCGAGGGCTGCTGATGCCGGCATCCGAAAGCCCGCTGGTCAGTGTGGTGATCGCGACGTACAACCGGCCCGCGTACCTTCGCAGCGCCATCGCCAGTGTCGTAAGCGGCGATTACCGGAACGTCGAAATTATCGTGACCGACGACCTCGGAACCGACGTCAATCGCGAAATCGCCGCGGGCTTCGCCGACACGCGCATCGTCTATCATCGAAATCAAACGAGGCCTGGCGCCGGAAGCAACCATTTCCAGGCCTTCCGCAACCTGGTGTCCGGGGAATATGTCTCGATACTCAACGACGACGATGAATGGGAGCCGTCGTTCCTGTCCAAGCTGGTCCCGGGTTTAGTGGACAATCCCGGCGTCGTTATAGCCTTCTGCGACCATTACCTGATGGACGAGAACGGCAGGATCGATCTGGCCGCGACTGAGGAGAACACGCGCCGATGGCGCCGCGATGTTCTCTCCCCTGGACTGCACCAGCCGTTCTGGCGATGCCTGGCGGACGAAAGTCTTCCCATCTCGCAGGCCAGTGTCATCAGACGCGACGCGATCGATTGGCAGGACTTCCCGGCCGAGGTCGACGTGTTCTGGGATTTATGGCTCGGCTATCTCGCGTGCCGGACCGAGAAGGCTTGCTATTATCTCCCTGAGCGATTGACCAGGTACCGGTTCCATAGCGGCTCCCTGACCACCACAGGGAGTGGGCGTGGAGGTCTCGGGCTGATTTACGTGTATTCGCGGCTGATCGCGGTGCCGGAGCTCGCCGCACTACGGAGTGGCCTCAAGAGGAAATGCGCGAGCGCGCATCTTTCCCATGGACTCTTCCTGCTGCAAAAACGGCGCGCGCGCGAAGCTCGCAAACATATCTGGAACGCCATGCTGCTCATGGGCCCGACGCCAAAGCTGGCAGGGGCGCTTGCGTTAGCGAGCATGCCGGGCACGCTCGGCATCGGCATGCTGACGGCGCTGCGCCGCGCACGCCGCGGTTAATAAGCCTGCGGCTCTGGCTAGAGCGATAAATGAAAATCGCGGCGGTAAATCTCAATCGCGCCAAGGTCGGCGGGGCCGAAACCTATCTGGACACAGTGATTCCCGCGCTTGCCGCCGCCGGCCATCAGATCGCTTTTTTCTCGGAGCTGGAGGCGCCGCCGGGCGCGCCGCGAATCCGGCTGCCCGAGCGCGCGCCGGCCTGGTGCGCCAGTGAAATGGGAGCGCGCCAGGCGCTCGCCGCACTCGCGCAGTGGCGCCCCGAGGTCATCTACGTGCACGGTATGAGCCTGCCGAGTGCGGCACGAATAATCGAGATCGCGCCGGCCGTGCTTTTTGCTCACGGCTATTACGGCACCTGCATCAGCGGCAACCAGATGTTCGCCGCGCCGCGCCCGCGGCCGTGCGCGCGGCGCTTCGGATGGCGCTGCCTGGTCAATTACTATCCCCGTCGGTGCGGCGGGCTCAATCCGATGCGCATGTGGACCGATTATTGGTTGGAGAGCGCGCGTCTTGGCCTTATGCGCCGCTACGCCGCGATCCTGACCGCCTCGGCTCACATGCGCGCCGAGTTCGTGCGCCATGGTCTCCCACCCGAGCGCGTGCACACGCTGCGGCTTCCGCTCGCGCCTGATCGATTTCCTGAATTCCCCGCGGCGGTGGCGCTGCAAGTGGCGCCGGCGGAGAATCGCGACATCAGGCTGCTGTTTGTTGGCAGAATGACCCGGCTCAAGGGCGGACCGCTGATGCTTGACGCGCTGACGCTGGCTGCGGCCGCGCTCGGGCGGCCGCTTAAAGCAAGCTTCGCCGGCGACGGCCCCGATCGGGAGCGCTGGGAACACGCGGCACGGCGCACGCAAGCGGCGAACGCAAACCTCAAGATAGAGTTCACCGGATGGTTGGATTCCTCCCGCCTCGAGCAACTCATGCTCAGCTCCGACCTGCTGGTGGTGCCGAGCACGTGGCCGGAACCGTTCGGC
Source organism: Deltaproteobacteria bacterium (assembly GCA_021827495.1). GTDB lineage: Bacteria > Desulfobacterota > Binatia > Binatales > Binataceae > JAKAVN01. The sequence goes on along the minus strand of JAKAVN010000022.1, from coordinate 19,616 downwards.
CTGGTCGGTCTGGAGGCGGGATTGCACCGGCTCCCAGCCGCCGCGTTTGCCGTCGGCGGAATTCCGGAATGGCTGAGCGACGGCGTAAACGGCCGTCTCGCGCCGGGCGACCCGCCAAGCGCCGCCGGCTTGGCGCGCGCGATCGTCGAATGCGTCCGCGACCCGGCCGAACTCGCACGGCTGAGAAATGGCGCGCGGGGGCGAGCGCGCCGCTTTGACCTCGACGCGCATGTCGATGCGCTGCTGGCGATTTTTGCAGGAGTCACCGGCCTGAACGCGGCGGCACTGGCACGGACCTCGTAAGGACGCTCGATCCCGATCATGGCCGTTCGGCATCCACACCGCCTGCTTACGATTGCGCATTCCTATTGCGTCGCGCTCAACCGCCGCCTGGCCCACGAGATGGCGCGCGCGGGCGGCGAGGAGTGGGAAGTCACCGCGCTCGCGCCGCGGTTTTTTCACGGCGATCTGCGTCCGATCCTGCTCGAGCCGCAGCCGGGCGAGCTCTGCCGCCTGGTCCCGATCGACGCCCATCTCAGCCGCAGTCCGCAGCTTTTCTTCTACGGGCTCAGCCTGCGCGCCGTCCTGCGCGAGCGCTGGGACCTGGTGCATTGCTGGGAGGAACCCTACGTAGTCGCCGGCGGCCAGGTCGCCTGGTGGTGTCCGCCGCGAATCCCGCTGGTGTTCTTCACCGCGCAGAATATTGCCAAGCGCTATCCGCCACCCTTCTCAGCGATCGAGCGGATGTGCGCCGCGCGCTGCGCCGGTTGGCTCCCCTGTGGCGAAGCCGTCGCGCAAACCCAGCTTGGGCGCGGCTGGAGCGCCAAGCCCTATCGCGTGATACCGCTCGGCGTGGACGTGGAACTGTTTCGTCCCGACCCGCAGGCTGGCCGCGCGGCGCGCGCACGGCTGGGATGGAAGGACGAAGGGCCACCCGTGGCCGGCTTTCTGGGCCGCTTCGTCGAGGACAAAGGCCTCGGGGTCGCGATGCGCGTTCTGGAGACGACCACGTCGCCGTGGCGCGCGCTCTTCGTCGGCGGCGGACCGCGGGAGCCCGCGCTGAGACAGTGGGCCGCCCGCCATGGCGACCGCGTGCGAATTGTCGGCGGCGTTCCTCATGACCGCGTTCCGGACCACCTTAATGCGATGGACGTCCTGCTCGCACCCAGCCAAACCACGGTGCGATGGCGCGAGCAGTTCGGACGTATGCTAGTCGAGGCGTTCGCCTGCGGCGTGCCGGTTATCGCCAGCGACAGCGGCGAGATTCCCTACGTCGTCGCCGACGCCGGCGTGATCGTCGGCGAGCGCGACGAGCCGGGATGGCGCCGCGCGCTGGCCGAGCTGCTCGAGAGCCCGGCGCGCCGGGCCGAGTTCGCCGCTCGCGGACGCGACCGCGCGCATGCGCTGTACTCCTGGCCGGTGGTCGCGCGCCGCCATCTCGAATTTTTCGCCGAGCTGCTGGCCGCCTGAACCCCCATGGATCGTCTGCGCCTGGCCGTGGTCTGCGATTATGCCGAAGAGGGCTGGCCCAGTATGGACCTGGTCGGCGAAATGCTTTGCGCGGAGCTTAAGGCGCGCCATCCGGCGGCGCTCGACGTCACGCGCATCCGGCCGGCCTTCGTCCGCCGCCTAAGCCGCGCCGCCGGCGGGCGCGGAGCGCGCATGCGCTTCAACGCCGATCGGGCGCTCAACCGCTTCTTTGATTACCCGCGCGCCCTGCGCCGCCTGCGCGGCGGCTTCGACCTCTTCCACGTCGTCGACCACAGCTACGCCCATCTCGTGCATGAGTTAGCGGGCGCGCCGACCGTCGTGACCTGCCACGACCTCGACGCGTTTCGCGGCCTGCTCACTTCCGGCGCCGAGCGGCGCTCGCCGGCGTTGCGCGCGATGGCGCGGCGGATCCTCGCCGGAATGCGCAAGGCGGCGCGGGTCGCCTGCGACAGCGTGGCCACGCGCGACGCGCTGGTCGCCAACGCGCTGGTTTCGCCCGGCCGCCTCGTGGTAATTCCCAACGGCGTGCATCCCGCCTGTTCGTCCCGCCCCGATGAAGCCGCCGACGCCGCGGCGGCGCGTCTGCTGGGCCCCGCCGATTGCGGCATCGCCGAGATTCTCCACGTCGGCAGCACCATCCCGCGAAAGCGAATCGACGTGCTGCTGCGCGTCTTCGCCGCCGTGCACGCGGAGCACCCCAAGCTGCGGCTGGTCAAGGCGGGCGGCGCGCTCACTTCCGATCAACGACGGCTGGCGCAGGCGCTCGAGCTGGAGGATTCAATCGTCACCATGCCGTTCGTGCAGCCCGCCGTGCTGGCCGCGCTGTATCGGCGCGCGGCGCTGGTGCTGATGCCGTCGGCGGCCGAAGGCTTCGGCCTGCCGCTGATCGAGGCGATGGCCTGCGCGACGCCGGTGCTGGCGAGCGACATCGCCGTGCTGCGCGAGGTCGGCGCCGAAGCCGCCGGCTATTGCGCCGTCGCCGATGTGCCGGCGTGGAGCGCCGCGCTTACCGCGCTGCTGTGCGAGAGAGCCGGGCATCCCGAGCGCTGGGCCGAGCGGCGCGCGGCCGCGCTCCGCCACGCTGCGCACTTCTCGTGGGCCGCCTACGCCGACCGCTGCGCGGCTCTGTACCGGGAGATCGCCGCCGGAGGCGAATAATGATGCGCGCCGCACCGCTCAAGGTCCTGCACGTGGGCAAGTTTTACCCGCCCCACCCCGGCGGCATGGAGTCCCATCTTCAGACCTTGTGCGAAGAACTCGGCAAGTCGCTCGAGGTCGAAGTTCTGGTGGCGGGCGATCGATGGCGGAGCGAACGCTCGGCGCCGGGCGGAGTTGCAGTCGTGCGGCTCGCCACACCACTGATGCTTCACGGCACTCCGATCGTGCCGCTGATGGCGCGCGCGATGCGCCAGGCGCGGCCCGGCCTGGTCCATCTGCATTTTCCCAATCCGATGGCCGCGCTCGCCTGCCTCATGAGCCGGCTCGACGTACCGATAGTGGTCACCTGGCACAGCGACGTGGTGCGCCAGCGGCGCGCGGCGGCGGCCTTCGCACCGCCGCTCTCCCTGCTGCTGCGGCGATGCGCCGCGATCATCGTCGGTTCCACCGCCTATATCGAAACCTCCGCGGTGCTGAACGCGCGGCGCAACCTGTGCCGCGTAATTCCTTTCGGCATCCGCGCCGCCGCCTTCGAGCGCCCCGACCCCGCGCGCGTCGCCGAGCTGCGCCGGCGTTACGGCGAACGCATCGTGCTCGCCGTCGGCCGCCTCATCTATTACAAGGGCTTCGAACATCTGGTGCGCGCGATGGTGGACGTGCGCGCGACGGCGTTGATCGCCGGCGATGGGCCGCTGGCCGCCGCGCTGACGGCTGCGGCCGCGCGGCTCGGCGTTGCCGATCGGGTCGTGCTGCTGGGCCGCGTCAACGACGCCGATCTAAAGGCGTGCTATCACGCGTGCGACGTCTTCGCGCTGCCCTCGGTCGAGCGCAGCGAGGCATTCGGAATCGTCCAGCTCGAGGCGATGGCCTGCGGGCGCCCGGTCGTCAACACGTGGCTTGACTCCGCGGTGCCGCACGTCTCGCTCGACGGATTGACCGGGCTGACCGTCCCGCCGGGCGACCCGGCGGCACTGGCGGCGGCGCTGAACGCGCTGCTCGACGATCCGGAGCGCCGCGCCGCGATGGGCGCGGCGGCGCGCCACCGCGTGCGCGACGAATTCAGCGCCGAGCTGATGGCCCGGCGCACGCTCGAGGTTTACCGCGAAGTGGCCGGCGCCGTGCGCGGAAAGTTTTCGAGCGTGCGATTGAACTCGGCGGGCCGCTCGCAGTAGACCGACTGCACCGGCACCTGTTGGCGCCAGCTCAGATGGTTGGCGCCGGCGCCGTGCGCGAACACCGGCGCCGGCCCCGCACCGTGAACCTCGCAGTACAACTCGATTCCGTTAATTTTCGCGAGCTCCATCGCCTGCCTCCACTCCGTTACGCGCGTCCTCGCCGCGCGCTCTACGGCCGATCTTTCGCCACCGCCGCTTAGCCGCGGCTTCGCGAGCCCATAGCGCGGCCTCCTGGCCATGGCAACCTGCGCGCATCACATAATGGCCTTCGCGTGGCGCTGCACGCGCGCGCCGAGCAGGGTAAATTTACGGAGAGGAGCGAGGCTCGGAACTATGACGCTGCGGATCGAGGATTATGCGCTCATCGGCAATATGCACACCGCCGCGCTGGTCGGGATCGACGGCTCGATCGACTGGCTGTGCATGCCACGGTTCGACTCGCCGGCCTGCTTCGCCGCGCTGATCGGCACCCCTGACAACGGGCGCTGGCTGATCGCCCCGCGCGGCCAGCAGCATCAGACGCGCCGGCGCTACCGCGGCGATACGCTGGTGCTCGAGACGGAATTCCGATGCGCCGGCGGCACGGTTGCGCTGATCGATTTCATGCCGGTCGCCGAACGCATCGGCAAGGTCGACCTGGTGCGCGTGGTCGAGGGACGTGCGGGCCGGGTGCCGATGCGCACCGAAGTGATCCTGCGTTTCGATTACGGCCGGATTGTGCCGTGGGTGCGGCGGCGGCGCTACGGCGTGCGCGCGATCGCCGGCCCCGATGCGGTGCAGTTGCGCTCGCCGATCGACCTGCGCGGCGAGGAGTTTCGCACGGTCGGCGAGTTCGAGATCGCCGCCGGGCAAAGCGTCTCCTTCGTGATGACGCGCTACGCCTCGCATCTGGGCGAGCCGCGCGGTCGCGATCCCGCCGCGATGCTGCGCGAGACTGAGGCCTGGTGGCGGCAATGGTCGTCGCGCTGCTCGATCAGCGGGCCCTGGCGCGCGGCCGTGCTGCGCTCGCTCATCACGCTCAAGGCGCTGACCTATAGCCCGACCGGCGCGATCGTCGCCGCGCCGACGGCCTCGCTGCCCGAGAAAATCGGCGGCGTGCGCAACTGGGATTATCGCTACTGCTGGCTGCGCGACGCGACCTTCACGCTCTACGCGCTGCTCATCGCGGGCTACACCGAAGAGGCGCAAGCCTGGCGGCAATGGCTACTGCGCGCCGCCGCGGGCCAGCCGCAGGAACTGCAGATCATGTACGGGCTGGCCGGCGAGCGCCGCCTTACCGAATACGAGGTGCCGTGGCTGCAAGGCTATGCGGGAAGCCGTCCGGTGCGGATCGGCAACGCCGCCCATAAGCAGCTCCAGCTCGACGTCTACGGCGAGATCATGGATGCGCTGCACGTGGCACGCCGCTATGGCCTGCGCTCCGACGATGATTCATGGCGGATGCAGCGCGTGCTGCTCGATTTCTTGGAGTCAGTCTGGCACAAACCCGATGAGGGTATCTGGGAGATCCGCGGCAAGCGCCGCCCCTTCGTTCATTCGCGCGTGATGGCCTGGGTGGCGGTGGATCGCGCGGTCAAGGAGATCGAGCGCGCGGGGGCCCAAGGGCCGCTGGAGCGATGGCGCGCGCTGCGCGCGCGTATCCACGATGACGTCTGCCGCCACGGCTTCAATTCCTCGCGCGGCGCGTTCGTCCGATACTACGGCGCCGACACGCTCGACGCGGCGCTTCTGCTGATGCCGCTGGTGGGGTTCCTGCCCGCAAGCGACCCGCGCGTGGTTGGCACCATCGAGGCGATCCAGCGCGAACTGATGGCCGACGGGCTGGTGCGGCGCTACCTCGGACATGACGGCGTCGACGGCTTGCCGCCTGGCGAGGGTGCCTTCCTGCCATGCACGTTCTGGCTGGTTGACTGCCTGCAGGCGCTCGGCCGCCACCAGGAGGCGCGTGAGATATTCAGCCGCCTGCTCGAGCTGCGCAACGACGTCGGCCTGCTATCCGAAGAGTACGACCCGGCGCTCAAGCGCCAGCTCGGCAATTTTCCGCAAGCGTTCTCCCACATCGCGCTCATCAACAGCGCCTACAATCTCTCGATGGTGCACGGGCCGGCGCGCCATCGCGCCTCCAGCGGCGAAGCCCCTCCCGCATAGCGCCGACGCCGCGGCCAGTCTTTGATGCGATAGGCGGTCCGATTACTTGCGGGGCGCGATGCCAATGGCTTCAACTTCGATCGCCGTGCCGATCCATGATAGGCGGCGAGCCGCACGCTCTCTCGCTATGGCACCGGCAGTTGCTCAGTTCGCGCCGCCCTGGGCTCCTGAAGCGCTGAAATTCTGCATCTGCCGACCCAGATATTGTATCTGCGCGCCCAGATAGCCAACGCCCTTCTTCGCCTCATCGTAACTCCAGTTGGCACTGGTATGAATCTTCGCCTGAAATGCATGCATCTGGTCCCACGCCTGGGCCTGCGTGCCCGACGGGCTCTGCCCGGTCCAGGCTGCGGCCTCGTCCACGGAATCGCCGGCAGCCTTGAGCCATCGCCCTGCGCCGGCGTGATCCTTGTCGGCCAGAGCTTTGCCGGCCATCGATCTGTAATGGGCGGCCAACGCGAGGTCGGCGCGCGCAAACGCGAGATCGAGGACGCGCCGCGACGCCACATTGCCGTTTACGACATTGCCGGCGATCGTGTCGAGATCGGTCGCCGCCGCCAGCAGTTTGGCCGCGTCCTGGAGGCTCCCACGTCCCGCTTCCATACGAATCAGCGCGGCGGCGGCCCGGATCTCCGATGCCGCTCCGTCGGCGTCGCCCTTGGCGTAAAGGTCGGCTGCTCGATGGAAATGGCGGTCCGGCTCGCCGATCAGTGAATTCAGAACGGACTGCGGAACAGTGACTTGATCTGCCAGATTGTTCGCCGCGTGAGCCGAACTCGGGCGCCGCCCAACTCCAATCACGGTCATGAACGCAACGACGCCGACTGCCGTCCAGATTCGATACAGGCGCACTCGCATCACCTCCAAGCGTATGACCCTTATAAGCCTACTCTGGCAGGCGCCCTTGATGAAACATCGCACTGATATGATTGTCGCGGCGATACGAAGCGGGGGCCGGTCCCGTCTGGAGCGCCAGCATACTACCAGTTTGTTCGATTTAACTAAGCAGCACGGCCACTGACCGCTGGCCAGTCAGGGCTGTTGTGCGAACCATGTGCCCGACGTGGGACAAATCGCCACGGCGCGGCTCATTCACATCCAGGCATGGCTCCTACGGGATCTTCCTTTGTCTCCGAAGGAGACAATCGGGGGGGGGGGGCGGTGTCGCGCACATTCTCTCGCATCCAGGCATGAGCCGTCGCTGAAGCGGAGAGCATAATAGCTTCAAGGGCGGGCGGCCCTGTCGGCAAACCGCCGACATCAGCGGCGCCGCCGTTTAGCCTTCCGTGGTGCTCTTCTATCGGGGGATCCTGCCCATGGCACAGCGAATGCACCGCTTGGTCGCCAGAGCGCTTGGAAGGGGCCAACCGATGGAGACCAAACAGCTACCGGAAGCTGCGAGCAAAGGGTCGCAGATGAAATTCACTCTGGCCAAGCTGGCCGACGAGGACATCAAGCTGAGGCGCCCGATTCTGGAGGCAGCCTCAGTGGCAGCGAGGCTTGCGCTCGACCCTGGCAACCACGAACTCCGTGAAAAAGCCGCCAAGGCATGGGCGCGGATCGATTCCGTCATCGCCAGACACCTCGGCAACGAGGAACACACCGTTCTGCCCTGGGCCGAGTCGCTCGCGGGGGACTTTCCCCGCCAACTTGTCGACCGGGCACGCAAAAAGCACGAACAAATCCTGGCGCTGCACGACATCATCGCCACGCATTCCTTCGAAAAAGCGAGCAATGAGGCGGTCGCCGCCGAGGCGAGGAATCTTTGCGTCTACGCGACTACGCTGGATGACCTCATAGCCGGTGAGGAGCGCGAACTGTTCCCCGTGATGCGCCGTGTCCTGTTCCAGCGGCCCCGGCCCTGAGCCCCGACAGACGGCGCTGGTAATCACACGTGGCTTGGAAACCGATCCGAATCCGGGCCGCGTTCTGTTAACCCGGCGCAACCGTCTGCTGGCGGCAGGGGTGCCGATCGAGGATATCGCGCTGCTTGAAATGATCGAGGACCGTGAGGACGTCAAAGCCGCCCGTGCGGCGCTCCGCGAGGTCAAACGCACGGGGACGATTCCGTGGACGCGAATAAAAAAAGAACTGGGTCTCAACTGATAGCGCGATGGCCTATACGGTCGAGTTCTCGCCCGGCGCGAACGAACTCGATTGGCAAGCGCGGCAACGTGGAGGGCCAGGCGGCATCCCGTATGCGCAGGGACTTGATAAGCAGGCCCGAGAGGCGCGCGAGGGCGCCGCAAAAGGTCTCTCGGAAGTGTGCAACAAATTTGCTGTGGCAGCCGAGGTATTGCCGCGTCGTAAAGTTCTGACCGACGACGAATCGCAAGATCTCCGGCAACTACTCGCGGGTCGTTCAACAGACGGCATGTCCAATCAAACCGGTTGAGTTGAGCGATGGAAATGAGGTCAGCCGAGGTCGAGCACCTCGCGGAGCGCGGCGGCAATGCGCACCATCGTCGGATCGTCCAAATGAGCGAGCGGGCCTTCGACGAGGCGGCGGTTGTCGATCGCGCGCAGTTGATCGATGAGCAAATCGGAACCATGCCTCAGCGACGATTGCGCGGGCACGCGGATACGCAGCGGCTCGGCGTCATCGATGAGATTAATAGTTAGTGGAATGACCAACGTCGAGGGATGGCCGGCGCGCGCGATCAACGGCCGGGACCACCGTCTCCTTGCACCCCATCCCAGCCGAGTATCGGGCGGACCCGCGGATCACTCGAACATCAACACCGTGCGGGCGACCTCGCCGGCCTTCATCGCGCGGAACGCCTCGTTGACGTCCTCGAGCTTGCCGCGGCGTGTGATCATATCGTCGAGGTTGAGGCGGCCCTGCTGGTAGAAGTCGATGTAGCGCAGCATGTCGATGCGAAAGCGGTTGGAGCCCATGTTGGTGCCCTGGATTTTGCGCTCGGTGAGAAACTTCGACCCCTCGAGCTCGACCTTCTGGCCGACCGGGATCATGCCGATAATCGTTGCGGTGCCGCCCGGCTTGATGCACTCGAAGCAGTCCTCGGCAAGTTTTTTTATTCCCACGGCTTCGAAGGCATAGTCGACGCCGCCGTTGGCGCCGCGGCCCGCGCCGGCCCGATCGGACGTCTGGCTCGGACTTGCCAGCTCACGGATCGCCTTGACCGCGTCGGTATGGGAAGAGTCCACGGTATGGGTCGCGCCGAGCCGCCGCGCCAGCGCGAGTTTCGATTCGAACTGGTCGACCGCGATGATCATGCGGGCGCCGGCGATCCGTGCGCCCTGGATCGCCGCTAGGCCGACGCCGCCGCAGCCAAAGACCGCAACGGTCGAACCGGGCTCGATGCGCGCGGTGTTGAGCACGGCGCCCACCCCGGTGGTAACGCCGCACCCGATGAGCGCGGCGCGGTCCAGTGGCATGTCGTTGCCGATCTTCACCAGCGCGTTTTCATGCACCAGCATCTTCTCGGCGTAGGTCGAGAGGTCGGCAAACTGGCGCAGCGGCTGGCCCTTGAACGAAAGGCGCGGCTTCTCGCCCTTGCGCCGCTGCGTCGCCGCGCGGTTGGTGCAGCGGTTGGGATGGCCCGACATGCAGTCGTCGCAATAGCCGCAGAAGACCGACAGGCAGCAGATGACGTGGTCGCCGGGCTTCACGTAGTCCACGGCCTTGCCCACCGCTTCGACGATTCCGGCGGCTTCGTGGCCGAGGACGGCGGGCGCGGGAAAGGAGTAGTAGCCATCGACAAAATGAAGGTCGCTGTGGCAAACGCCGCTGGCGACGGTGCGCAGGAGGACTTCGCGGTCGAGGGGCTTGTCGATCTCGACGTCTTCGATAACCAACGGCTGCTTTGGACCATAGAACACGGCGGCTTTCATCGATCTCAGACCTCCTGAAGAGTATAGCGGCGAACTCTGAACACCTGCGGCGCCGGGACGCGCCGCGCACGACAGCGGCGCGGACGATCAGACCCGATGCCGCTGGTAGACCACAGCGCCGCCGCCGCTGTCAAGCTGGCGGCCGGCGCGGCGGGACCACGATGCATATGCGATCCTCGTAAGGGCTATATGCGATCCTCGTAAGGCTTTGGTGCACCGCCCACAAAAGCCGCCAGGATCACGTAGCAGACGAATACCCAGTCCTCGACGCCCGCCGGCGGACGCGCCGGCGGCGCCAGGAGCGCGATGGCGCAGGCCACCGCCAATACCAGCAGGTAGATCGCCAAGCCCGGCAAGGCGCCCGCAAGCAAGCGCACCGCAACGATCGCAACCAGCGCGATACCGCCAAAGATGAACGGTGCCTCACGCGCCCACGCCGGGAATACCTCCAGAAGCGGCAGGCCCGGCAGCCAGTCGCCGATGAAGCGTTCCACCGGGTCACGCTCCATCAGGAACCGTCCAACCGTACCGCTGAGCAGGAGCACCAGCGCCGCCGTCAGGAGGGCCGCAGCCAATGAAGGGTAGCCAAGTTCCTCGCCAACTTCTCGCGATGCCATAGCCTTGCTGCGTATAGTGCATCAGCCGCAAGTTAGTGTCTATAGACTCCTAAATAGTTAATTTTACACTAAAATCCACTGTCAGAGGATGATCCGGAAGACGTGCCAGCAGATGACCGCTCCGAAATCAGAATTGCAACAGATGGATGCTGTCAGCCAGCCCTGAAGGGCTCAGCGCGCAACAAGGCGCAAGCTACGGCCCAGTGCGGGTTGAGCCGCAAGCAGCCGGCGTTCAGCGATGGGCGAACTTGTTCTCGCAGTTGTTGCCGAAGGTGAATGAATAGAGCGAAAGGCCCGGGTCCAGTGCGTAGAGCTGCAGCAGATGGCCGCCGAACTCGCGGTTGTTCACGAGATAATACATCCGCTTGCCGCCGAGCTCGACGTAGGTCCGCCCGCCGCTGGCGGCCCGCACGTCGACGCCCCAGGCTTGCCTGGGTAGTGGCTTACCGTCCTGCGTCAGGTAAAGCCGCCGGGGGGTCGCATCATCCGACCCGGCCACCAAGTAGACCGACTTGGCGCTGTAGTGCAGTTCGACCGAATCGCCGGGCGGCTTGGCGCCGATGGCGTGATGCACGTACTCGGCCGCCGCGAGCCACTGTCCGTTGAGCGCAAAATCGTCGAGTGGGATGCCGGCCGGCGCCACGTAAACGGTCTGGCGGGTGCGGTCCTCACCGCCGGGATTGGCGATATTGATGCTGCGTGCGAAGCCGAGATAAGTCTCCGGCGTAGCCCGCATACAGACGCCGCCGTGGAGTTCGACATTTTCGTCGCCCGGAATTTTATACTTGGGCTGGTTGAAGTTGAGCTTGGGATTGGCCTGTTTGAGCAACTCCTGAATCTTCCGTTCGAAGTCGCCGTACTCGCCCTCGCCGATGTGCAGGTAGGCGACGTTGCCGTCCTTGTCGATCAGATAATCGGCCGGCCAAGCCTCGTTGTGGAAGGCGTACCAGATCTTGTAGTCGCTATCGATGGCGACCGGAAAATCGAAACCGAAGCGCCTGGTGGCGTCGGCGACCAGCTTGGGATTCTTGGCGAACTCGAACTCCGGCGCATGTACGCCGACGATCACCAGTCCCAGCGGCCGGTAGAGCTTGTCCCAACGCCGCAGGTAGGGAAAGGTGCGGATGCAGTTGATGCAGGTGTACTCCCAGAAATCGACCAGCACCACTTTGCCGCGCAAGTCGCTCAGCTTGAACGGTTGGTGGTTAAGACATGGCGCACAACTGAAGTCGGGCGCCGGCGCACCGATTCGCTCGATCTCGGCGCGCAGCGCCGCCGAGCCACCCGCCACAATGATCGCGACGGCGAGGATGGCGGCCGCCACGCGCAACCGGCGCAATCGGCGCCACTGTAGAGTCCCTTTCGATCGGTCCATAATGGGATGATTGAATGCTCCCCTGCGATGATTGAATGCTCCGCAATCGCGAGGTGTCAACCGCAAGCCTGGGAATCGCAACTGGCCCGGCCAGCCCAAACGTGAGTCTGTGGCCGTATCGAGGATGCCGGCCGTATCGAAAACGCCTGTGGTAACGTAAGAATCTCTCCGGCCGATGGTCGTCAATCGCCTTGACTGTGCGGCTGGGCGTCCCTAGCTTTAAACTGTAACGTAACGGTAAGGAGTAAAGTTCCGATGGCCAGTGAGTTAGTTAGCCATGTCACCGACGCCAATTTCGACCAGGAAGTCCTGAAGTCCGACAAGGCGGTGCTGATCGATTTCTGGGCGCCGTGGTGCGCGCCCTGCCGGGCCATCGCTCCCCTTATCGATGAGTTGGCGGGCGAGTACGCCGGCCGCCTCAAGGTGGTCAAAATCAACGTCGACGATAATCCCGAGACGCCGGCGCGTTACGGGGTCCGCGGCATCCCCAACCTGCTCATCATCAAAAGCGGCCAGGTCAAGGAGCAGATCGTCGGCGCCGTGCCGAAGAGCCATCTGGTGCGCGCGGTCGATAGCGCGCTCGGCTAGCCGCGCCGGCCACTGAAGTTAGCTCTGCTACGGCGTCGCCGCGGGTCCGGATGAAGGCTCGGGCGGCGCCGCTTTATGCTGGTTCCAGTAGGTAACAAGCTGCGACTCGCGGTAGTAGTAGGCGTCACGAACCTGCACCGGGACGAATCCCGCCAGCTCGTGGTTTAACTCCAGCACGCGCGGCGCCAGTTGCGATTGCCGGACCAGCGGCGCGTCGACCGGCAGCATAACCGTAACGCACACCACGACGAATCCAGCCAACAGCGCGCCGAGCGCCGCGCCGACCACGGCGCCGCCGAGCCGGTCGGCCCAACTCATGTGCACGGCGTGAATCAGCTCGGCCAGCTTCGCGCCGCCCCACGCCACGATGACTATCACGGCCAGAAAGATGGCGATGTAGCCCAACGCCGCGCCGGTCTCCGGCCGCACGGAGAATGCGCGCGTGAGGTAAGCGCCGGCCGCGCGGTAGTAAAGCGAGGCCAGGTAAACCGCCGCGACCAGCGCGATCAGCGACGAAGCGATCCTTAGAATCCCACGCGCCGCGCCGTAGAGCGCGCCCAGCGCGATCGTCCCCAGAATCAAGTAGTCGAGCCCGTTCATCCCACGCCAGGGCTACCGCTCACTCGAAGGCGCTGAGGCCAGTGATGTCGCGTCCCAGCACCAGCGTCTGGACGTCGAAAGCGCCTTCGTAAGTATTCACCGTCTCGAGGTTCAGCATGTGGCGGATGACCGGGTACTCGTTGACGATCCCGTTGGCCCCCAGCATGTCACGCGCCAACCGCGCGATCTCCAGCGCCATGCCGACGTTGTTACGCTTGGCGAACGAGACCTGCTCGGGACGCATCTTGTTCGCGTCCTTGAGCTGCCCCAGCCTAAGACATACCAACTGCGCTTTGGTGATCTCGGTCAGCATCGTCACCAGCTTGTTCTGGACGAGCTGGTAGCCGGCCAGCGGACGCGCAAACTGCTTGCGCTCCTTGGTGTAGTCCAGCGCGCAATGGTAGCAACTGCGGGCGGCGCCGATCACGCCCCATGAGATCCCGTAGCGCGCCTGGGTCAGGCATGAGAGCGGCGCGCGCAGTCCGCGCGCCTCGGGCAGCCGCGCGTTGTCGTCCAGCCGGACGTCCTCGAAGATCAGTTCCGACGTTATCGACGCGCGCATCGAAAACTTGCCGTGGATGTCGCGGGTGGTGAAGCCCGGCGTGCCGCGCTCGACCAGGAAGCCGGTGATCCCCTCGGGGACCTTGGCATACACTACCGCGAGGTCGGCGATCGAGCCGTTGGTGATCCAGCGCTTGGTCCCGTTGAGCACCCATCCATCGCCGTCGCGCCGCGCCCGCGTCTCCATCCCGCCCGGGTCGGAACCATGGTCGGGCTCGGTCAGCCCGAAGCATCCGATGAGCTTGCCCTTGGCCATCTCGGGCAGGTAGCGGCGCTTCTGTTCCTCGGAGCCCCAGGCATAGATCGAGTACATCGCGAGCGCGCTCTGGACCGAAGCGAACGAGCGCAGGCCCGAATCGCCGGCCTCGAGTTCCTGCATGATGAGGCCGTAGGCGATGTTATTCATCCCGGCGCATCCGTAGCCCTTGAGGTTGGCGCCGAAGAAGCCCAGCTCGGCCATCTGCGGCACCAGCTCTTTGGGGAAGGTCTCGTCGGCAAAGTGGCGCTCGATGGTCGGCAGCACTTCGCGTTGGACGAACTGGCGCACTGTGTCGCGGACCATCCGCTCCTCGTGGCCGAGCATCTCGTCGAGGTTGAAAAAATCCAAATCTTTCAATAAATCCGCCATTTTGCGACTCCTAGAGGAAGGCCCGGCCGCAGCTTGCGGGGCGCGCTACGGGTTGTCAGCGGCTATATTGCCACAGCCGTGAGCATCAATTATCCTTATATAAGAACGTAACTCGTATGCATATCGAGACCCTGAAGGTTTTCTGCGACGTCATCGAGAGTGGCAGCGTTTCTTATGCCGCCTCGCAAAACTTCGTCACCCAGTCGGCGGTCAGTCAGCAGATCCGCAGCCTGGAGGAGAAGTACGAGTGTCGATTGTTAGAACGGGCGCGTGCGGGTGTCAAACCAACTGCGGCCGGGCAATTACTTTATAACTCGAGCAAGGAGATCGTGCGGCGCTTCATGGAGCTGGAGAACCGGCTGCGTGAGATCGGATCAGTGGTCGCGGGATCGATCCGGGTCGGCACGGTCTACAGCGTCGGATTGCACGAACTCCCGCCCTACTTGACCGAGTTTCTGCGCACCTATCCGCAAGTAAACGTGCACTTGGAATACTTGCGCTCCAACAAAATTTACGAGGACCTGGTCGATGGTAAAATTGACCTCGGCGTGGTGGCTTACCCGGCCAAGCGCAGCCAGATAGTCACGATTGCGTTCCGCCACGACCAACTTGTACTCGTGGTGCCGCCCGACGATCCACTCGCCAAGCACTCCAAGGTCAGCGTGAGCGACTTGGCGGGCCAGAAGTTTGTCGGCTACGAACGCGACATAGCCACGCGCAAGGCGTCAGACCGCATTTTGCGCGAATACGGCGTAAAGCCCCAGTACACGATGGAGTTCGACAACATCGAGACCATCAAGCGCGCGGTCGAGATCGGCCAAGGCGTGGCCATCGTGCCGCTGTCGACGGTCGAGCACGAAACCACCAGGGGCTCGCTCAAGATGTTGGGGTTCGTCGAGGGCACGTTCACGCGGCCGCTGGCGATAATCTACAAGCGCGGGCGGGAACTTTCGCCCGCCGTGAGCAAGTTCATCGAGGTATTGACCACGGCAAAGATCCCTTCGCCGGGGACCGGCACCGAAAAAGCCGACCGCGGCGACAGCAATAGCAGCCGTGGCGAATCTCGCGCCGAGCGCGCCGAGAAGCCTGAACGCCTGGAGAAGACCGCACGCGCCGAAAAGGCCGAGCGGGCTGAACGGGCTTAGCGATAGCGCGGCGTGGGCCTTGGCCCACGCGCCTTCCACAAGTTCACCGAAAAACAGCCTACGAGAGCAGTGCGCGCAGGCGCTCGCGGTCGAAGCCCGCGACGATCTCACCGCCTGCGGCTACGAGCGGGCGTTTGATCAGGTTCGGCTCCCGCGCCATCAGCTCCAGCGCCTCGGCGGCGGCCAATTTCCTCCCCTTGAGCCCCAGCGCCTTGAAGGCCGGGCTCTTTGGATTGAGGAAGTCGCGCGGATCGCGCCCGGCAAACAGCAGCTTGAGCTCCGCCGCGCCGAGCGGCTGCTTTGAGTAGTCGCGCTCGTCGAGTTCGACCTGGAGTTCGTCACGCAAGAAACCTCTTGCGTTGCGGCAGGTGGTTCAGGTCGATTTCCAGAGAAAGCGCGCCTTCTTCATTTTGGCCTTTTTCTGTTGTTGCTGAGGCAAACTAACTCAAGCCGGATGCGATCCGGCGAATTCCGGCGCCCCTGCCGCAATCGCAGGCGCGCCGGGATTCGCTTGAGCGTCCCTTCCCTCGCCGGGTCAACTCACTCGATACTGGTGCCGGGCAGCGGCGGCGCGGCGACGCCACTGTTCGCGCTGGGGCCGGCCCGGTTGCCCGAGGTCGAAGCGCCCGGGGTCAGCGGCCCCGTGCCGCGGTCCGCCGGCTGAGGCATCGCGGCGGCGCCAGTCGAATTACCCGTGATGGGCGTGCTGGTGACGGAACCGCCGAGCTCGGCCGACGCCGTCCGGGTCGTCGGCGCGGGCTGCATCGGCGTCGAGTTCATCGCCGAGTTTCCCGCCGCAGCCGACGACGAGGTGGACTGGGCGGGATCGGGCGGGGTCATGGTCGGTCCGCTGAAATGGACCGGCTGCTGTCCGGTTATCATGTCCGGCGTGAGAACGTAGTCGCCGCCGAGCGAGCTGCGCCATATGGTATTGGCGGTTTGCGTATTACCGCCGGTGAGCAGGTAGCTTGCCCCGCCGGTAATTCCGCCGAGAATTCCGTAGACTATTTTGGCCGGCACGTACAGGAGATTGCCGGCCACGGTGCCGGCGCCGACCCCGACGCCCTTCCAGTTCACGTTGTCGTCAGGCGGCTGCGGAACCTGCGCCTGGTTGGTCTGCGCGCCGCCCACCGTATTATTCGGGCTCTGCGCCATCGCTGGCGGCGCAATCGCCGCGGCCGCCACCATCGCCAACAAACACGTAACTTTCCTCATTGCCATTTCCTCCTCCTCCCCCTCAGCAACTGAACGAAAAAACTATTCGGTCCTCACCACCACTTCACCCGGCAAAAGACTCATCAGATGGGCAAAGGCCCGCTCCAGATAATCACGGTCCTTGGATTCGAGCGTGAGCTTCACCCGGTAATTCGGATCGCCGACCCGTGGATAAGAGCCCAGCAGAAGATCGGGGTAGCGCGCAAGACACTGGTTGAGGTACCCGGTGATCGCGCCTTCGCCGGCCGAGGTATAGATCGTCCGCATGTAATATGGATCGGTTGCGAAGCGGCCCAGCAGCGCGGCCAGCTTGGCCTCGAAGATTTGCGGGATCCCCGGCAGGATGTACACGTTCTCGAACTGGACGGTCGGAAAGCGCACGTCGCCCGTCGAATTGAGCACGGCGCCCTCAGGCACTACCGCCATCTTGAGTGCGGCAGCGCTTAGGCGGTCGGCGAAGTGCGTGCGGATGAGGCGTTCGAGTTCCGGATGCATTACGAGTTCGCGGCCGAAAGCCGCCGCGACGCCGTCCATCGTGACGTCGTCATGAGTCGGGCCGACGCCGCCCGAGGTCAGAACGAAGTCGAAGCGCCGCGCGCAGTAGCCGACTTCCTCGGCGATTAACGGGACTTCGTCAGGGATAACCGCGATGCGCCGCAGGGCGACGCCGACGGCGCGCAACTGGCGGGCCGCAAAATACGCATTGGAGTCCTGGGTCTTGCCCGACAGGACTTCATTGCCCACCACCACCAGGGCGCACGTTCGCTCTCGCATAAGGCTTGGCCCTGCCTGTGCCGCCCGCTCCCCGAGCCTGCATTATCGCGTTCGCGGCGCGGCGGAGCAACCGGGGGTGTCAGGCGGGGCGCGCGCCTATGGCCCCGCCTGTTCGATGTCGGAAGCCTGCGCCTTGAGGAACTGCTTGAGCCGCTGCTTGAGCCGCACCTCGATCTGGCGCACGCGCTCGCGGCTGATCCCGAATCTGCCGCCGATCTCCTGCAGGGTCGGCGGATCGTCGGAGAGCAGCCGGCTGCGGAAGATCTCGAGTTCCTTGTCCTTGAGGGTGGCGGCGAACTGCTCGACCTTCTCGTGCGCGAAGTCGCGCCATTCACCGTGCGCGGCGGCTTCCTCGGGGTTGTCGCCACTGTCGGGAATCACGTCGAGCAGCTCGCCCGCCTCGTCCTCGCGCAACGGCTGGTTGAGCGAGACCTCGCTGTGCGCCATTCGCTCCTGCATCTCGCGCACCTCGCGCTCCTTGACTCCCATGCGCTGGGCGAGCAGCCGCGGTTGCGCCGTGAAGCCCTCGGTCTCCAGCCGTTCGGTTTCCTTGCGCAGATTGAAGAAGAGCTTGCGCTGGGCCTGAGTAGTGCCGATTTTGACCAGCCGCCAGTTGTTGATGAGGAAGCGGTAGATATAGGCGCGCACCCACCATACCGCGTAGGAGGGGAAGCGAATGCCGCGGTAGGGGTCGAAGTTGCGCACGGCCTCCATCAGCCCGACGTTGCCCTCCTGGATGAGGTCGAGCAGGTTGCGCGAGGCGTGGGCGAACTCGCTGGCGATTTTAACCACCAGGCGCAGGTTGGCAGTGACCAGGGTGTAGGCGTCGGCGGGGTCGTGATGCTTGGTGTAGCGCTTGGCAACTTCGATCTCTTCCTCGCGGCTGAGTAGCGGAAAGCGGCGAATCTCGGCGAGGTAGCGGCCCAGCGGATCGAGCGGGACCAGCGCGCCGCCGCGCTCCTCGGCTTCCTCTTCCGCCTCCGGCGCGAGCTCGGCGGCGCCGTCGACGTCGCCTGCGCGGGCGAATTCGTCAGGCAACTCGCCGATCACGCCGGGCTCCGGCAGCGGCTTCGCGGCCGCGCGCTCATCATCGACAATTTCGCCCTCGACCACGGAGGAAACAGCTTCTTGCGGGGGCGCTTGCTCGCCGGCCGAGGCGGCGCGGCGTCGGCGCGTGGCGCGGGCGGCCAGCCGGAGCGGATCGAGCTTGGAGCCGATTCCGGGCTCGATCTTGGGATCGACCTTCTTGGGTTCGGCCTTGCGCTCAGTCTTGGGCTTGCGGGGGCCTGATTTGCGCGCCAACTGGTGCTCCACAGATAGCCGACATCCGCCCGTAACGCCGATAGCGCGCCAAGCGCGGCGTGTCCCGCGGCCGGGCGCGCCTCAGTCCGTCAAGGAATCAGGCGGCGCTCAGGCATCGACAGGCCGTTCGATCGAAACCTTGCCCGCCCCGATCTCGCGCAAGGCGGTGACGACTTCCTTGTTGTCGGTCTCCACCAGCGGGCGCGCGCCCTTGAGCAACTGCTTGGCGCGCTTGGCGGCTGCCAGCACGAGTTCGAAGCGGTTGGGAATCCGTTCCAGACAGTCTTCGACGGTAATTCTTGCCATCAGGATAATCTTCCGGCGCAACGGCTGCTTTGTCAACGCGGGGCGGCTTTCAGCCGCTGGCCCCATGCCCCCATAGGCGTTAACCTAAGGATTGATTCGGTGGCGGTGGTGGTGGTGCGATAGCTATGTGGCATGAGAGTAGGGGCGGATGACGAGTGGAGGGTGATCGAAGGATTGCTGCCCGCTGGCTGGAAGGAGGCGGCTCGCGAGCGAGGCGCGTTCCGGCGCGCCCGATACACAGCCGCTCCGGGATCGTTGCTGCGGCTGCTGCTGTTCCAGGCCGTGAACGACGGCGGGCTGCGCGAGACGGTTGCGCAAGCACGGGTCAGCGGAATCGCCGAGATGTCGCAGGTCGCGCTGTTTAAGAGATTGCGCACATCGGGAGCCTGGCTCGCCTGGCTGGGAGCCGAGCTGGCCCGATCGCTGCGCGAACAGCCGCGGCTGCCGCGAGAGCTCCGACCGCGGGCGATCGACAGCACCACCGTGCAGCGGCCTGCGAGCACGGGAACGCAATGGCGAGTCCACTACGCACTGGATCTGGTCGACTTGAACTGCGACTGGATAGAGCTGACAGACGCCCGGGGCGCGGAGTTACTAGTATCCTGTCCCTGAAATAAGATGAATAAAATGTGGCGCTGGCCGTCTTACTTCTGCAAGGAGGTGAAGCATGCGGACCGG
>JAKAVN010000021.1 GCA_021827495.1 Deltaproteobacteria bacterium | reverse complement strand
CGCTCGTGGTAAGAGCCGAATTGGGAAAGGGCTGGCCGCAGACGTAGTTGGCCATCGTATGGTCTGGCTGCAGCCTCACTTGGCTCTGGTACTTCTCCGTGCAGGCCATGTAGTCCTTGCGCGGAGTGTGGTCTACGGGAGCTCCGATCGTCATCTTGAACTCGGGGAAGTTGAACATCTCGACGTAGCCAGGAAAGACGAATGGCCGCATCCGGTCGATGTCTTTGGCAGTCAGGACATCGCCGACTTTGAAGTCGGGTTTGGCGTCCTTGTATTTGGCCAGCCACTGATCGAACGTGGCCCGGGTATAACTCTTGATGTCCTGGGCTCTTGCGGTGCCCCCGCCAAGGCAAAGGCCGGCCACCGTCACCAGGACCGCCAGTGCCATGCACCATGGCCGCGCGGCGCGTTCCCCACGCGGCTTCAAATTACGCTGCATAATACTCATTTCCTCCCGTCTAATCGTCCCTTTGTCAGTTTGTCCCCATGGAGACCGTCAACGCCTATCGTTTGTAAACGCTTCGTCCTAACTCCCTGCCCAGCTATCAACGGCTACCGAGCCGCCTGCCGCCTAACAAATGCATCGCAGTGTGATCCAAACCATCGGCGGCCGTGTAGCGCACCGCCGGATCGCTCTCCTGAACCATCGCCAACAGCATCTCGATCCCGTTGGGACTGCCGATGCGTCCCAGTGACCACGCGATATCCGCCCGCGTTATCGGGTCTTGGCTGGCGCGCAGCAGCCCCCCGAGCAGCTCAACCTCGGAATCGCCGCCGGCCGTTCCAAGCGTCTTAATCGCCGCCAACTGAACGTCCGAGTCGGGCGACGAGAGCGCCTCGACCAGTATCGGATGGCCGCTGTCGAAGGCAATGTCGTCAAAGAGTTGTGCGGTGTGGCGCCGTGTCACCTGGTCGGGGTCGCGGATCGCGCCTCTGAGGTATGCGACTGCGCCGGAATCGCCGTAATGAGTCAGCGCCGCGGCGGCGCCGATGCGGACGTCAATATTCTGGTCGACCAGCGCCTGCCTTAGCATCGGAACGACGGATGAGTCATGCGCGTAGCCCAAGGCGACAGCAGCCATCGCCCTCGCGTTCCCGTCGGAGTGATCGTTCAAGGTGGCGCGCAGCAGTCCGACACCCGAGTTGTCGCCCAGCAGCAACAGCGCCTCTGCGGCCGTCACTCGCTCGAAAATCTGGGACTTGGCCAGCGCCGTCCTGAGCAACGGCTTCGCATCGCGGTTGCCAAGCCGGCCGAGACCCCTGAGCGCCGCCATCCGCAACGTCGGGTCGGGCTGTCGCGCCGCATCGCTGAGGACGACGATAGCGCTTGGATCGGTCGCTGACGAAAGGGCATTGATGATGAAGCGGCGGTCCAGCAGCTCGGCGTGATAATAGAGATGCGCCAGGATATCGACCGCCTTGCGATCTCCAATCTCACCCAGGCCGTCAGCCGCCGCCATCTTGACGCTCAGATCAGGGTCGCTCCGGAAGGTACTGGCCAGCATTGGCAAAGAGCCGTTCTCGCCTCCCTCGGCGAGCGCGCTGGCCGCGTAACACTTTTCGAAAATATCCCGTTCCTTGAGCCCGCGCCGCAGCACGATGATCGAAAACTGTCTGAGCGCGATCAGGCCTGATTCGTGGTCGAAACGGTAAGTCGTATTGAGCTTGGCGGCGGCTTGCGACAGGTTGCCTCTGGCCACCATATTCCGAATCGCGACCATCGAGGGATCGGTGATCGCCGCTGTCCAGCCGTCGCGCTCGCGCCTGTGCATCAGCGCGGTAAGGCCGACGGCCACGACGGCCACGACGACCAGCACGAGCGTCAGCACTCTCGACTCCCTCAACGGCAGCGCTGCGCCTGGTAGCCTCAATTCCGTGACGATATCCCCGTTAAAGTCTCCGGGGTCCGACTTTTCCGGACCCCGGAGCTTAGTTTCGTTCGATCACCTTAGAAACGGTACCGTATCCGAGTCCAAAACTCGTCATCCATGTTGGCCTGGGCACCACCGGCCTGCGAACGCGCGGGGCCGAAAATGTCCGGGCTGAACGGTGCATCCGCAGCCGTCGTGTGGCCTGCCTGGAAGACCGCATTCTGCCCGAGGTTCTGATACATCGTGTTGCCGAGGAAGGCGTCGGCGCCAATCGAGGCCGACCAGTGGTCGTTGATTAGCCACTCGGTGTTGCCACCAATCGTCGCGTCCGTGCCCTCGGTCCCAAACGCCGCGAAGATCAACGGGATGATTTGGTCGCGATAGTAGTGCGTCTGGGTGAACGCGGTGAAGGTGAAATCGTTCGTGCCAGTGACCAACCCGGTTTTGCCGGCGGTCTCGCTGTGCGCGCCCGGATAGTAGGTCTCATATATCTGGAAGCTGGAGAAGAAGGTGCGATCCGGGTTCAGGAACTTGATGAAGTGCGGACGGTCGAAGCCAATGACGTACTCCAGAATGTCATTGTTGGTCGCCCAGTTGAGCGAATTGGTGTCATTGAGGAGCGCGTTATGCACCCACGAAGACTCGACGCGGACAACCACGCCGGTGTACGGCTCGAAGTAGTCAGCCGACAGTCCAAGCGTATTCGGCTTCGCGTAGCGGATTTCCGAGCCGGCGCCGAAGGTGCAATCGTTCAGGAAGGTATAGGGTTGCACGCCCTGTTTCAGTTGGATCCACCTCGGTGAAGTGGCGATAATTGCCGCGCCGCCGCCACCCGGTCCAAAATTGCCGGAGTAGCCTTTGGTGACGTGGCCGATCTGGGAGCAGTTAATGCCAGACTGCGGAAAGTTGCTGCCCGAGGAAACCTGCCCCGGAACACCCGAACCAATCACCTGAAGGTTGTTGGTGACGAAGACTGGCGTTTGGGACATGCCATACCAATCGGTCAGCGCGAAGCGAATCGACGGATGCGGAAGCTGGAAGTCCCATTTCGAGCCGATCCCGGTGTTGCGCAGACTCCAAGCGGGAAACCTTTCGTGGTCGAGGCCGAAATTGACATAGTTGGGATTGCAAACACCCGGCGTACGGCTTCCGCCGCAGAGTCCGGCGTCGAACAGGCTGTTGTCAAATGCAAAAGCCCGTTTCTCGTCGCCGAAGGCTACTGCCCAGGGCTGGCCTCCCACACCTAATCCAACAGGATTGAAGGTATCAAAGTTCCATACGAAGCTGCCCGCCACGTCCTGCAGGCCCACAATGTCGCCGAAGCGGTGCTGGTACCAGAGCGCCAGTTGGGGGATGCGGGTGTCCTCGAACGGCTCGATAAAGAAATGCTGTCCGTAGTCCACCGGGTTGACGACGTCCTGGAGACGGAAAAAGTCGGCCTTGCCCCACACTACCTGCTGCTTGCCCAGACGGATCAGATTGCTACCGAACCAATCCCAGCGGAAGTCCAGGTAGGTTTCGCGATCAGGGTAGTAATACATATTGCTGTCGTCGCGCTCGAAGCGCAGGTTGCTGACCGACTGGGACGCGTTAAAGCAATCCCAGCAACTGGTCGGAACCCCGTTTACGACGCGGTAGAGGCTGATGTTCTCGGAGACCGGCATCGGAAATTGCAGATTGCGAGCCATCACGCCTTTGAACTGCTTCGGGTGGTAGCCGAAGGCGTTGAGCAACCCCAGGCCGGCGGTCTGCCCCGTCCCCTCAAACATCGAGGTGCCAATGCCCGAGAACCCCGTGGTGTGATTTCCGAAACGGTCGGTGACGAGATCATAGGCGCCCTCATAACCCGGCCGTATTTCGGCGAAATAGCTCACCGACAGGCCCGTGCCCATGGGCATGCCGAACAGGGTGGGCAAGGTCACGCCCTTGATTATCTGGCCCGAGGGCTGCAGGTCGAGACGGTTACGGATCGACGCAAGGTTGTAGTCCTTTACATAGTTCTCTGAGCGGATGATCTCCTGATTCTCCGCGTAACCGTGGATTTCAGAGCTGTCCTCCAGATTTTGCATGATTCCCTGCTGCGCGTACGCCGACGAAGCAGGGCCGCCCACCACGAGCACGAGCGCCGCCATTATCCCCAGCAGCCAAAGCCGTTCTCTGCCTTTCCAACCTACCTTCATGTTACTTCCCCCGAAGTTTGCTAGCCCAACAAAACATAGCCCAAAAACGCCGAACAGAGCCCCCTCCCGGCCTCTGCTCAGCTCATTTCCGCCGCCTCAACGTCCTTCTCGATCATCTCCACGTCCTCGTCGGAGGCCTCAGCGCCACGCTCGACGAACTTGGGCCGGATGATGGCGAAAATCGACGGCACCAGCGTGATTGCCGACAGCCAGTGCGTGATCATCAGCAATGCCAGCAGCATCGCCATCTCGGCCGAAAACCGCAAATCCGACATCCACACCCACGGGATGACGCCGCCGACCAGCGTGGTCGCCGTGAACGTCACCGCCATACCCGAGGTGGCAATCGCACGCTTAATCGCGAGGTCGTGATCGTGCAGCCGGCCATACTCGCGTTTGATGCGATCGACGACGTACAGAATATAGTCGACGCCGATTCCCATACCGACCGCGGTCACGGGCAGCGTGTTGATGTTCATGCCGATGCCCTTGAGGCCGATATACAGGAAGCTGACGATACCGGCGGCGATCAGCGTAATCATAACCATGCCGCCGGCGACGAACGACATGTAGCTGAACGTCACCAGCACGAACACCACCAAGACAATCAGCACGGTGCTGACACGATCGGAGTAAGCCACCTCGTCATTGAGCGCGGCGGTGGTGCCGATAGTACCGCCGGCCAGGATGAACTTGACGTCCTTGAGGGGATGCGCAGCCATAAAGAGCTTGGCTCGCATGATCGCTTCGTCAATGGTCGTGCCCTTGGCGTCCTTGTAGAACACCACGAACTGTCCATCGCGGGCGCGATAATCCATGTATTCCAGGATGACGCCGGGCACCGGGGCGTTGGCCTCATACATGAAAGTCATGTTGCCGACGCCGGCTTCGGTGCGCGGAATGACGGCCCACACCGGATCATCATAGTGATATAGGCGATTGACGCTGCGCACCAGGGTCGGCAGATCGCGCGTGCCGCCAGCCTGTTTCTGCTCCATCATGTAATGGCGCAGGTTGTCCAGCACAGCCAGTACGGCCGGGTCCTTGAGCGCGTTGTCCTTGGACCCCTGCATATAAATGACCAACTGGTTGGAACCCGCGAAATCCCTGTTGATTGCGCGCGCCGATATGTTGAAATCCGAGTTCTGGAACAACAACGGCGATCCTGCCTCGGTTTCGCCGATTTGCACCGAGGACGCTTCGTAAGCGCCCGCCGCCACGACAACCGCCGCGATCGCGAAGACTGCCCAGCGGCCATGCCTGCTGGTGCAGAATTCACCCACCCAGGCGAGCAGATCATGCATCCATTGCGGTACGTAGTGGGTGGTTTTGGTGGGCGTCGGCAGTACATCGAGCAGGAGCGGAATCAGGAGCAGGATGGTAAAAATGTTGGAAAAGCCCCAGAAGCTCGCGAAGAAGGCCAGCTTGCGGACCAGCGGGATGGTTGCCACGCCGAGCACCAGGATGCCGGCCGCATCAGCCAACACGCCGATTCCGCCCGGCAGCAACAACTCACCCATCGCAATGGCGACGGCGTGATGTTTGTCGCCGGTCGCTTCAAGCTCCTCGAAATAGCGCTCGACCATTTGCACGCCGTGGCTGGCGGCGCGCGCCGAGACCAGCAGCGGGATGACCAGCACCAGCGGGTCCAGGTTGTAACCCAGGATACCAAGAAAGCCGAGGCCCCAGATGGCTTGCGCGACCGCGCCGACGAATGGCAGGAGAACGCCGTAGAGCCGGCGAAAGTAAATGATCAGTGTGCCGAAGATGAAGATGAAGGTGACCGCGAAAATTTCCGCCAGCTCGCCGGTATAAAACCACACCCACCCCTTCAGCATCGGCTCGCCCGCGGCGTACAGGACCGTGTTGTTGTCCTCCACGTGCTGGCGGATGAGCATGATCTGATGCTGGATGTTACCGTAGTCTAGGCGCTCTTCGTTGAAGCCCGCGAGGACCAGTGCAGCCTTGCCGTCGGTCGACAGGTATTTTCCGTAGACGATGTCGTTATTGTACATCGCCTTCTTGAGCTCCTTGAGCTCCTTCGGATCAGTCGGAACCTGCTCGGGCAAGACCGGCACCGACTTGATGAGGCCGCCCGAGCGCGCCTCCAGGCGCCTGATCTTGACGTGGGCCAGCGAGGCCACCTGGTAGTGGTTGACGCCATCGATCTGGTCGACCTTCTCGGTGACGTAGCGAATTTTCTTCAGCGTATCGGTGGTGAAGATGTCGCCCTTCTTCACCCGCAGCGAAAGGCTGACGATATTGGCGCCGCCGAAAGTCGTCCGAAAGTGGTTGTAGGCCTTGATGTACGGATGGGCCTGCGGAAGCAGGTCGGCGAATTGGCTGTACATCTGTACCTTCACCGCGTGGAAGGCGAAGAAGACCGTGATAATCGTCAGCACCGCCAGTGAAGACCAGCGATGCCGCAGAGTGAACCGGGCGACGCCGTGAGTGATTCGTTCCGCCGCTGGTAGCTTGTTGACGTTCACTGCCATTGAAATCCCTGCTCTTAACTTCCGGATCGCTTAACGGCATCCCGCCCAGCCGCCACTCCCCGGGCCATTCGACTTAGCTCTTGGCTGCGGTGATCCCCGCGGCCGTGATAAGATTCTTGTTCAACGCGTTCCAGGTCGCGCCGCCGTCGTGCGAAACCAGCACCGCCCCATCGCCGCCGGTCATGATCCCCAGCGAGCCATCGGGCGAAAACGCGGCGCTTCTGAGCCACGTATACACGCGGCTGGCCACCGATTCGTCAAGTGACCAACCGCCGCTGCCCTCATGCATCACCGTGCCCAGAAGGCCCGCCGCCACCGGAGGATGTCCGGGCGGAACCGCGACCGCGAACAGCGAGTTACTACCGCCACGCTTGGCCTGCCACGTCGCTCCACCATCGTTGGTCTCGAGCACGTAGCCGCCGGCGGCCACGATGTAGCCATTTTGTGGATTGCTCCACGCACTCCCGAACAAGTAGAGGTCCTGCTCGCTCAGTTCCGGGATGCCACGATGGTAGGCTTCGGCATCGGTCACGTCCTCGACGTACTTGGGTAGCCCCACCACCTTGTCCGACTCGACCCAGGTCTTGCCCCCGTCGGTGGTATGTTTGATGACGCCGAATTCGCCTTGGACCCAGCCGTTCTGGTCGTCGAGGAAAACGACGCCGTTGAGCGCCTCGTCCTTGTGCAGGCTCTGGTCTTCCCAGGTCTTGCCCCCATCGACCGAGTGGATGACGGTGGCTTCAGGGCCAACCGCCCAGATCTTATTGGGATCCTTGCCGCGGCTAATCGAGAGCAGGTTCTCGCTCAAGCCCTTGGGTCCGTCCGCTTTTTCCCAGTGCTTGCCGCCATCGGTCGTGCGCAGGATCAGTCCACGCTCGCCTCCGATCACACAGTCGTTGGCATCGGCGCAACTCACCGAGAAGAGCGAGTAGTGAGTTCCGCTCTTCTGTAGCTCGACCTTGGTGGCGTTGTCAGTGATGCTCAGGATGGTACCGTAGGTACCAGCCACCCACGCATGGTCCTTGTCCGCCACGCCCGAGCCATAATAGTCCTCATGCTCGGGCAGCGAGCGTCCCTCCGCTGAGCTCCCGATGCGTTGTTCGATGGCGCGTTTCTGCGCCTCGCCCTCGCATCCCACCGACGTCACGCACAGCGTGGCGACCGCCGCGCACAACACTAACGACCTGCTGAATCTACCCATCGCCCCGTGAAGCAAAGGCCACCTCTCGCTAATTCCGGACGCCGCATCGCTGCCATAACCGTGACGGTACTCATCGCGCGGCCACAGTGCCGTTGCCGATTCACCGCCGGTCCTCATCGGTTACGTGCGGACCTACTTAGGACGCAATGCTCTTCGCTACCGCGCCGCCCTTATTTCAAAATTTCAAATATTTCAAATTTCAATTTCATTTCGTCAATCATCTCGCCAATCTCTTGCGCTTAGGAAGCGGCGCTTGAAGCTCCCCCGAAACAGGTTCCTCCCAAGTACGGCCTCCCCCTTTCTGAGGCGGCCACGCCCCCACAGCACGTCATAATGCTCGTTCCAAACGGAATGTCAAGAAGACCCGCGCAGTAAAAACGAGCGTTTGGTTAAACAATGGGAAATGCAAGGCCGCATCTCCCGTAACATTTGACGGGCCAAGGCCCCTTCCCCGGAATAGCCGGCGATAAGGGGGCGGGAGGCCGGCCTTCCGCAGCCGCCGGTGCGGTGACACAGCTTGGAGACGCCCTGAAACGCGCTCGTGGCCGTTAGCGGAGACTGTTTTCCACAGTCGCCGCGATTACCAGGGCGCCACCCGAAGCTCCTGTCAGAGTGCGTTCATCCATGCGCCGCCCGAGCATGTCCGACCCGTCAAAGCATTGCGCCCACGCGGCTTGGACTTGAAAAAAGACCGCCGAAATGCTTTGAGCTATGCGCAACCTGGTGCGAACCGGTCGCACTCCGGGGGAGCAGCAACCAAAGGAGCCGAAGCTGATGCTGAGAGGGAAATCATCGTTGTTTGCGATATTCGTGGCGTTTGTGGTCGCCGCGGCGTGGTCGGGGACGGGAATGGCGGCCGAGGCTATCACCTCCGACAACATCGGGACCGCAGTGGCAAGCGCTAAGACGGCGCAGGATTATCAGGCGCTCGCCGATTTTTACGCGGCCCAGGCAACGGCCGCCAAGGAACAGGCGGACAAAGCCAAAGCCCAGTACGACACCATTCACAAGGCCAAAGGACTGCGCACGGGCTCGGACCAGGAAATCATTCAGCAGCAAACGATTTTCATGAAAGTGACCACTGCCCACTATCGCGGAATCGCCGCACAGGACTCAAAACTCGCCAAGCTGTACAGCAAGCGGGCAAAGTCGGCGGGCGCCGGACACTAATCTTCTCCCTGGCCCGGGCGTTCGCGCCCGGGCATGATTAACACCGCTCCCTGGCCTCGCCGCCAACGAATCTCTGGCGAGGCCAGGGGGCGGAGCATTTTCCGCGACGCGGCAATTCTCCGAACGCTCCCTCTCTTTGTCCAGTATTTCGCACCTCTCCTTATCCCAGGAGAGGTCGCCGCGAGCCTCGCAAGCGGTGGGAGCGATTACTCTGAATCGCCTTGGGCCACAAGGGCTTCGAGCGGATCGAAAGCGGAACAGAGAAGCTCTTCCCAACCCGCTCCCTGGACAAGGAGAGGGGACACCGAAGGCTGCGGGTTACTGGCCAAGCCATCCGACGCTGTCGAACAGCGCTAGCGAGTCAGCTACCGCGCGCAGGCGCGACTTGTATTGCGCGCGCAGGCGCAACGCGTCCTGGATGGTGACCGCGCGAAACCGAAAGCGCGCGCGCGGCGCGGCCTGCGCCACGCGATCGAGATCGCATTGGATGACCGTTCCGATAGTGGCGTAACCGCCGCCGGTAACCGCGTCGCGCATCAGCAGGATTCCCTCCTTTCCCCCAGGCACCTGGATCGAACCGACCGGGTAGCCGACGTCGACCACGTTGGAGGGATCGGAGCCGGCGCCGAAGGGTGGCTCGCGGTCGCGGAATTGAAACCCCGCGCCATGAATCCGGTAGCCGATGCGGTCGGCCTCGGTGGAAACCTCCCAAGGTGTGTTCAGAAATTGCGCGATGCTCTCTTCGGTAAGCCGATAGCTGCACAGCCCCATCAGAATGCGCAACTCGGCGGCCTCCGGGAAGCTTGGCAAAAGCCGCGCGTCGAGCCGCCGCCCCGTGAGTTCGGCGGCGTTGCGGCGCGGCGCGCCCACGCGCAGCAGGTCGTGCGCGGCGACCGCGCGGCCGCCGACTCCGCCGAAACGCCCGAGCAGATAGGTCGAGCGGCTGCCCAGCAGTTCCGGCACGTCGATGCCGCCGGAGACACATATGTACGAGCGGACTCCGGCGGCCACCTGTCCGCACTGGAGCCGGTCACCCGCGCGCAGCGCGAGCGCGACCCACATCGGCGCGGGCTCGCCGTTGAGGCGCAGCTCGAGCGGCGCGCCGGTCACTGCGACCGTCACCTCGGCGGCGGCCTCAAGGTGCGGCCCCTGGAAGGTCGTCTCCAGCGCCGCGGCGCCCTGGTCGTTGCCAACCAGCAGGTTGCCGGCGCGAAACGAGAACTGGTCCATCGCGCCCGACGGCGGCATCCCGATGTGGTACCAGCCGAAGCGTCCGGCGTCCTGAATCGTGGTCTGAAGTCCGGGCCTCAGGATTTTGAGCATGCGCGCGCTTCTTCGTGCAGACGGTTGAGATAGCGCTCCGGATCCTCGAAATAAATCGCCGGTCTGAATTCCTGTTCGATTATCCGGTAGCGATAGGTGCCGGCCTCGACCGCGGCGCGAATCGCGTCGAATTCTTCGCGATCGATCGGCCGCAGTTTCCAGCGGTCCGCCGCCTTGGCCAGGATCCGCGTCTCGCGCAGATCGACCAGCCGCCCCTCGGGCTCGTACACCGGCACCGGCGTCATCCCGATCAACTGGTAACCGCCCGGACCGCGCACCGGGTAAATCGCCATGAAGGCGCCGCCGTGAGAGACCGTGCGCTCGGGTGTATCGGTGCGCGGGCGGACGTATTTTGGCGCCTGCAGGGCGCGCGAGCGCGGCACCATCTGGTAGCCCCACGCGGTGCCCGGCACAAATCCCACCATCGAAATCCAATAGGGGCGGCCGGAATGCGCGTGTATGAATTCCTGCTTGTCGCTGAAGCCGTTGATCCGCATCAGGTATTCCAGGTTGGTGACCGAGGGATCCTGATGGCGGTCGCCGAATTGCCGCGCGCATTCCTTGGTCCACGGATCGTCGTAGAGCACCGGGATGTCCACCATGCGCGAGCTGATGCTGGCGATACGGTCGGCCTGATGCTCGCGCTGGCGCAACTCCTTGACCAGCTTGTCCGGTTCGATTTCCTCGGGCCGGTAGTGCACCAGGTACGACGCGTTGCCCGGGCAGACCTCGATCACTCCGGGTATCGGCTCGCGCTCGAGGTCCTGGCATATCGAGAGCACCTTGAAGTTCACCTCGAGGCTCATCTCGATGTCGAAATCGACGAAGACGTATTCGTCGCCGCCGAAGTCGTAGCGGACCTCCATCGCGACCCGCTCCCGCTCAGCCGGCCATCTCGCGCAGCACCTCGTCGGCGACGCGAACGACTTCCTTGACGTCCTCCGCGGTATGGGCGGCCGAGAGGAACCCCGGATGGTTGGGCGTAAGCAGCACCCCTTTGGAAATCAGCCCCATGCTGAATTCGTACTGGCGGGCGTGGTTGGCGCGCATCGCCGCGCGCTTGTTCGTGATCGGCTCGTCGGCGAAGTGGACGTGAAAGAGCGAGCCGATACCGGTGACCTGGAGCGGAAAGCCCCGGCGCCGGGCGCTCTCGCTGATGCCCTCTCTGAGCGCGTGCCCCAGCGCACCGACATATTCGTAGACCGGGTTGCGCTCAAGCTCGGTGAGCGCGGCCAGTCCGGCCGCCATGCTGATCGGGTTGCCCGAGAAGGTTCCCGAGGCGAAGCTCTTCTCCTTCAAGTCCGAGGGCTGCTTGGTCGGCGTGATCACCTTCTCCATCAGGTCGCGCCGCCCGCCGAAGGCGCCGATCGGGAAACCGCCGCCGACAATCTTGCCGATGCATCCAAGGTCCGGGCGCACGCCGAAGTACGCCGCCGCGCCGCCCAGGCCGAGGCGAAAGCCGGTGACGACCTCATCGAAGATCAGCATCACGCCGTGCTCCGCGGTCACCTTGCGCAGCGCGCGCAGAAATTCGATGTCGGCGGGAACCCCGCCGATGAAGAACGCCGCGACCGGCTCGATGATTACCGCGGCAAGTTCGCCCGCATGCTGGCGCACAAGGTCGATCGCGGCCATGTCGTTGTACGGCAGCATCAAAACATTATCGACGATCGAGCGCGGGATCCCCGCGCAATCCGGCGCCGAGCGCGGCGCGCTCAGCGGTCCGAGCCCGGCCGCCGCGCCGCCAATCAGCGACCAGTCGTGCTGGCCGTGGTAGTTGCCCTCGAACTTGGCGATCCGCTCACGCCCGGTGAACGCGCGCGCCGCCCGCAGCGCCATCAGGGTCGCCTCCGAGCCGCTGTTCACGAACCTGATCATCTCCATGTAGTCCATCAGGCGCGCGACCTTCTTGGCCAGGTGCACCTCCAGCTCGGTCGCCATCAGCGGCAGGATCGCCTCGTCGATTTGCTCCTTGACCGCGCGTCTTATGGCCTCGTGGCCGTGGCCCAGAATGGCGGCGCCGACCGCGTCGAGCAGGTCAACGTAGTCATTGCCGTCGACGTCGGTGACGTGCGCGCCGCGCGCGCGCTTGAGGTAGAGCGGATAGGGCTTGAGGAACTTGGCGTTGCCGCTGACGCCGCCGGGCAAATAGTTGCGCGCGTCTTCGTAAATCTCGCGCGAGCGCGCAGTGCGCGCGACATAGGTGTTGACGAATCTTTC
This sequence comes from Deltaproteobacteria bacterium, assembly GCA_021827495.1. GTDB lineage: Bacteria > Desulfobacterota > Binatia > Binatales > Binataceae > JAKAVN01. Next base: position 20,596 of record JAKAVN010000021.1, on the reverse strand, counting down.
CAGCGCCATCCCTGATCACTCCTCCTCTTCAAGCTCTTCAAGCGGCCCGCGTTCAAACGCCACACGCCCGCGCCCGCCATGTGCAAGCTTGCGCCGCCGGGCGAGCATCGCCCCTTTTGCGCGCCCGGATCCCGCTCAGGCGTGGGCCTGCGCGCCAGGCGCGCGGCCGTTGCCCTGGAGGTTTTGCACGGCGCTGCGGGCCACCACCCCGGCCTGCTTGAGCGCCTTATGCAGCGCCGCCAGCACCTCGGGTGCGTTGATCACGTCGCCGTGGACGCAGATGCTGTCGGCCTCGATCTCGATCTCCTTGCCGCTGGAACCCTTGACCTTGCCCTCGGTGATAAACTTCATCACCAGGGCGACCATGTCCTCGACATTTTCCTCGCCGTAGGTGCGCTTGACGCCGATCGACCCGTCATCCGCGTAAACCAGGCCGGGATAGAACTCCTTGACGACCTGGAAGCCCATCCGCTCCGCAACCTCGAGCATCGGGTAGCGCGGCAACGCCGGCAGGTAGGCGACGAACCCCGGATCGACTTCCCTGAGGCCCTCGAGAATCGCGCGCGAATTTTCCTCGCTCTGTTGCGCCCACAGGTAGAAGGCGCCGTGCGGTTTGGCCGCGATCAGCCTGACCCCGGCGGCGGCGGCGAAGGCCTTGACCGCGCCCACCTGGTAAACCACGTAGTCGCGCGCCTCCTGCTGCGAAATGTTCATCAGGCGGCGGCCGAAGCCCAGCTTGTCCGGGAACCCCGGATGCGCGCCCAAGGTCACGCCGTAACGCTTGGCGGCCTCGACCGTGCGCCGAATCCACACCGGATCACCGGCATGAAAGCCGCACGCGATATTGGCGTGGTTGATCTGCTTCATCACTTCGTCCGGACGGCCCAGCACGTAGTTGCCAAACGACTCGCCCATGTCGCTGTTGAGATCGATCCAGTTACGCATTGTTGATGAACCTCCTTGCGGCGCGGTGGCGGACGCAACCGGCATCAGCCCTTTTTGAACTGTGGCAGCACTTCGCTGGCGAACAGCCGCATCGAGTTCAGCGTCTTGTCCGCATCGACACCCGGAAACTGCATCCAGCAGATAAGGCAGTCCATCCCGAGCTCGCCCTGGTAGCGCTGGATTTCACGCACGCAATGGTCCGGACTGCCGATGATGAAGCGCTCGCGATGGCTCTCGAAGGTCACCGTGGCCGGGTCCTTGACCAGCTCGCCCTGGTCGTCGCGCAGCGGCCTCACCCCGGCCCACTTGCCGTACATTCCGCCGTGGATATACATCACGCCGTCGCGCGCCTCGGCCTCGGCCTGCGCGGTGGTCGGGGCGCAGTAGACCTCGCGAATGACCGGGACGCAGGCTGGATACTTGCCGAACTGTTGCAGGTACTCGCCGTATACCGCGAAGTGCTGCTTGAGCTCGGCGATATGATGGCGCGGTGAGGCGACCAGCGCGTCGGCCCAGCGCGCGGCCCGGCGGAATCCGCCCCGCGTCGAAGCGCCGATCCAGATGGGCGGGCGGGGCTTTTGCACCGGCTTCGGCGTGACCGAGGTCTCGGGAATTTTGTAATAGCGGCCCTGGTAGGAGAACGACTCGGTAGTCCAGGCCTTGATCATAATCTCGAGCTGCTCTTCCATCCGCCGCTCGCGGCCCGAGCGTTCCTCCGCGTGGCCGGCGAACTCTTCGGGCCGGTAGCCCGCCGCCACGCCGAGAATAATGCGGCCGTTGGAAATGTTGTCCAGCACGGCGACGTCCTCGGCCGATTGCACCGGGCGATGGAGCGGCAGCAGGTACATGCTGGTGCCGATGGTCATGCGCCGGGTGCGCGCCGCCATCGCGGCCGCAGTCACCAGCGGTGCCGGGCAGATGCCGTCGGCGAGAAAATGATGCTCGACCAGCCAGGCGGAGTCGAAGCCCAAATCCTCGCCGGCCTCGACCTGCTCAAGCATCTCGCGATAAATCCGGGCCTGCGAGGCTGGTTGGTCAGGCCGCGCTTGAAGTGAGTACAGGAGGCCGAAGCGCATCACTTCCTCCTTCGGCTGGTTGATGGCGAAAGATCCCTATAGACGCTGCTATACCACACCGGGTTCGAGTCCAACAGCCTATTTCCTGAACATCGAAGATCGCGCGCACCTGCTCCAAACTCGCCATTCGGAGGCGGTCTGCTTCATCGATCAGGATAAGCGTGGCTGGGTCTCCGATCCGGCTTTCTCTTTACGCGTAGTCCGCTGCGGCTTTGCCGTAGGTCGGCTGTAGCTTTGCAATTGGCCGGGCAAGCCCGTCATCATGAATTCGCCCGTCCGCGAAGGAGACGGCTTGGCGCAGGCGGCGTCACTGCGGAAGGCGACTTCGTTGCCCCGCACCTGCTACCGCTCGATCTCGGGCAACGGCAGTTCTTCCCAGCCTTCGGCGCTGTGGACGCCGTGAGCCGCAGCCTCGGCGCAAGGCTGTCGCCGCCCGGCACCACGGAGCGGCTAACGGGAGGCCGGGTCTAGTCGGACGCGCCGGCGGCCTTGCGCGGCGGCGGGACGGACGCGGCGGCCACGGGCGCCTCGCCGCACCGTTCGAGCAGGGTGTCCCATTCGCTGTCGATACGCGCCTGGATCTCGGCCACCAGCCGCCCCTGCTTCAGCAAATGACGGAACCTGCCCTGGGCCGAGAGCCAGTCCATGATCGGCCGCTTCTGCTTGGGCTTGTAATTGAGATGCCACTTGCCGTCGATCACTTCGAACAGCGGCCAATAGCAGGTGTCGATCGCAAGCTGGGTGATGGCGATGGTGTCGGCGGGCTCGTAGCGCCATCCGCGGGTACACGCGGAGAGCACATTGATGAACGCGGGTCCCGGCGCCTCGAGCGCGCGTGCGACCTTGTTTTTCAGGTCATGGGGCCGAAACGCGGTGGGCGCGGTCTGCGCGACATAGGGAGCGTTGTGCGCGACCACGATCCCCGTCAAATCCTTGCGCCATCCGGGCTTGCCCAGCACTGCTTCGCCGACCGGAGTGGTGCTGGTATCGGCGCCGAGCGGCGTCGCGCTCGAGCGCTGGATGCCGGTGTTCATGTAGCCTTCGTTGTTAAAGCATATATAGAGGAAGCGGGTGCCCCGTTCGAGCGCTCCAGAGAGCGACTGGAAGCCGATGTCATAGGTGCCGCCGTCGCCGGCGAAAACGACGAAGCGGAGCTCGCGGTCGGGAATGCGGCCCTTGGCCCGCAGGGCACGGTAGGCGGCCTCGGCACCGGAAGCGGTGGCGGCGGCGTTCTCGAATGCGTTGTGCAGCATCGGGACGCGCCAGGCGGTGGCCGGATAGACGGTGGTCGCGACCTCGAGGCACCCCGTCGCCATTATCGCGACCACCGGATAGGTCGAAGCCATCAGCACCTGGCGCACGATCGCCGACTCTGCGCATCCGGCGCACAGCCGATGCCCCCCGGTCAGGAGGTCCGGCTGTTCCGCAAGTTTCTTAAGCGATACGGGCGCGGTTGCGGTCTTGTGCTGGAACATCTCTGCTCAATCCTAATCCTTAACGATAGTCCTTATCCGCGGGCGCTTAAGTAGCCCGGCGGTGGTATCTCCGCGGTTCCCGCAGCCGCGCGTTCGAGCGCCTCGTAGGTCGCGCTGGCCTCTTCGACCAGCATCTCCCTGCCGCCCAGGCCGTACACCATGCCCGAGATTCGCGGCCGGGCGGGGGCGTCGTAGAGCACCGAGCGTATCTCCTCGTAAAGCGGGCCGCTCGGGGTCCCGGGCGAGTCGGCGCGGTCGAAGATCGCGACCGCCTTGAGCGGCGCAAGCAGCCGCACCACCTCCTCGGCCGGGAACGGCCGGAACGCGCGCAGGCGAAGCATGCCCGCTCGCACGCCCCGCTCACGCATCCGATCCACCACTTCCATGAGCGTCCCGGCGGTCGAGCCCAGCACCACGGCCGCGATTTCGGCGTCTTCGAGCCGGTATGCTTCCACCATTCCCCATGCGCGGCCGAAGCGCGCGCCGAACTCGAGAGCGACATGGGGAATGATTTCCAGCGCGCGCGACATCGCCTCGCGCTGCTGGCGTTTCGCCTCGGTGTAGTAGTCGGGGAGCAGTGCCGGGCCGAAGGTGTGCGGGTGCTCGACATCGAGCAGATAGCGCTCCGGGCGATAGACTCCGACGAAGTCGCGCACCGCGCCATCCTCGAGGAGCTCGACCCGTTCGATCGCATGGCTCAGAGTGAAGCCGTCAAAGCACACCATCACCGGCAGCATCACTTCGCAGTGCTCCGCGATACGGGGCGCCTGGATCAGCGTATCGTACAGCTCCTGCACATCCCGGACGTAAAGCTGAATCCATCCCGCGTCGCGCGAACCCATCGTGTCGCTCTGATCGCCGTGGATGTTGAGCGGCGCCGAGAGCGCGCGGTTCGCCACCGCCATCACGATCGGCAGCCGCAGTCCGGCCGCGATATAGAGCACCTCGTGCATCAGCGCGAGTCCCTGCGAGGAGGTCGCGGTCATCGCCCTGGCGCCCGCGCACGCCGCGCCAACGCACGCGCTCATGGCGGAGTGCTCGCTCTCGACCAGAACCAACTCGGTCCTGACCGCACCGTCGGCGACGTACTGCGAGTAAGTCTCCATCACCTGGGTCGAAGGCGTGATGGGATAGGCAGCGCAGACGTCAGGCTCGATCTGGCGCATCGCCAGCGCCGCGGCCTGGTTTCCGGTCAGGGCAGCAAACCGATTACTCACGACGACCGCTCCTCATCACCGCCCTCCGGCACCATGTCGATCGCCTTGAGGCGGGGCGGACACACTTGTGCGCAAATCCCGCATCCCTTGCAGTGGTTCAGGTCGAAGCCCGTTACCTTTCCTTCGTTCAGCACCACCGCGCTGTCCGGACAAAAAAACCAGCACAGAAGGCAGTCATTGCAGCGCTCGTTTAGCCGGGGCCGAAGCGTGCGCCATCCGCCGGTGACATAATCGCTCGCGTTTCCGGCGTCGGCGATGGCGGAGCCGGGCAGCATCTCTCTCCATCCGGGTTGCGCCGGCGCCTCGTGGGAGGCGGGCGCGTCTGCGGGGTTGGCGACGGCTGAGGCGGCTTCGTGGAACCCGCGCCGTACCGCGCGCAGGTTGGCCTGGACCGCGTCGAACGACGCCTTGTCCCCGAGATTCTCAGCCACCTGGAGCAGCAGTTGGTCGATGCCCACTATCGCGGTCGCGGCGACCAGCGCCCCGAGCATCGCCATGTTCGGAAAGTGCCGGCCGATCTCGGCGAATGCGATCTTGGTCGCATCCACGGCATACAGCGGATGCGGCCCCGAACGGATATCGAGCGCGAGCTTATATGCCGGGCGCGGACTGTTGATCAGGAAGACGGTGTCGGCTTTGACGCCGGCAAAGATGTCCTCGCTGCGAAGCAGGGTCGGGTCGGACACGATCACGATGTCGGGAATGCGGACCTGGGCGTGGGTCCGAATCGGCTCTTCGCTTATCCGGTTGTAAGCCTTGAGCGGGGCGCCGGAGCGCTCAGGTCCGTACTCGGGGAAGGCTTGGGCGTACTTCCCCTCGCGCATCGCGGTCTGCGCGACGATCTTGGCGGCGGTTACGGCCCCCTGTCCCGCCCGCGCGTGCCATCGTATCTCGATCAAATGCTTAGCCGTCACAGCGGTGAGAGTAGGCAATCCAAGGGCCGCTGCTGGCTCGGATTCGCCTCTTTCATTACACATAGCCGGATCGTCGGCAACAGGCAATCCGCAGCGCCGCTGGATGACCTCTTGGTGGCAAAAACGCTGCTCAATGGGCTTGTGGCGGGCCAAATGATATGAGACAACGTTCCAGATATTCGAAAGGGGTTCCTTACGTAACTCTAGCTGGCCGGGGGAGGCATCGCTGGAGCGCTGCTGGTCCAAGGCTGGGAAGGAAGAATGATGGTGCGAAGAAAACTTGGTCTGTACCTGATGGGAGCGGCGGCCCTGTGCATGATCGCGGGCTGCTCGGCTAACGAAGCGCAAAGAAATTGCGAGACCATGGGCGCCGGAATTGGCGCATTGGCCGGTGCCGGGATAGCTACCGCGGTGATTCTGACGACTAAGAATCATGGCTCGCACGAAGGGAGTTACTTCGCCTGGGGCATTCCGGCCGGGCTCGCGGGCGGTGGCCTGATTGGTGGAGCGATCGGCCATTACATGTGCGCGCCTGGACCAACGGCGCCGCCACCGCCACCGCCGCCACCGCCGCCACCGCCACCGCCGCCACCACCCCCGCCTCCTCCGCCGCCGGCTCCGGAGAAGCTAATCCTGCGCGGCGTGCACTTTGACTTTGACAAGTCCAATATCCGTCCGCAGGATGCGGCTGTACTCGATGAAGCCGCGAGCATCCTGAAGGAGCACGGGAACGTTTCGGTCAATGTCAACGGCTACTGCGACGCGATTGGCTCGGTCAGGTACAACCTGAAGCTCTCCGAGCGCCGTTCCGACGCGGTGGTCAGGTATCTGGCCGACCACGGTATCGCGGAAAGCCGCCTGAGCCCGCACGGCTACGGGAAGACGGACTTCGTCGCCACCAACAAGACGGGCGAAGGACGCGCCCAGAACCGCCGGGTCGAGCTGATTCCGAATCAGTAACGGTCCGGGGACCTAGACCAAAAGAACGGCCGCGGCCCTTGACAGGGCCGCAGCCGTTCCGCTTCTGAACGGGCTGGCTGATTACTTAACTTAGCGGACTCACTTAACTTCGACGCTCGCAGCGTTGCATGCCGCAGCCCTGGCCCGGCGCCAGCGTGGTCTCAACGATGCGCATCCGGCCATTCTCCACACTCACGACGTATGGGCGGGCCGCGATTCGTGCGATTCGCCGCCACTGCGCGATGCGCGCGGTCTTTGGGCTTCGAGCATGGGGCGCACCAAGGCGGCTTCGCTTTCGATCTGATCGAGCAAGGCTCGCGCTCCCTCGACCGTCCCTCCCCGCGCCAGCGCTTCAAGCTGGCCGCACAGCGTCGCCATCCGCGCCAGGCCCAGACTGAGACACGAGCCCTTGAGGCCGTGGGCGCGCTCGTCCAACTCACTGAGTTGGCTGCGGAGCAAGGCGTTGCGAATCGACGCCAGGCGGGACTCCAACTCCCGGTAAAACATATCAATAAGCTCGCCGAGCAAATCGCCACTGTCGCACGAACGAGACAGATCCAGCAGTTCAGCCATCACTTCAGGGTCGATGCTCTCGCAACTCGACGCGGCCGCCGTCTTGGAGGAGCCGTTTCGACTGCCGTGGTTCCCGTTCAATGGGACCCAGCGTACCAGCACCGCCTCCAGCGCCTCTAACCTCACGGGTTTCGCGATATAGCCATCCATTCCCGCGGCGTAGCATCGTTCGCGCGCCCCCTCCTGGGCAAAAGCGGTCATCGCGATGACGATAGTGTGCCTGCGGCCTGACTCGCGGCGGCGAATCTCGGCGGTCGTCGCGTAGCCATCCATCCCCGGCATCTGGCAATCCATCAATACCGCCGTGTATGGGCCGCGGGCCAGCAAGTCCAGGGCGGCGGGGCCGTTGTCGATGGCGTCAGCGGCGTAGCCGAGCTTGCGCAACTGATTGAGCGCGAGCTTCTGATTGATCGCGTTATCCTCGACGACCAGCACCCGGATGGTGTGCTGCGAAGGATGAAGCTGCGGCCCTTCAACCGCCGCACCGTCATCGTAATTCACTTGATCGCGGTGTCTGTGCGACAGGAGCTCTTTGAGACTCTGCGCGAGTTGCGATGGCCGGATGGGCCGAGCCAACCAAGTGTCGGCGTCAGCGCAATGCAGGGCGTGATTTGGCGCCTCGGCGCCGGACGCGCTTGCGGCAATCAACCAGGTACGGCCAATGGCCGGGTCCGCCTTGACCGCGCGCATCAGCCGGGCGCTGTCCGCCGCAGGCACGTGCAGATCGAGGATGGCGGTGTCGTACGGAGTTCCCGATGCCGCGTGGGCGCGCAGCAAGTCCAGCGCCTCAGCCCCATCGGCCGCCGAATCGGCGCGCACGCCCCATGCGCCAAGCCGCTTGCAGAGGCTGGCACGAAGCGTCGCGTTGTCCTCGATCACCAGCAGCCGCAGCCACTCCAATCCCGATTCCGAATTCGCCGCGGCGCGCGTGTAGAAACGCTGCTTTTGCAGCTTCATCGTAAAGCGAAAAACGGAACCGCGGCCGGGCGCGCTCTCGACCTCGACGCGCCCCCCCATCCGCTCCACGAGCTGGGCGGAGATGGCCAGCCCAAGGCCTGAGCCGCCATACTTGCGCGTGGTTGAACCGTCAACCTGGGAGAACGGCTGAAACAGCAGCTTCTGCGCATCCGCCGGAATCCCGATCCCCGTATCGCGCACTTCGCAGCGCACTGACGCAGCGGCCGCCGACTCTTCCTCCCTGGCCAACCGCACCACTATCTCGCCGCGGTCGGTGAACTTGACCGCATTGCCGATAAGATTTGTGAGCACCTGCTGGAGCCGCGCCGGGTCGCCGCGCAACAGATGCGGCACGTCATCGTCCGCATCCAGAATCAGTTCGACGTTCTTTCCCTGCGCACGCTCACCGAACAAGCCCACTGCGGTCTCGACCACTTGCAGGAGGTCGAAGTCGATTTCCTGCAGCACGACCTGGTCCGCCGCGAGCTTGGAAAAATCAAGCAGGTCATTGACCATGCCGTAGAGCAGGTCCGTGCTCAATTGCACGGTCTCGGCATACTCGCGCTGCTCGGGGCTGAGCTCGGTGCCCAGCAACAACTGGGTCATGCCGATTATGCCGTTGAGCGGGGTGCGGACCTCGTGGCTCATGTTGTTGAGGAACTCGGAGCGGAGGCGTTCCGCCTCCAGCGCGAGCTCTTGCGCCCGCCTCATCTGTTCTTCAGCAACCTTGCGCTCGCTGATGTCGTGCAGGACCAGCATCCCGCCGAGGATCGTGCCGTCGCCGGTCCTGACCGGGCGCGCGGACGCCTCGATCCATCGGTCGGCGGCCAGGTTGGGTCCGTGAAGGATGAACTGAACGCTATCGACCGCCTCGCCCGTGGCCGCTCGGGCGAGCGGCCACTCCTCGATCGCGATGGGCCGCGCACCGCGGGATGGATATAACTGGTATCGTTTTGCCACCGAGCTGAGCTCGGCCCCTCTCAAATCGGCGCCTAATATCGCGATAGCGCCCCGGTTGAATTGGACAAGGCGCATCTCGCGGTCGCAGACGATCACGCCCTCGGCCATGTTGTCGAGTACGAACTGCAAAAGATCTATCTGGTGGCGCGTGGCCAATTGCGAAGCGTCAGGCGCGGCGCCCTTTGGCGCGGCCGCCGCGATGCTCCGTCTGGATCGTGCCTTCAGGTACTTCAGCATGTTCGCTGCAATCCCGGATAAGTCCGCTATTGGTGCGCGCCGGACGCTTGCTACGCGCCTACTCCACTCCTCAAGCCTTCAGGAGACCGAATGTTCAAACGTGGCGGCGAGCGCCATCCGCAAGCCGCTTCCACGTCCGGCGCGGGAAGAAACTTGGCCCGACAAGGAAGAGTGCAGTATTTATGCCTGAACGCACGATATAAGGCACGGCTAACCAATACTGCGTGCCGGATGGTCAAATAGAACCCATCGGTCCATCATTATGATGGGTTATATTAGCCAATACTTATCAAAAATAGGCACTATTCTGTTTGAGCCGGAAGTCTTATTCAGAGTCTTCTCGAATCTCTATCTATCCGACTGTGCAGTGCTGCCCAACTGCTGTCGTACTTATGCCACAAGATGCGGAATGGTCGAAACTCTGCTTGGAAATGTCGGACGAATTTTTTGTTTGTCCATAACTTCCTTTTTATTCGCAAATATTAGCTCCTTTGACTTTATTTATGCGTCTGATCTCCAGCGCGAAATAAGTTGCCGTGATCGTCTATGCCGCCCACCATCGATGATGGATGATGCTAGAGAGGCAATGGCGGCTTCCGCACGGGCGCGGCTATCGCCGCCAGCGCACGACAGAGTGTGCCGCTGGCGCGTTGTTGTGGGTGTCCGCGGGCATTCGGGGCGCCGGCGGACGATTCTCTTGGCCGGCTGCCGCCGCTCGCAGATCGGGTGGGCGAAAATGAACCGTTCAGATGATGACCGGCCGCTGTTCGGACGGCAGAGCAAGGTGATGACTGTGGAGGAGGTCTCCAAATATCTGCACGTACATCCCTCCACCATCTACCGGCTGATCAAGCGGCGTAAAATTCCAGCTTTCCGGATTGGCAGTGACTGGCGCTTCAACGTCGAGACTATCGACAAATGGCGTTCGGAGATGGAAACGGGCGCTCTTGGTTCGCACAAGGACAAGGGTTAGCCCGCGCCTCAGCGGCCGCGCTTGCGCCGCTGGAGATGCGGGGCCGCAAGGCGGCATCCGGTTGATGTGGCGGTCGGGCTGACTGCGCGGCGAACTCCCGAGCTCCACCGGCGGGCTGGCTGCGCGCGGCGCGCGCGCGCCGTTGGCCATCGAAGCATCGGTCGAATTATGATGCCTCTGCTATGAACCAGCTTCCGCTTTCCCGTTTCAGAGTCCTCGATCTCACTCGGGCGCGCTCGGGACCGACGGCGGTGCGCCAGCTCGCCGACTGGGGCGCCGACGTCCTGAAGATCGAAACGCCTGACAACGACGCGACCGAGGTCGGTTCACGCGGCAGCCCGGATTTCCAAAACCTGCATCGCAACAAGCGCAGCCTTACGCTGAACCTCAAGGCCCCCGAGGGATTCGAAATCCTCAAACGCCTGGTCCGGGGCGCTGACGTGCTGGTCGAAAACTATCGCCCCGACGTCAAGCATCGGCTGGGTATCGACTATGAGCGGCTGCGCGCGATCAACCCGCGGCTCGTGTACGCCAGCATCTCGGGCTTCGGCCAAGAGGGCCCGTATTCCGATCGTCCCGGCCTCGACCAGATTGCGCAGGGGATGGGCGGGTTGATGTCGATTACCGGACTGCCGGGCCAGGGGCCGGTGCGGGTCGGTATCGCGATTGCCGATCTGAGCGCGGGCGTGTTCTGCGCGATGGGCATCCTGCTCGCGCTGCTGGAGCGGGAGCAATCGGGCGCGGGACAGTGGGTGCAAACCTCCCTGCTCGCGGCGCAGGTCGCGATGCTGGACTTCCAGGCGGCGCGCTGGCTGCTCGCCAGGGAAGTGCCGGAACAGGCCGGCAACAATCATCCGACCGCCATTCCGACCGGCGTCTTCGCGACGGCTGACGGGCATATCAATATCGCCGGCTCCGGCCACGAACTGTTCACCCGCCTTTGCAAGGCGCTCGGGGCCGCGCAGCTTGCCAGCGATCCGGACTACGCAAGCGGCAAGGCGCGCCTGCGCAACCGAGATCGGCTCAACGCGGCTATCGAAGCGATCACCCGCACCCGGCGGTCGGCCGAATGGATCGAAATTCTCAACGGCGCCGGCGTCCCCTGCGGCCCGATCTATCGCATCGACGAGGTATTCGCCGACCCACAGGTGCGGCACATCGGAATCGCACGCGAGATCGAGAGCCCCGAGCATGGCCGCCAGGAGCTGGTCGGCCAGGCGGTGGATCTAAGCCGCACGCCGTGGGAGTTGCGCACGCCCGCGCCCGAGAAGGGCGAGCACACCGAGGCCGTGCTGAATGCACTCGGATACGACGCGGCGGCGATCGCCGGACTGCGCGCGCGCGGCGCCATCTGAGGTCCCGCTCTCTGATTTGCAATTGTTGAACGTGGAAGGACCCCCTCTTGTCGGGGCCGCGGGCGTTGGCTAGCCTGCATCCGTCGTGAGAATACCTGGATTCATAGTTGCGGCAGCGATGCTGGCGCCGGTCATCGTGGGGGTCTCCCCCACCAATGGCGGGGCGCAAGCGGCGGATGCACGGATCAACGTCAACGTCACCTGTCCTTGTGCCGACGCCGTAGGGCAGAATTTTTGCGCGGCCTTCAAAAACAAAATCCAGAAATCGGTCGGCTACCAGCTCGCCGACAGCACGCGCGGATACGGGATGGGCGTGCACTTTGCCTGCGTGGATATGTGGAACGGAATCGACGGCAAGCTTTCCGGCCGCATGTCCGCGGTGTCCGTCGCGTTCACGATTTACTCTGACAAGCTGCCGGGCGAGGTTTTCGAGGATTCCTCGGTGTTTCGGGTCGGAAAGAATGCCGTGCCTGAGATGTCGGAAAAGATAGTCACCGCCCTCGGGCAGCTTGTCACCGCGAACTCGAGCTTCTTCGAAAGCATGCGCGCGGCGGCCCAGGCGCCCTCGCCCTAAAGCCTGGTGCGGCCAGCGGATGGCTTGTCGGCGGGCACCGACGAATATTAGCCGGGCGGCCGCATTACAAGGCCTCGCCCATTGATCGCCAACGCCCCGGAGCGAATTGCGTTCAGGCGGCTGACTCGACGCGTTCGAGCGCGGCGCGCAACCGCGCGACGGTCGGCGCCTTGCCGAGCACGGCGATCACCTCGTAAATTCCCGGGCTGACCGTGCCACCGGTCAGCGCCACGCGCACCGGCTGGGCGAGCTGCCCGAGCTTCATCCCGAAGCGCTCCAGCACCCGCTCGAACGCCGCCTGCACGGCTGCTTCGCTGAAGCCGCCGTCGATCGATTCGATCGATTCGATCTCTTGCGCGAGTGCCTTCAGCGGCTCGGCGATCTCCGGCTTGAGGAACTTCGCGGCAGCTTTGGGATCGATCGTAATCGCGTCGCTCAGGTAGAAGCGCGCGAAGTCGACCAGCTCGACCAGTGTCTTGGCGCGCTCGCGCAGCGTCGCGATCATCTTTTCGAGCCACGCCTCGCCGCCAGGAATCCGCTGGTATCCGGCGCGCTCGATGAATGGGCGCACCTCGCGCGCGAGCTGCGGCAAGGGCCGCTCCTTCATGTAGTGGAAGTTCAGCCACAGCAGCTTCTCGGCGTTGAAAATTCCGGCCGACTTGCCGCAGGCGGCGAAATCGAAATACTCGATCAGCTCCGGCTTGGAAAAGATCTCCTGGTCGCCGTGCGACCATCCCAGGCGCGCCAGATAATTGAGCAGCGCCTCGGGAAAGTAGCCGGCCTCGCGGTAGGCGAAAACCGAGGTCGCGCCATGGCGCTTGGAGAGCTTCTGCCCGTCGGGCCCCATCACCAGCGGCAAATGCGCGTACTCGGGCGGCTTGAGCCCGAGCGCGTAGAAGATCTGCATCTGGCGCGGCGTGTTGGGCAGATGGTCGTCGCCGCGCACGACGTGGGTGATGCCGAAGTCGGCGTCGTCGAGCACAGTGGCGAAGTTGTAGGTCGGCACGCCGTCGGAGCGAAAAATGATCAGATCGTCGAGCTCGGCGTTGTCGAACACGGCGCGGCCCTTGACATGATCGGCGACCACGGTCTCGCCCGTGCGCGGCGAGCGAAAGCGAATCGTATAGTTGCGGCCGGCGCGCTTGTCGGGCAGCGCGAGATCCGCGGCGAACGGCAGGCCGCGGCACTTGCCGTCGTAGCCGGGCTTGCGATGCTCGCGCTCGGCCTGCTTGCGCTTGGCGTCCAACTCCTCCGCCGTGCAGTAGCAGGGGTAGGCCTTGTGGTCGCGCAGCAACTGGAGCGCCCCCTCGCGATAGCGGTCGAAGCGGCTGGACTGGAAGTAGCGGCTCTCGGGCGGTCCCTTGTCCCATTCCATCCCGAGCCAGCGCAGGCTCTCGAGGATCTCCTCGAGCGACTCCTGAGTGGAGCGTTCCTGGTCGGTGTCGTCGATGCGCAGGACGAATTCGCCGCCATTGTGGCGCGCGAACAGGTAGGCGAAAAGCCCCGATCTCACGTTGCCGATATGTAGCGCGCCGGTGGGGCTCGGCGCGTAGCGGGTGCGCACGGTCACGATGTGGTTACTCCCATTCGATGGTCGCGGGCGGCTTGGAGGTGATGTCGTAGACCACGCGGTTGACGCCGCGCGCCTCATTGGTGATTCGGCCGGAGAGCCGCGCGAGCAGGGCCGGATCGATGCGCGCCCAGTCGGCGGTCATCCCGTCGGACGATTCGACCGCGCGAATCGCGATCACGCTCTCATAGGTGCGCCCGTCGCCCATCACGCCAACCGCCTTGAGCGGCAGCAACACCGCAAAGGCCTGCCACAGGCGCGCGCCAAGACCGGCCGCCTCGACCTCCTCCATCACGATCCGGTCGGCGCGGCGCAGCAGCTCGAGGCGCTCGCGCGTCACCTCGCCGACGATCCGCACCGCCAGTCCCGGACCGGGGAATGGCTCGCGATCGACGATGTCGGCGCCCAGTCCCAACTCGCGCCCGACCGCGCGCACCTCGTCCTTGAACAGCTCGCGCAGCGGCTCGATCAGCTCCAGGCGCATCCGCTCCGGCAGGCCACCGACGTTGTGATGCGACTTGATGACGGCCGAGGGGCCCTTGAACGAAACCGACTCGATCAGGTCGGGATAGAGCGTTCCCTGGCCGAGAAACCTGGCGCCGCCAATCGCCTGCGCTTCCTTCTCGAAGACCTCGATGAACGTATGGCCGATGATGCGCCGCTTGTGCTCGGGGTCGAGCACGCCGGCCAGCCGCCCCAGGAACAGATCGGAGGCGTCGACCACGCTGAGCGCTATTTTTAGCCGCCCCGCGAAGACCGTCTCCATCCGTTCGCGCTCGCCGGCGCGCAGCAGGCCGGTGTCGACGAAGACGCATCTGAGGCGGTCGCCAATCGCGCGATGGATCAACACGGCGGCGACTGACGAGTCAACGCCGCCCGACAAGCCCATCAGCACGCGGCCTTCGCTGCCCACGCGCGCGCGAATCTCGGCGAGCTTGGTCTCGACCAACGCGGCCGGCGTCCAGTCGCCGGCCTCGCCGCAGACCTTGCGCACGAAGTTGCCCAGCACCTGCGCACCGCACGGCGTGTGCGCGACCTCGGGATGGAACTGGATGCCGCGCAACAGGCCGTCGCGCGTGCGGACCGCGGCGTAGGGCGAATTGCCGCTATGCGCGATCGCTTCGAGCGCTGGCGGAATCGCTTCGATGCGGTCGCCGTGGCTCATCCACACCAGTTGCTCGCGGGCCGCAATCCCCTCGAACAGGGCATCGGGCTGGTCGATTACCAGCGTGGCCGCGCCGTACTCGCGCGCCCGCGAACCCGCGCTGCGCGCGCCCAGATGCTGCGCGATTACATACATCCCGTAGCAAATTCCTAGCACCGGGCATCCCACCCGCAGCACCTCCGGCGCGAGGTCCGGCGCCCCGGCCTCGTAAAGGCTGGCCGGACCGCCCGAGAGGATTATCCCCCGCGGCCGCATCGCGCGGATCTTTTCGATCGCGAGATTGTACGGATGAATCTCGCAATAGACCTTGGCCTCGCGCACGCGCCGCGCGATGAGCTGCGTGTATTGGCTGCCGAAATCCAGAATCAGGATCACGAAATCCGACCTTCCGCTGACTATACCGAAGCCGCCGGGCGCGGCGAAGTGCGCGCGGGCCGCGCTTTCCATCGCGCCGCCGGCACGCCGCCTAGCGCTCTCCGTCCTTTGCTTTCCTGGGCGCCTTCCGGGGCGCTTCCCTGGGCCGCACGGCGCCGCTGGCGCGCGCCTGCGCCCAGGTGCGCCCGGTGCGGCGAAACTCCAGCAGCAACGGCGTACCGGCGAGCCCGAGCGCGGAGCGAAAACGGGTGGCGAGAAAGCGCAGGTAATGCGCCGGGATGTCGCGCTCGACGTTGGCGAAAAACGCCAGGCGCGGGGGCGCCTGGCCGACCTGGGTGACGTACATCAGCTTCAGCCGCCGCCGCCCGACCATCGGCGGGTCCATCGCGGCGGTGGCCTCGGCCAGCACCCGGTTAAGCTGCGCGGTCTGAAAAGCCGCACGCCACGAGTCGACCGCCTTCATCGCCGCCGGGATGATCTTGTCGACGCCGTCGCCGGTCAACGCCGAGGTGAACAGCATCTCCGCGAAGGCCAGGAAGGGCGCGTGCTGTTGCGCGTCGCGCACGAACGCGGCGACCTTGCGCCCCTCCTTCGCCGCGAGGTCCCACTTGTTGCAGACCAGCACCAGCGCCCGTCCTTCGCTTTCAACCAGCCGCGCCAGGCGCGCGTCCTGGTCGGTGACGCCCTCGGTCGAATCGATCACCAAGGCTAGGACCTCGGCGCGGCGGATGGTCTCGATGGCGCGGCCGACCGAGAAATGCTCGAGTTCGCCCTCGACCTTGGTGGGCCGGCGGATTCCGGCGGTATCGATCAGGAGCACGTCGCGGTCGGCGGCGCGCAGCCGCACGTCGACCGGGTCGCGCGTGGTGCCCGGCGTGTCGTCGACGATCGCGCGCGCGAAGCCGGCCAGCCGGTTCAGCAGCGACGATTTACCAACGTTGGGGCGCCCGATGAGCGCCAGCCTCAGGTCGGGCGGCGGAGCCGGATGCGCCTGGGCGGCGGGCAGGCGCGCGACGACCTCGTCGAGCAACTCCTCGACGCCGCGGCCATGGGCCGCCGAGATCAGCACCAGCGGCGACACGCCCAGCGCATGGTATTCGCCGGCCACCGCTTCCATCCCGGCGCGGTCCATCTTGTTGACGGCCGCCATCATCGGGCGTCCGCTCTCCCGAATCAGCGCGATCGCCTCGCGGTCGCCGGGGCCGAGGCCGGCGCGTCCGTCGAACATGAAGACCACGACGTCGGCCAGCGCCACGGCGCGCAATGCCTCCTCGGCAACGCGCTCGCCGAGCCGCTCGCGTCCGCCCAATTCGAGCCCGCCGCTATCGACGACGAAAAAATTGCGTTCGAGATGTTCGGCCTGTCCCACGTTGAGGTCACGCGTGGTGCCGGCGACCGGGCTTACGATCGCGCGGCGGCCGCGCGCGATGCGGTTGAAGAGCGTCGATTTGCCCGCATTGGCGCGCCCGACCAACACCACCACCGGCGCGCCCTCGGGCACCGCGGCCAGCGCGCCCGCGCGGCCGGCATCGGAGTTCTTCGCAGCCGGTTTCATCTCAAAGCCCCAACTCCGCGATCTTGCGCGGGCTGCGCGTCCAATCCTTGTCGACCTTGACCAGCAGTTGGAGAAAGACGTGCGCGCCGAGCAGCTTTTCGAGTTCGAGCCGCGCGGCCGTGCCGATCTGCTTGAGCTGGCGGCCGCCCGCCCCGATCAGCATTCCCTTATGCGCCTCGCGCGCGATGACTATGACGGCCGCGATCCTGAGCAGCCGGCGCTCGGGTTCCTCGACAAAGTTCTCCACCACCACGGCGGTCGAGAATGGAACCTCCTCGCGCATCGCGAGGAACACTTTCTCGCGCACGACCTCGGCCGCGATCATCCGTTCGCTCTGGTCGGTGTACTCGTCCTCGGGCATCAGGGACGGCCCGTCGGGCAGCATCCGCGTGATGACCGCCACCAGCTCCTCGACGTTTTCTCCCTTAAGCGCGCTCACCGGAACGATCTCGGCCTCGGGCAGTTCACGGCCGCATTGCTCGACCGCGGCAAATAAATCGGCGCGTCTTACACGGTCGATCTTATTGACCGCGACGATCCGCGGCGCCTTGAGTTCGCGCAGCTCGGCAAGAAAGGCGCGGTCGCCCTCGCTTAGCGGAGCGCTCGCCTCGACCACGCCGACTACGACCTCACCCTCGCCAAGGCATCGGCGCGCGACTTCGATCATCCGCTCGTCAAGCGCGCTGCGCGGACGATGCAACCCCGGGGTGTCGATAAAGATCAGCTGGGCGCCGGGGTCGGAGCGGATGCCGAGGATGCGGCGGCGGGTGGTCTGCGGGCGCGGCGTGACGATCGCGACCTTGTGGCCGACCATGCGGTTGAGGAGCGTCGACTTGCCGACGTTGGTCCGTCCGCCCAAGGCGACGAAGCCCGCGCGATGACGCTCAGCGATGTCCAAGTTTCTCATTCTCGATCCGATCCAGGGCCGCGCGCGCGGCGGCCTGCTCGCTCTGCTTCTTGCTGCCGCCCTCGCCCACTCCAAGATCGCGCCCGGCGATCCGGATGCGAGTGGTGAACATCTTGGCGTGGTCGGGGCCGCGTGACGCGACCAATTCGTAGACCGGCTGGCTGCGAAAGCGGCGGTAGGAGATTTCCTGCAGCTCGGTCTTGTAGTCGCGTTCGGTGCTGGGCCCGCCGATGTCGTCGGCGAACAGTCCCTCGATCACACGCTGCGCCGGCCCCAAGCCGCTGTCGGTATAGATCGCGCCGAGCACGGCCTCGAACGAGGCGGCGAGAATCGACACCTTGTCACGTCCGCCGCTCTTGTCTTCGCCCTTGCCCAGCCGCAGCGCCCGGCCGATCCCGATGTCCTGCGCCTTGGCGGCCAGCGTGCGGCCGTTGACGATCGACGCGCGCTCCTTGGAGAGCACGCCTTCCTTGGCTTCGGGCAAGCGGCGCATCAGCAGGTCCGCGATCGCCAGGTCGAGCACCGCGTCGCCAAGAAACTCGAGCCGCTCGTAGTGCGCGTCGGCGCCGACTGCGGCGCTCGGATGGGTGAGCGCGATCCGCAACAGCTCGGGACGCACGAAGGTATAGTTGAGCCGCCGCTCCAGGTCTGCGCGATCGTCTTCAGAACGTGCCCGCGCCGGCCGCGAACCCTGATCGGGCCACAGCAACTTGCCCAGCGAGGGCCACGCCCTCGACACGCGATGCCACCACCTCAATCTCGTCGTTCGCAAGTGTGTCGGGGCCCTCCACCAGCATGCGGATATAGTTGCGGCTGTAACCCTTCAGCCTGCCGTCCGCGCCACGTTCTTCAAGCAGGACTTTAAGCCTTGAACCGCGAAACCGTTCAACGAAACGCCGCCGCTTGTCTTCGCCCAGCCCGCGCAGTATCCCGGCCCGGCGCTTTATCTCGGCCGCCGCCACCTTGCCCAGCAGCTTGGCGGCCGTAGTCCCTGCTCTCACCGAGTATGGGAAGACGTGAAAGTAGGCAAGCGGCAGCGCCTCAATGAACTTAAAGTAATCGTCGAAATCCCGGCTGGTCTCGCCCGGAAAGCCCGCGATAAGGTCGGTGCCGATGGCGGCCGAAGGCATCGCCGCCACGATGCGTTCAACGCGGCCTCTGTAGTGCGCGCGGTCGTAACGCCGGCGCATCCGCACCAGCGTCGCATCGGTACCAGCCTGAAGCGGCAGATGAAGATGCGGGCAGAACTTGTCGCTAGTGGACAGAATTTCCACGATTCGGTCGCTCAGCTCTTCGGGGTCGAGCGAGCTTATCCTGACCCGGCCGATCGGTGAACGCTCGGCGACCATCTCGAGCAGCGCCTCGAGGCTGACCGGCGGATCGAGGTCGCCTCCGTAGCCGCCAAGATGAACCCCCGACAGGATGACCTCACGAAAGCCCGAGGCCGCCAGCGAATCGAGCGCGGCGAAGATGCGCCGCGGTTCGACGCTGCGCGAGGTTCCGCGCGAGGTCGGCACGATACAGAAGCTGCAAAATTGGTCGCATCCCTCCTGCAGCTTGAGGAAGGCGCGGGTATGGCCGGCCAGCGCAACCGCCCCCAGTTCAATCGGTGCGCGATCCTTGCGCAGATTGGAAACCATCACCCGCGCGCCGGCCTCGCCCAAAGCGGCGCGTTCAAGGTCGTCGGGGCGGCCCAGTCCAACCACGGCGTCAATCTCGGGCGCCGCGGCGAGCACGGCGGGGCTGGCCTGCGCCAGGCATCCGGTCATCACCACGCGCGCCTGCGGATTGAGCCGCCGCGCGCGGCGCGCGAGCTTGAGGCTCTCGGCATCCGCGCGATCGGTCACCGTGCAGGTGTTGACGATATAGACGTCGGCGACCTGGTCGAACTCGCAGCGCTCCAGCCCGCGCGCGCCCAGGCGCGACTCGATCATCGCCGAGTCGTACTGGTTGACCTTGCATCCGAGCGTGGCCACCGCAAATCGCATCGCACCCGTCCTCACAACAGCGCCCTTTCAATGAAGCCGCCGCCGACAACTTCCTCCCCGCGGTAAAACACGCACGCCTGTCCGGGCGTCACCGCCGGTCCGCCACCGTTGGCGAAGGTCACGCGCGCGCGATCGGCGGATTCGATCGCGAGCATCGCGGGCAGCGCCGGATGACGATAGCGGATGCGGGCCTCGACCGCGATTGGGCCGGCGCCGATGGCCTCCGGGTCGACCAGGCTCAAGTTGCGCGCGACCAGGCCGGTGGCGCCGAGATCCTCGCGCGGGCCGACCACGACTTCGCCGCTTAAGGTGCGAATCTCGCGCACATAGAGCGGCGCCGGCGCGCTCAGCCCGAGTCCGCGGCGCTGCCCGACGGTGAAGCGATGCACTCCGCGATGGACCGCCAGCGCCCGCCCCGTGCGATCGACGATACGGCCGGGGCGAACCCGGCCGGGGCCGGCCGCGCGCTCGACGAAGCGGGCGTAGTCGCCATCGGGCACGAAGCAAATCTCCTGGCTCTCGGGCTTGTCGGCGTTGGCGAGGCCAAGCCGGCGCGCGCACTCGCGTACCTCGGCCTTGCTCATCGCGCCGAGCGGAAAGAGCGTGCGGCCAAGCTCAGGCTGGCCGAGCGTGAACAGGAAATAGGACTGATCCTTGGTGCTGTCGGCGGCGCGCAGCAGATGGAAGCGGCCGCGCGCGTCGCACTCGATACGGGCATAATGGCCGGTGGCGACGTAGTCCGCGCCGATCGCGGCGGCGCGCTCGCGGAGCCGGTCGAACTTGATCTCGCGATTGCACATCACGCACGGATTCGCCGTGC
>JAKAVN010000182.1 GCA_021827495.1 Deltaproteobacteria bacterium | reverse complement strand
GATCTACCAGCGGAGCGGCCGCGCGCAGCCGCGCGCCGCGGCGCGCCGGCTCCACGCCGGCCATCCGCCGAATCACTTCTTCGGCGAGCGCGCGGTCGAGGCCGCCGCGTGCGGCCGCGCCGGCGCCGGCAAGCCATCGATGCGAGCGCACGCCGGGCTCGCCGTTAAGCGCGTCGACTTCCAGCCCGCCATCGTCGGCGAGGGTCGGCAGCTTGGCGCGCGCGAAGTAGAAGCTCGCCTTGAGCAGCGCGTTCTCGGCAAAGCTGGCGCCGGTTTCTTCGGGCGCATGATCATCGACGCCGGCCTCGCGCAGCGATACCGGCGCCAGGCCGTACTCGCGCAGCAGCAGGCGATACTCGCCGAGCTTGGCCGGGTTGGTGGTGGCAACGAGCAGCGGTTTCATCGCGTGGACGGGCGGCTGGCGGCGGCGTTCAATCGCGCTCTGGGCTGGGCTCTCTCAACGATGTTGCCGCCGGCGGTCCGTTAACGTTCCTTGACCTCATAGGTTATTTTGAGCGCGGCGCGCGCGCGATGCTCTTCGAGGGCGAGTTCGATCAGGCGATCGATGAGCCGCCCAAGCGACAGACCCGAGGCCTCCCATAGTTTCGGATACATGCTGATCGCGGTGAAGCCGGGGATGGTGTTGACCTCGTTGACGTAGATTTCGCTGAGCGCCGGGCGGGCGAGAAAATCGACCCGCGCCATCCCGCGCAGCCCCAGCGCGCGGAACGCGCCGGCCGCAAGCTCGCGCAGATGCTCGCTCTGGGCCGCGGTCAGCGCGGCGGGAATCTTGACCTCCGCGCCCGCGGGGTCGACGTACTTCGACTCGTAGCTGTAGAACTCGTGGTGTCCCTTGACGATGATCTCGCCGGGGATCGACGCCTCTGGGCGTTCATTGCCGAGCACCGCGCATTCCAGCTCGCGCCCCTCGCAGGCGGCCTCGATCAGCACCTTGCGGTCATACGCGAAGGCGTCCTCGAGCGCCGCCTCGAGTGCGCGCGCGTGCTTGACCTTGCTTATCCCGACCGATGAGCCGAGCGCATTGGGCTTGACGAACACCGGGTATTCGAGCGCGCGCGCGAGATCGGCCGCGCGCTCGGGGTGCTCACGCCATTGCCAGCGCTCGATCGCCGCGTAGCGCACCACCGGCAAGCCGGCCTCGCGCAGCAGCCGCTTCTGCACGTCCTTGTCCATCCCAACCGCCGATCCGAGCACGCCCGCGCCGACGTAGGGGATTCCCGCCAGCTCCAGCAGCCCCTGGATGGTGCCGTCCTCGCCGTAACTGCCGTGCAACACGGGAAAGACCACGTCGAGCGGGCCCGGCAATGCGCGCCCGGCACCGCGCGCCGATCCCGCCGCGGCGCGCCGGCCATTGCCCGGCGCTTCGACCAGAGAATTGCCGGCGGGATGCGGCAGCAGGCTGACCTCGAGGCCGCCGCCCGCGAGCGCCTCGAGACGCGGCGCCGCTTCGGCCAGCATCCGGATCGCGTCGGCGCGCAGGTACCAGCGGCCATCGCGTCCGATCCCAATCGGCACGACCTCGTACCGCGCCGGATCCATCGCCGACATCACCGTCAACGCTGAGCGCAGCGAGATTTCGTGCTCGCTCGATCGCCCGCCGAACAGCACGCCGACCCTGATTTTCTTTACCTCGGACATTTTTTTGCACCGCCCGGCCCGCGCGCCCAAGCCGCGTGCGCAGTCTGGCCCGCACCAGTCTTGGCCGCCTCAGCTCCCACGACGCCGATTGTGCCACGCCGCCGCAATAGCATCGAGCGCCGCGCGCGCGGAGCCGCCGTCGGCGCGCGCTCAAGAGGATCGCGTCCATGCATGGGCTGGGGACCGCAGTTGGCCCTACGGACGATAGTTGGGCGCTTCCTTGGTCACGAAGACGTCGTGCACGTGGCTCTCGCGCTGGCCAGCGTCGGTGACCCGGATGAAGCGGGCGCGGCGGCGCAGTTCGATGAGATTGGCGGCGCCGATATAGCCCATCCCGGACTGCAGGCCGCCCACCAGCTGCTCGATATTGGAGGCCAGCGAGCCGCGATGGGGCACGCGGCCCTCGATTCCCTCCGGCACCAGCTTGCCTTCCTCGATGTCGCTCTGGCCGTAGCGGTCGCGCACCCGCTCGCTCATCGCGCCAAGCGATCCCATCCCGCGATACAGCTTGTAGGTCCGGCCCTGGTAGAGGATCGTTTCGCCGGGGCTCTCTTCGCTGCCCGCGAACAGCGAGCCGATCATCACCGTCGCGGCGCCGGCGGCCA
Organism: Deltaproteobacteria bacterium; assembly: GCA_021827495.1. GTDB lineage: Bacteria > Desulfobacterota > Binatia > Binatales > Binataceae > JAKAVN01. The sequence goes on along the minus strand of JAKAVN010000182.1, from coordinate 3,862 downwards.
GCGCCTTGACGATGTCGCCCGAGAAGCGGATTCCGCCGTCGGCCACCAGCGGTATGCGGCGCGGCTCGGCGACCGCGGCGCAATCCATGATCGCGGTTATCTGCGGGACGCCGACCCCTGAGATCACCCGCGTGGTGCAAATCGATCCGGGACCCATCCCGATCCGCAGCGCGTCGGCGCCCGCATCGATCAGGGCCTTGGCGCCCTCGGCGGTCGCGACGTTGCCGGCCAGCACCTCGACCTCAGGATGATCGTGCTTGGTCGCCTGCAGCGCCTCGATCACGTTGTGCGAATGACCGTGCGCGGTGTCGATGCACAGCACGTCGGCGCCGGCGCCGACCAGCGCGGCCGCGCGCGCGGCGCGCTCAGGGCCCACGCCAATGGCGGCGCCGACGCGCAGCCGGCCCCGCTTATCCTTGCTGGAGTAAGGATGTCGCGTCGCCTTGTCCATGTCCTTGACGGTGATGAGGCCGCACAGGCGCTGGCGCTCGTCGACCAGCGGAAGTTTTTCGATGCGATGGGCCTGAAGGATTTCCTTGGCCTGCTCGAGGCTGATTCCGGGACGGGCGGTGATGACCTGGGGGGTCATCACTTCGCGCACCAGCTTGTCCAGGCGTTTTTCGAAGCGCAGGTCGCGGTTGGTCAGGATACCGACCAGGCGGCCGTCGGCGACCACCGGCAGGCCCGAGATGCCGTGGCGCTCCATGGTCGCCAACGCGTCAGCGATCTTCTGTTCGGGATGGACCGTGACCGGATCGGCGATCATGCCGCTCTCGTACTTCTTCACTGCGGCGACTTCGGCGGCCTGGCGCTCGATCGGCAAGTTGCGATGGATGAAGCCGAGACCGCCCATCTGCGCGATCGCAATCGCCGTGCGCGACTCGGTTACCGTGTCCATCGGGCTCGAGACCAGCGGGATACGCAGCCGAATGTTGGGAGTCAGCATTGTCGCGACGTCGCAGCCCGAGGGCAGCAGGTCGGAAGCCTGCGGCAGCAACAGCACGTCGTCGAAGGTGAGTCCCTCGCGAAGCTCCGAATGGGGCATTGAGAGTCTCCTCATGCAAAAAAGCCCGCGGGTCTCCGCAGGCCTTCAACCATTTTCCTGGATGCTGCTGTCGAGTGCAGCGCCATACGCTAATTTAACAAAATGGGTCGATCCGATCAATTCGACCAATTCGCACATGGCCGGCCAGCCTGGCGGGCGCCGTCGGCTGACGGCCGGCAACTGATCGCGCGCGGCAAATGCGCCGCTCACTGATCGTCGTTCGATTCCTTGCACTCTTCAGGATAGAACAGCAGCAGATCGCCGCCGAGGTTGTGCACCAGGAAGCGCTGGACCTCCGCCACCGCGCGCTCCAGCGCACGGCCGCCGATGAGCCAATGGCCGCGGCCAGGCACCACGCGAATCGCCGCGCCGATCCGCGCGGCGAACTCGCGCGTCGTCTTAAGCGGCGCAAACCGATCGGAATCGCCCGCCACGATCAGCCGCGCCACGGCGCGCCCGCCCTCTGCAAACCTGACCCGGCCGTGCACGACTTCGAGCGCCGCGCGCAAATTGTCGGCTACCAGAGCCCGCGTCAGCGCTTCGCGCTGGAACGGCTCGGCGTCGGCCAATAGCTGGAAGAGCGCGGCGCCGCGCGGCGGCTGGAGCGCGCGGCCGAGCACACGCGCCGGCCAGTTCGCCGCGCGCATCACCAGCGGCGATCGAAACCCGGGCGGCATCGGCGCGAGCGCGACCGCCGCCCGCACGTGCGGGTCTTCAGCCGCCTTAAGCGCCAGCAGCCCGCCCAATCCATGACCGACGATAATCGCGTCTCGCCCAAGCGCCGCTACGGCCTCGGACACCATCGCGGCAAGCTCCTCGAAGCCGCCCCCGTCGAAGTCCGTTGTGCGCGCGTCCATGCGCGCCGCACTCGCCACCGCGCGGAAATCCGGCGCATAGACCTCCCATCCGATGCTCGCGAAGTATCCGCGCACAACTGCGAGATGGCGCGCCGTGGTGAAAAGCTCCGGCACGAGCACCAGCGGCCAGGCGAATTTCAGCGGTTGAGGCCGCTCGTAATCGGCCGGGATCCGGCCAAGCCGCGTCTCCATACGCCATTTACGTTGCGCCGCGCGCCGTCCGTGCCGCAAGCGCCGCGCGGCGCGGCGCGCGTTACAGCGGGTGCGGCAATTCGAGAGTGGGGTGCCCCGCGATGCGATGCTTTGGGCGAAACGGATGCGACGATCGTCGAAGACACACTGGTAGCGTGCTCAGGCGCAGCGCGCATGAAAAGAAAAAAAGAGGGCCCCCTTTCGGGGGCCCTCTCGCGGTACGGGGTTAGCTCACCCCGGCTCATCTCAGCAGCATGCCCGGCATCTTGGCCAGCCTCCGGTTGCCCGGAGGAAAACTTATGCCGTTACTTCTTCTTTTTCTTGCCGGCTTTCTTCTTCATATTCGTCTTTAGCTTAGCTTTGGACTTGGTAGCTGAACTTCTTTTCTTTCCTGCTGGCATTAGACACCTCCTTCAAATTGCTGCTGCCGGACAAGCATCCGAAACCCGCTGGCTAGGCCCTCATGGCCCCACCTTCAGGCCGGATTATAGAAACGTGTTATTCCGAAATCAAGTAGAACGAGGATCCTTTATAAAGAAATTTTAAAGTCATAAGAAGCCTTGTGCCGCCTTATCTTTACCGAATTAAAATGGCGTTCGCTCATAAGCCCACTTGAAGTTCGGGGTAAGCCTTTTTACCATGCTGCTTGTGGTCAGGTTAAGCCTGTTCCTGCGCCGCGAATGGCTGACGCTCATCCTGGCCGTCGCCTGCGGCCTGCTTGCGATGGATTTCGTCGCCGGGCCCTTGGGCCTGCGGGACCTGATGGTGCTGCGCGGGCGGCGCGCCCAGATCGAGACCATGCACAAGGAATTGCTCAAGTCCAACGCCGCGTTGAAGCTCAAGCTGGCCCGGCTGCGCACCGACGATCACTATCTCGAGCGGCTCATCCGCGAGCAGCTCGGCTACGTGCGCCCCGGCGAGTTGGTCTACCGCTTCGCCACCGAGAATTCGTCCGGCGATCGTTAAACTCAACGATTATCATGCGTTGATCGGACGCTAGCGATCATTGTGAAGATGATCGTCTCGCGCACCTTGACGCTCCACGCGCGCATCGATGCGCGCGCTTGGCGCGGCGCGGCAGGCGAGCGGCAGGCGCCGCGAAAACGGCGCTTGCTTGACTGCGGAGCCGTCATGCGATTTCCTTCATCGCGCGCGCCCAAGACAGACCCTGATGCCAACTTCGCAACCATCCAAGCCGGCGGCGGCCGCCGCGGCGCCCGGCGGCGCCGCGCGCCTCATCCTGTTCGCGACCGTTTTCTTCGACTTGCTCGGCTTCGGCATCGTCATTCCATTTCTGCCGATGTACGCCGTGCGCCTGGGTATCGGCGCTGGCGCGATCGGGCTGATTCTCTCCGCCTACTCGATAATGCAGTTCATCTTCGCTCCACTGCTCGGGCGGTTGTCCGATCGGATCGGCCGGCGCCCGATCATCATGCTGGGACTGTTCGGCTCGTCGCTGAGTTACCTCATCTACGGATTCACCGACTCGTTTGCGGGCCTGCTCATCTCGCGCGCGGTGCATGGCGCCTGCGCGGCGACGATTTCGACCGCGCAAGCCTACGTCGCCGACACCACCGAAGAATCGAAGCGGGCGCACGCGATGGGGATGATCGGCGCGGCCTTCGGCTTGGGCTTTGTGCTGGGGCCCGCGGTCGGCGGCCTGCTCGGCGCGGTCAGCCTGCGCACGCCGGTGCTGTTCGCGGCAGCGTTGACGTTCGCCAATCTCATCTTCGCGGCTATCTGGCTGCCTGAGTCGCGCGATCCGAAG